>NZ_JAPNKC010000001.1:8211428-8530357 GCF_026626705.1 Pyxidicoccus sp. MSG2
TCTGCTGGATGGCCGGCAGCCCGCCCGGGCTGTTGTTGCTGCCGCGCAGGTTGTTCTGCGAGATGACCTTCTGCAGGTGCGCGATGCGGTCCTGGTTCGTCGGGTGCGTGCTCAGCCACTTCATGAAGGCCGGCGAGTCCCCCTGCTCCTTCTGCAGCTTCTGGAAGAAGGTGATGAGCCCGCGCGGGTCATAGCCGGCGCCGGACGCGTAGCGGGCGCCGTACTCGTCCGCCTCGGTCTCTTCGCTGCGGCCGTGCGCCAGCATCGTCCCGCCGCCCGCGAGCTGCGCGGCCATGGTCGCCACCGCGCCCGGGTTCTTCCCCAGCGCCGCCTGGGTGACGGCCTGCAGGCCCATCTGGTTGACCATGGCGCGCGCGGAGTGCCGGCCCACCACGTGGCCCGCCTCGTGCGCCATGACGCCGACCAGCTCCGCCTCCGTGTCCGCCGCCAGGATGAGGCCCGTGTAGACGTACAGGTAGCCGCCCGGCGTGGCGAACGCGTTCACCGTCTTCGGGTCGTCGATGACGTTGACCTTCCACTTCACGCCCGGCCGGTCCTTCGTGGCCTGCCGGAGGATGGGCGCGGAGATGCTCTTCACGTAGTCGACGACGGAGGCGTCCTGGACGTACTTGATCTTCTCCTTCGTCTCCAGCTCCGCCTTCACCTGCTTGCCCAGCTCCTCCTCCTGCTCGTCGGAGATGAGGGTGGACGCGATGGCCTTCTCCGCCTGGATGCGCTGCTTCGCGCAGCCCGCGGTGAGGCCCATCGCCAGGGTGAGGCCCAGTACCACCGAGAGGATTCGTTGCATGACCGGGTGTGCCTTTCGTTCCATGGGTTGTTTCGTCGGGAGCGGGCCCGACTCTTGGGCAGCGCCCGCCTCCGGGCAAGCGCCGCGTAGGGCTTCGTCCCCCAAGGACGTGAAGCAGACGGAATCCATCCAAACACGCGGTGACGCCCCAGCCCGCGCCCCCACCGGGGGGGCCGGCGAGCCTTGCGGCACCGGCACCCGGTACGGACTCTTGAAGTTGCGGGTGCCCCGAGCGCGGCGCCCGGGGAGGCGCGGATGTCACGTCCCGTATGGGTGGGCTCGCTGGGCTTCGGCCTGGTGAGCGTCCCGGTGAGGCTCTACAGCGCGGTCAGCCCGAAGCAGGTGCAATTCCACCTGCTGCACGACGCGGACGGCGCCCGCATCCAGAACAAGCGGGTGTGCTCGGCGGACGGCGAGGAGGTGGCCTACGAGCACGTGGTGAAGGGGTACGCGCTCGACGACGGCCGCCACGTGGCGGTGACGCGCGGGGAATTGGAGGCGTTCGACCCGGAATCCAGCCGCGTCATCGAGTTGGAGGACTTCGTGGAGGCGGGGGAGATAGACCCCATCTACTACGACACGCCCTACCACCTGGTCCCCGCGGAAGGGGCCGAGCGCGCGTACTCACTGCTGGTCTCCACGCTGCGCGAGGCGGGCCGCGTGGGCGTTGGCCACTTCGTGCTCTACCAGAAGGGCCACCTGTGCGCGGTGCGGCCCCATGGCCGGGCGCTGCTCCTGTCCACGCTCCACTACGCGGAGGAGGTGGTGTCCCAGGACAGTCTCGCGGAGTTGTCGCACGTGAGCGAGCGGCCGCAGTCGCGCGAACTGGAGGCGGCGCTGCACCTCGTCGAGGCCCGCGCCACGCAGTTCGAGCCCCAGCGCTACCATGACGTCCACCGCGAGCGGCTGCGGGCCTTCATCGAGCGCCGCGCCGCGCGCACCCGTCCGAAGGCAGCGGAGCGGTGGCCCGTCGTGCACGCGGGGGCCACCGCGGGGCCTCCGTCGCAGGGTGATTTGCTCGCGGCGCTGGAGCGGAGCGTGGCCGCGCTCCGGGCCGGTCAGCCGCTGCCGCCGCTGCCCGAGCAGGGCTCGCTGCGACTGCGCCCCCAGGCCTCGGCGCACCAGGTCCGGGAGCGGAGCGGCGGAGGCGAGGCCTCCACGTCCAGCGCCCCGGAGTCCCAGCGGAAGGAGGACGACGGCGGGGAGCCCTCGCCCTGAGCCTCCCGCCGGGCGGGAAGACGACGGACTACTTCAGCCGGCCTTCGCAGGCGTCGTAGTCGATGTTGGAGAAGTACGCGTCCACGTACTTGCCGCGCTCGTTCGCCTTGTAGTCCGGCGTGAAGGCGTGCTCCCACGCGTCCATGATGATGATGGGCTTGAAGCCGGCGATGTTGTTGGTCTCGTGCAGGGTGATCCAGTGGTTGGACAGCCACCCGGTGCGCGGGTCCTGGAACGTCACGGCCCAGCCGATGCCCGGCATGGTGGCCACGGCCTTGAAGTCCGCGAACCAGTTCTCGAAGGAGCCGAAGCTCTCCTCCATGGCCTTCTTCAGCTTCGCCGGCGGCGTGGCGCCCGAGCCACCCGGCTTCATGTTGCCGAAGTAGTACTCGTGGAGGACCATGCCGTTGTACTCGAAGCCCAGCCGGCGGGTCATCTCCGCGTAGGCGGGGTTGGTGCCCGCGGCCTCACCCTTGAGCTGCAGGCCGGAAAGCGTCTCGGTCAGCTTGTTGGTGCGGTTGACGTAACCCTCGTACAGCTTGAAGTGCGTCTCGAGGACGGCGTCGCTGAGCCCCTTGAGGCCCTTGAGCTGCGGGAACTGCATCGGCGCGTACTTCTTCTGCGGAACGTCCGCCATGCTGCCTCCAGAGAATGGGTGGGTGTTGGGTCGGAAGGCCGCCTCATAACGGAGGTGGGGCCTGCCAGCGCGGAGAACTTCACGCCGGTGTGCGCGGTACGACAAGTAAGAAATGCGCACGCCCCGCTCGCGGTGCTATGTGCCGGGGCGGATGCCTGAGCTTCCGGAAGTGGAGATCGCCCGGCGCAACCTGGTGCGCTGGTTCAGCGGCCGGCGCCTCGTCCGCGCCGAGGCCGACGATACCCGCATCTTCCGTGGTGCCGAGCTCCGCCACTTCACCGAGCTGTCCGGCCGGCTGGAGTCCCTCGTCCGCCGGGGCAAGTACCTCCTCTTCGCCTTCGAGGAAGGACGGGGCCTGCTGGGCCACCTGGGGATGACGGGCAAGTTCGTCCGCCGCACGGAAGGGCAGGGCGAGCCGTACAGCCGCGCCCGCTTCCACCTCGATGACGGGCACGTCCTCCACTTCAGTGATCCACGCATGTTCGGCCGGCTGGAGCCCGCCCCCGCCGCCCGGCTGAGGGAGCTGGACGTGGTGAAGGCCCTGGGGAGGGATCCCCTGGCGGACGGCCTCACCGCGGGCCAGCTCGAAAAGGCCGTGGCCCCCTCCCGGCAGCCCCTCAAGGTGGCGCTGCTGGACCAGTCGCGCATCACCGGCCTGGGCAACATCCACGCCGCCGAGGCCCTCTTCCGCGCCGGAATCCACCCCTCCCGGGAGCCCGCCTCCCTCACCCCGGACGAGTGGAAGCGTCTGGTGGGCGCCATCCGGGCCACCATCGACTTCGGCCTGAAGGAGCAGGAGGGGGAGGAGCCGGTGTACCTGGAGGAGGGGCGCTCGGAGAACCCTTTCTTCGTCTACGGCCGGGCCGGGGGCCCATGCTCCCGGTGCGGAACCCCCGTCGAGTCCTTCACCCAGGCCGGCCGCACCACCCACTTCTGTCCGAAATGCCAGCCCCGCTCAGGCGTTCACGCGTCGAAGCCCCGGGCCGGTAAGCGTTGACACCCCCATGTCCCGTGGCTTGAATCGCCCGCCTTTCAGACCCGGCCGCCCCAAGCGGCCCTGGAGAATGTTGCCCATGTCTCACGCCCTGCTGGCGGCGCTGCTCGTCGCTTCGTCCACGGCCACCGCGCAGACGCCGGTGCCCGACGGTAGCGCGCCCGCGCCCGCCGCCACCGAGGCCGCGCCCGCCGCGCCCGCTTCTCCCTCCGCCGAGCCGCCCCCCGCCGCCGCCCAGGGGGACTCCGTCACCCGCGAGGACCTGGACGCCGCCAAGCAGGAGCTGCGCGAGGAGATCCGCGCCGAGGCCGCCAAGCAGTCCGTCGACTCCGGCGAGTGGAACGAGGAGTTCCCCGAGGAGAAGCGCAAGCTGGAGGTCTTCACGCTCGACGGCTACTTCCGCCTGCGTCCCACGCTCTTCTACAAGTTCGACCTGGGCAAGGTGCCGGGCCAGGAGCTCTTCCCGCGCTCGCCGCGCAGCGCCGGGGAGAACACCCAGTCCTTCGCCACCATGCGCCTGCGCCTGGAGCCCGTCTTCAACGTCTCCGAGCAGGTGAGCATCAAGACGGAGATTCTCGGCCTGGACAACGTGGTGCTGGGCTCCCAGCCGGACAACCTCTACCCGGGTGACCAGCACAACCTCTTCGGAGTCTTCTCCGAGAGCCAGGACTCCGCCGTCGACATGCTGGAGGACTCCATCAAGATTCGCCGCGCCTATGGCGAGGTGAAGACGCCGGTGGGCATCCTGCGCTTCGGCCGCATGGGCAGCCAGTGGGGCCTGGGCATGCTGCGCAACGACGGCACCTGCTTCGACTGCGACTACGGCGACACGGTGGACCGCATCCAGTTCGTCACCAACCCCTTCGAGGGCTGGTACGTGACGCCCATGTTCGACTTCAACTCCGAGGGCGTCGTCGACGGGCGCGGCTCGCAGGGCGAGCCGGTGGACCTGACGCAGTCGGACGACAGCCACAGCTGGGTGATTGCCATCGCCCGCCGGGACACCGACGCGGTCATCCGCTCCAAGCTGAACAACAACCAGAGCGTGCTCCAGTACGGCCTGCACTTCACCTACCGCACGCAGAACTGGGAGTACGACGCCAGCACCCAGAATGGCATCGCCACGGGCTTCATCCCCCGCTCCGCTTCGCTCTACATCCCGGACCTGTGGCTGCGGTACGAGGAGCGCAACTGGCGGCTGGAGTTCGAGCTCGCCGGCACGTTCGGCAACATCGGCAACCGCGCCCTGGACGCGGGCAACATCAACGACCCCACGCAGAACCAGAGCCTGCGCGTCGCCCAGTTCGGCGGCGTGGCCCAGGGCGAGGTGAAGGTGGCCAACAACAAGCTGTCGCTCGGCCTGGAGCTGGGCTTCGCGTCGGGCGACAAGGCCCCCGGCTTCGGCAACTACCCGGCCCGCCCCGGCTCCGGCACCAACGGCTTCACCGAGCCGGGTGACTCGGAAGGCCCGCAGTTCCGCTGCGGCTCCGGCGGCTGCTCCGACAACGCCATCCGCAACTTCCGCTTCAACCGCGACTACCGCGTAGACCTCATCCTCTGGCGGGAAATCATCGGCGGCATCACCGACGCGTTCTACGTGCGCCCCTCCGCCAAGTACACGATTACGGAGGGCTTCGACCTGTACGCCCGCCTCATCTACTCGCAGACGCTCTACGCGGAGTCCACCCCGTCCTTCACCAGCAAGGCGCTGGGCGTGGAGGCCAACGTCGGTGCGGACTACAAGACCGAGGACGGCTTCATCGCGGGCGTGGCGTACGGCATCCTGTTCCCGATGAGCGGCCTGCAGGAGTTCGACTCCACGCTGCGCGCCGACCTGGAGACGCCGCAGACCATCCGCGGCTGGCTGGGCATCAGCTTCTAGCCATGCGCCGCGTCCTCCCGTCCGTGTGTGTCGCCACCGGCCTCGCGCTGGTGCTGGTGGCGTGCGGCATCAAGGGCTCGCCGAAGCCGCCGGTGCCGCCGCCCGCGCCTCCCACGGAGACGCAGCCGCCTCCGGAGGACACCTCCCGAGGGCCCCTCGAGCCCTCGGGGCCGTCCGTCTCTCCGATTCCGGACGCGGGTCCCGCCGTCCCGGGCACCGAGCCAACCCAGTGAACCACTTCATCTGGCGCAAGGGCGTGCTGCACGCCGAGGGCGTGCCGCTGCCGGCCATCGCCGAGTCGGTGGGCACGCCCACCTACGTGTACTCCGCGGCCACGCTCACCCGGCACTTCCGGGTGGTGTCGGAGGCGTTCGGCGCCACGCCGCATCTCATCTGCTACTCGGTGAAGGCGAACTCCAACCTCGCCATCCTCCGGCTCTTCGCGGGGCTGGGCGGCGGGTTCGACATCGTCTCCGGCGGCGAGCTGGCCCGGGTGAAGCAGGCGGGCGGCGCGGCGGAGAAGACGGTGTTCGCCGGCGTGGGCAAGACGCAGGAGGAGATGGAGGCGGCGCTGGCCGCGGGCATCCTCCTCTTCAACGTGGAGAGCGCCGAGGAACTGGACGCCCTGGACGCGGTGGGCCGCCGCCTGGGCCGCCGCGCGCCCTTCGCGCTGCGCGTGAATCCGGACGTGGACGCGCGCACGCACCGCTACATCTCCACCGGGCTGAAGACGTCCAAGTTCGGCGTCCCCTTCGAGGAGGCGGTGGCCCTCTACACGCGCGCGAAGAAGCTGAAGGGCGTGCGCGCCGCCGGGCTGGACTGCCACATCGGCTCGCAGCTCACCCAGGCCTCGCCCATGCGCGCGGCCCTCACCAAGGTGGCCGGCCTCTACACGGAGCTGAAGGCGGCCGGGCACCCGCTGGCGTACCTGGACGTGGGCGGCGGCCTGGGGATTACGTACACGGACGAGACGCCTCCCTCTCCCGAGGAGTACGCGCGCACCGTCCTGGACGCGACGAAGGGCACCGGCGCGCACCTGGTGCTGGAGCCGGGCCGGGCGCTGGTGGGCAACGCGGGCGTGCTGCTCACCCGCGTGCTGTACCGGAAGAAGACGCCGGCCAAGCACTTCGTGGTGGTGGACGCGGGCATGAACGACCTCATCCGCCCGGCCCTCTACGAGGCGCACCACGGCTTCCAGCCCCTGGTGAAGCGGCGTGGGAAGGCGGTGGAGGTGGACGTCGTGGGGCCGGTGTGTGAGTCCACGGACGTGCTGGCCAGGGCCCGCTCCCTGGTCCTCCCCCAGGCGGGCGAGCTGTACGCCTTCATGAGTGCCGGGGCTTACGGGATGAGCATGGCTTCCAACTACAACTCCCGTCCCCGCCCGGCCGAAGTCATGGTGGACGGGGAGGCGTGGAGGGTGGTCCGCGAACGGGAGCGGATTGAGGACCTCTGGCGCGGTGAGCGGGCCTGAACATATAAGCGCCGCCATGAGGACCTTCGAAGGCTCCATGACGGCGCTGGCCACCCCGTTCCGCGACGGGGCGTTCGACGAGCAGGCCTACCGGGCCCTGGTGCGCTACCAGATTGAGGGCGGCACCAGCGTCCTCATCCCCATGGGCACCACGGGCGAGTCGGTGACGATGACGCCCGACGAGCGCGCCCGCGCGGTGAAAGTCGCGGTGGAGGAGTCGAAGGGGCGCGCGGCGGTGGTGGGTGGCGCCGGCTCCAACAGCACCGCCGAGGCGATTGAAGGCGTGAAGCGCGTGCGCGAGACGGGCGCGGACGGCACGCTCATCGTCACGCCGTACTACAACAAGCCCACGCAGGCGGGCCTGGTGGAGCACTTCCGCGCCATCGCGCGCGCGCACCCGGGCTTCCCGATTGTCGCCTACAACGTGCCGGGCCGCACCGGCGTGGACCTGCTGCCGGAGACGGTGCAGCAGCTGTGCGACCTCCCCGAGGTCGTGGCCATCAAGGAAGCCACCGGCAGCATGCCCCGCGCGCTCGACATCCTCGAGAAGTGCGGCGAGCGGATGACGCTCCTGTCCGGTGACGACTTCACGGTGCTGCCCTTCATCGCCTGCGGCGGCAAGGGCGTCATCTCCGTGTCCTCGAACGTGGCGCCGCGGATGATGGCGGACCTGGTGGCCCAGGCGCGCGCGGGGAACTTCGCGAAGGCCCGCGACATCCAGTTGCGGATGAACAACCTGCACCGGCTGCTCTTCGTGGAGTCCAGCCCGATTCCGGTGAAGTGGGCGCTGCACCTGATGGGCCTCTTCGGCCCGGAAGTGCGCCTGCCGCTGGTGCAGATGACGGAGCCCAACGCTTCAAAGCTGCGCGACGAGTTGCGCGCGCTGGGGCTGCTCAAGGGCTGAAGGCCCGATTCTCGATAGCTCGCCAGGAGCGCCGGCAACCATGATTCGCACCGTCATCACCGGAGTCACCGGCCGCATGGGCAGCACGTTGCTGCGCCTGGCGCGGGACGCGGAAGACCTGCAGGTGGTGGGCGCCACGGAGCGCCCGGGCGGCGCCGCCGTGGGGCTGGATGCGGGGCTCGCCGCGCGGCAGGGGGCGCTGGAGGTGCAGGTGGTGGACGACCTGGCCAGGGCGCTGGACGCGGCGAAGGCGGACGTCGTCATCGACTTCACCAGCGCCGAGGTGAGCGTGGCCCACGCGAAGGTGTGCGCGGCGCGCGGCGTGGCGCTGGTGGTGGGCTCCACCGGCTTCACGCCGGAGACCACCGCGGCCCTGGCCGGGAGCGCGAAGTCCATCCCCGTGGTGGCCGCGCCCAACATGTCGGTGGGCGTCAACGTGGTGTTCCGCATGGCGGCGGAGCTGGCGCGGGTGCTGGGGCAGGGCTTCGACGTGGAGGTGATGGAGGCGCACCACCGCATGAAGAAGGACGCGCCCAGCGGCACCGCGCTGCGGCTGGCGGAGGTGCTGGCCGGGGCACTGGGGCGCTCGCAGGAGGACCTCACCTTCGCGCGCCACGGCATGGTGGGCGCGCGGCCCGCGAATGAGATTGGCGTGCAGACGCTGCGGGGCGGGGACGTGGTGGGCGAGCACACGGTTTACTTCTTCGGCGAGGGCGAGCGCATCGAGCTCACCCACCGGGCCACCAGTCGGGACCAGTTCGCCCTGGGGGCGCTGCGCGCCGCGCGCTGGGCGGTGGGCCGGGCGCCAGGGCTCTACGACATGGCCGACGTGCTAGGCTTCCAGAGGACCGCATGACGAACGCGCGCTATTGCCGCTTCCTGCACGAGGGCCGTGCGCACCACGGCCGTGTCGAGGGCAACGAGGTGGTGGTCCTCAACGCCGCGCCCTGGGCGGGCGGGAAGGACACGGGCATCCGCCGCTCGCTGGCGGGGCTGACGCTGCTGGTGCCGTCGGACGCATCGAAGGTCGTCTGCATCGGCCAGAACTACCGCAAGCACGCGGAGGAGATGGGCAAGCCCGTCCCGCCCGAGCCGCTCATCTTCATCAAGCCCTCCACCGCCCTCAACGGCATGGGCTCGCCCATCCGCATTCCGAAGGCGAGCCAGGAGGTGCACTACGAGGCGGAGCTGGCGCTCGTCATCGGTGAGCGCGTGCGCAACGCCGACGAGGCGACGGCCGCGCGCGCCATCTGGGGCCTCACCTGCTTCAACGACGTGACGGCGCGAGACATCCAGAAGCGCGAAATCCAGCACACGCGCGCCAAGGGCTACGACACCTTCGCCTGCGCCGGGCCGTGGGCGGTGACGGGCCTGTCCGCCGGAGACTTGCGGATTGTCTGCCGGGTGAACGGGCAGGTGCGCCAGGACAGCCGGACGTCCGACATGATCTTCAGCCCCGCTCGCCTGGTGTCCTTCATCTCCCAGGGAATGACGCTGCTGCCCGGCGACCTGGTGAGCACGGGGACGCCGTCGGGGGTGGGGAAGCTGGAGGCGGGGGACACGGTGGAGGTGGAGGTCGAGGGAATCGGGACCCTGGTCAACCCGGTTGAGATGGAGCCGTGAGCGACACCGTCTATGTGGGGCTGGGTTCCAACGAAGGTGACCGCGAGGCCCACCTCGTTGCCGCCCTGACCGCGCTGTCCCGCATCGACGCGGTGGCGGTGCTGAGCTGTTCCTCTCTCTTCGACAGCGCCCCCGTGGGGCCGCCGCAGCCGCGCTACCTCAACGCCGTGGTGGCGCTGGAGTGCGGCCTGTCGCCCCAGCGGCTGCTGTGCATCCTCCAGCAGATAGAGAAGGACCTGGGGCGCCAGCGCGAGCTGCGCTGGGGGCCGCGCACCATCGACCTGGACATCCTCCTCTGGGAGGGGCAGGTGGTGGCCGACCCGAACCTCCAGGTGCCCCATCTGGAGCTGCACAAGCGCCGCTTCGCGCTCGAACCGCTGGCCGAGCTGGCCCCGGAGCAGAAGCATCCGGTGATGGGCGCCACGGTGAAGGAGCTCCTCGGGAAACTCGCCCCGCAGGATGTCCGCAGGAGCGAGGCCACCTGGTGGCCCGATGCGAGCTACTCGAGCAACGACTCATGAACCTGTCCCTTGCCCTGGCCACCGCGGCGCTGCTTGCCGCCGAGCCGACGAATCTTCCCCCCGGTCACCCGACCGTCCCCCCGGGGACCACGGCGTCGCCCGCCCGCTCGCCCGCCGCCGCTCCTGGCGCCAGCGCCCTTCCCGAGGGGCACCCGCAGGTGGACGGCGCGCAGCCCGGCGCCGCGGCACCCACGGGGGCGCTGCCCGAGGGCCACCCGCCCATGTCGGGCACCGGCCGCGCGCCGCCGTCCGCGGACGAGCTGCTGCGCCAGCTCGACTCCACGGAGGGGCTGCGTGACAGGGAGAAGACCTTCGAAATCGCCTCGTCGCTGGGGCGGCTCTACTACGTGAACGGCCGCAACACGGACGCCGTCATCTATCTCTTGCAGGCGGAGGCGCGGGCGAGGCCGGCGCGGGATTTGTTTCTCGCGCAGCGCAAGAAGCTGGGCAAGGCGGCCGTCCCGTCATCGGCGGCCGCGGGCTGCGGCTTCTCGGCGGGCACGTCGGTGGAGGACATGACGGCGGCGGCGCAGGAGCGCGCGAAGAAGGGCGACACCGCGGGCGCGGCGGCCTGTGCGCGCGCGGCGCTGGCGCCGGTGCTGGACGTGGAGATGATGCGGGCGAACGCGCTCTTCCTCTCTGGTGATCTGGACGGCGCGCTGGCGGCGTACGCGGCGGTGCTGGAGGTGGAGCCCACGCACGAGGAGGCCCTGTACTCGCGCTCGGCGCTTTTGTTCGAGACGAAGGGCGAGGACGTGGCCGCGCTGAAGCAGGCGCGCGCGGGCTTCGACGCCATGGTGGCCGCGCACCCGGATTCGCAGCGGGCGCCCATGGCGAAGCGGATGAGCACGCTCGCGGAGGAGACGGTGAAGGCCGGCGGCCGGAAGAAGCTGCTCGCCTCGCGCGCGGAGGACCGGCGCATCCGGCTGTCGCAGGCGGCCGCGGCCCCCGCGGACGCGCCGCGCCCGCTGTCGCAGGAGGCCATCGACGCCGTGCAGAACACCGAGCGCACGCCGGAGCTGGAGCAGGGCCTGGCGAAGCTGGTGGACGAGGGCGAGGAGCACCTGTCCAAGGGCCGCTACCAGGAGGCGCTCGCCAACTACACGCGCGTGGTGCCCTTCCAGCCGGAGAACGGGCGCGCGAAGGCGGGCATGGCGTGGGCGCTGGTGGGCCTGGGCCGTCCCATGGCCGCGCGCGTGTGGGGCGTCGCCGTGCAGGCCGACCCGGCCGCGGTGGAGAAGCTGGGCGACACGCTCAAGAGCAAGGGCGACGAGAAGGGCGCGAAGGCGCTCTGGGAGAAGCTCGCCGCCGACGCTCCGAACTACCCCAACAAGGCGGCCTTGCAGGCCAAGCTGGGGCAGTAGCGCACCGGTAGCGGGGCCCGAGGCGGGCCGCACGGCGCGGCGCTTCCGTCCGGAGCGCCGGAGTGCTGGCCGCTGGCGTTTGCGAGGGACGCCAGCCCCCGCGGGTCAGACGAACTTCGCGGCCAGCAAATCCTGCACGTCGAGCAGGCCCACGGCGTGGCCTTCCGCGTCCACGACGGGGAGCTGGTCCACCTTCAGCTCGCGCATCTGCGCGGTGGCGGTGAGCACCAGCGTCTCCGGCGTCACGCAGCGCGGGTGCTTGCCCATGACGTCGCGCACCGGAATGGTGAAGTCGGTGAGGCCGCCCTCCACGCGGCGGCGCAAGTCGCCGTCGGTGAAGATGCCCACCAGCATCCCGGCCTTGTCCACCACGCACGCGGCGCCCGGCCGGCCCGGCGTCTTCGTCATCACGCCCACCACCTGCGACAGCGGTGCGGTGTCCAGCACCAGCGGGTTGGCGGGGCCGCTGCGCATCAACTCGAACACCCGCTGCACGGAGCGCCCCAGCTTCCCGCCCGGGTGCAAGAGCGCGTAGTCCTCCGTGCCGAAGGGCCGCGAGCGCAGCACCGCCATGGCCAGCGCGTCTCCCAGCGCATGCAGCGCCGCGGTGGACGCGGTGGGCACCAGCCCCATGGGGCAGGCCTCTTCAATGGGCCCGATGTCCAGCACCAGCTCCGCGCCACGCGCGAGTGGGCTCTCCGCGTCGCCGGTGAGGGCGATGACGGGCGTGGCCATGCGCTTGAAGGCGGGCAGCAGCCGCACCAGCTCCTCGGTGGAGCCGCTGTTGGACAGGGCGAGGATGACGTCCCCGCGCCCCACGCGGCCCAGGTCTCCGTGCACCGCTTCCGCCGGGTGCAGGTACACCGAGCGGATGCCCGTGGACGCCAGCGTGGCGGACAGCTTCTGGCCGATGTGGCCCGCCTTCCCCATGCCGGTGACGACCACCTGGCCCGTGCACTCGCGCACCAACGTCACGGCGCGGAGGAACGCGTCGCCCAGGCGCTCCGTGACGTTGAGGATGGCGCGGGCCTCGGCCTCCAGCACGCCCCTCGCGTAGGCGAGCGTGGCCTCGGCGTCAGAGGCAGGAGCCTGGGCAGGGCGGCCGGGGAGGGCGCGCAGGCGGGGCTTCTTGGCGGCGGAGCGGGGGGCGCGGGCCATGGTGTTGGCCGGACCTTCTACACGCCACCCTCCACGGTGGCCACCCTTGACGCGTGGGGGGGCATCGGTTACGCGCCTGCTCGCCTGGGCTTTTCGTCCCGGCTACATCCACCTTCATTCAATCGCAGGTTCTTTCCCAGGAGAGGGGACGAGATGAAGTTCTTCATCGACACCGCCGACGTCGAGGAGATCCGCAAGGCCCATGCAATGGGCTGCGTGGACGGCGTCACCACCAACCCGTCGCTCCTCGCCAAGGTGGGGCGGCCCCTGGAGGAGACCATCCGGGAAATCTGCTCCATCGTGGACGGGCCCATCAGCGCCGAGTGCGTCTCGCTGGAGGCGGACGAGCTCGTGAAGGAAGGCCGCGGCCTCGCGAAGATTCACGACAACGTCGTCGTGAAGGTTCCCATGGGCGTGGAGGGCATGAAGGCCGTCAAGGTGTTCACCGCCGAGGGCATCCGCACCAACGTCACGCTCTGCTTCTCCGCCAACCAGGCCCTGCTGGCCGCCAAGGCGGGCGCCACGTACATCTCGCCCTTCGTGGGCCGGCTGGACGACATCTCCCAGGACGGCATGGAGCTCATCTCCAACATCCTGGAGATCTACCGGAACTACGACTTCACCACGCAGGTGCTGGTGGCCAGCGTGCGCAACCCCGTGCACGTCCTCCAGGCCGCCCGCATGGGCGCGGACGTGGCCACGCTGCCCTTCAGCGTCATCGCCCAGCTGGCCCAGCACCCGCTCACCGACGCGGGCATCAAGAAGTTCCTGGCCGACTGGGAGAAGGTTCCCAAGGCCTCCAAGCCCCAGGCGGGGAAGTAGCCCGCCCGGCTCCCGGACGGGCCTCGTCCCTTCGGGAGCCACCCCAGGGGTGTGGGAGCAACTCCTCCCCACCCCGGGCAGCGCATGGGACTGGCGATTTCGCGGCGCGGCATGTATTCGTTGACTTCCGAATCAACGAGCAGCCCGAGTCACGAGGAATCGCATGGAATTCCAGCTCACCGACGCCCAGCGCGCACTCCAGGAAGCGGCGCGCAAGTACGCCCGCGAGGTGGTGCGCCCCAAGGCCGCGCACTACGACGAGACGGCCACCTTCCCCAGGGACCTGTTGTCCACCGCGTGGGAGTTGGGCCTGTTGAACATGGCCATCCCCTCCGAGTACGGCGGCGTGGGCCTGTCCCACCTGGAGCAGGTCATCGTCGCGGAGGAGCTGAGCTGGGGCTGTGCCGGCGTGGCGACGTCCATCATCGCCAACGACCTGGCCAACCTGCCCATCATCCTCCACGGCACCGAGGACCAGAAGAAGCGCCTGCTGGGCCACTTCTCCGAGCGGGTGAAGTTCTCGTCCTTCTGCCTCACGGAGCCGGAGGCGGGCAGCGACGTGGCCAACATGCAGACCACCGCGCGCCGCGAGGGGGACCACTACGTCCTCAACGGCGCCAAGTGCTTCATCACCAACGGCGGCCAGGCCGAGCAGTACACGGTGTTCGCGACGCTGGACAAGGCGAAGAAGCACAAGGGGATTACGTGCTTCGTGGTGGAGGGCCGTCCCAAGGGCCTGACCCCCAGCAAGCACGAGAACAAGATGGGCCAGCGCGCCAGCGAGACGGTGTCGCTGACCTTCGAGGACGTGCGCGTCCCGGTGGCCAACCGCATCGGTGAAGAGGGCCAGGGCTTCGCCGTGGCCATGGCCACGCTGGACAACAGCCGCCCGCTCACCGCCATGTTCTCCGTGGGCATCGCCCGCGCCGCGCTCGAGTACTCCATGGAGTACGCCAGCCAGCGCAAGACGTTCGGCAAGCCCATCATCGAGCACCAGGCCATCCAGTTCATGATCGCCGACATGGCCATGAACACCCACGCGGCCCGCATGCTCACCTACGAGAGCGCGTGGCTCCTGGACGAGGGCAAGCGCAACACCCTCCAGTCCAGCTACGCCAAGAGCTTCGCCGCGGACATGGCCATGAAGGTCGCCACCGACGCGGTGCAGGTCTACGGCGGCTACGGCTACATCAAGGACTACCCCGTGGAGAAGCTGATGCGCGACGCCAAGCTCATCCAGGTCTACGAGGGCACCAGCCAGGTCCAGCGGCTCGTCATCGCTCGCGAACTGTTCAAGTAGAAAAGCGGAACTGGGGCCGGCGGCCGTTTCCCGTTGCCGCCGTGACTCCCGGATGCCTATTAACCCTGACTGTTCGCGCGCCGCGTCAACCCGGCCCTCGCGGACTGTTTCGCAGACTTCAATCGTCTCCCGGTAAGGAGAAGCACCACCGTGAAGATCCTCGTCACCGCCAAGCGCGTGGAAGACCCCGAGTCGAAGATCAAGGTCAAGCCGGATGGCTCGGGCATCGTGCAGGAGGGGCTCAAGTACAAGATCAACCCCTTCGACGAGATTGGTGTCGAAGAGGGGCTGCGCCTCGTCGCGAAGCACCAGGGCGAAGTCGTCGTGGTGTCCATTGGCGGCAAGGAGGTGCAGGAGCAGCTCCGGCACGCCCTGGCCATGGGCGCCCACCGCGCGGTGTGGGTGAACCACACCGGCCCCCTGGACCAGCTCGGCATCGCCGGCCTGCTCCAGAAGGTCGTGGAGAAGGAGAAGCCGGACATGGTCGTCCTCGGCAAGCAGTCCATCGACGATGACCAGAACCAGGTGGGCCAGTACCTCGCCGAGTTCCTCGGCTGGGGCCAGGCGACGTTCGCCTCCAAGGTGGAGTCGCTGGAGAGCGAGCAGGAGAAGAACAAGGTGCCCGCGCTCGTCGTCGGCGCCGACGGCAAGACGGTGCGCGTGGTTCGCGAAGTGGACAACGGGCTGGCCACGCTGGAGTGCCAGCTGCCCGCCATCGTCACCACCGACCTGCGCCTCAACCAGCCGCGCTACGCCAGCCTCCCCGGCATCATGAAGGCCAAGAGCAAGCCGATTGAGGAGCTGACGCCGGCCAAGCTGGGCGTGGACGTCACGCCGGCCATCCAGGTGCTGAAGATGTCGGCCCCTCCCGCGCGCAAGGCGGGCATCAAGGTCGCCGACGTGCCGGCCCTGGTGGAGAAGCTCCACAACGAGGCGAAGGTCGTCTGATTCGAACCCGGATTCGAACCTCTTAGAGATTACGGAGTCACGCAGATGCCAATCGTTCTCATCATCGCCGAGCAGCAGCCGGACGGGCACCTTCGCAAGGCCACCTTCAACGCCATTGGCGCCGGCAAGCAGCTGGCCGACAAGGCCGGTGGCGAGCTTCATGTCGCCCTGGTGGGCAAGGACCCCGGCAAGGTCGCCGACGAGCTCAAGGGCTACGGCGCCAAGGCCGTGCACGTGGGCGCCGCCGCCGAGCTGGAGCACTACCTCGCCGAGACGTACGCCCCGGCCCTGGCCGCGCTGGCCCAGGAGCTGAAGGCGGACTACGTGGGCATGGCCTCCACGGCGCAGGGCAAGGACCTGATGCCGCGTCTGGCCGCGCGCCTGCGCGCCGCCATGGCCACGGACGTCATGGCCTTCAACGGCGGCGGGGCCGACGTCACCTTCAGCCGCCCCATGTGGGCCGGCAACGTCTTCGCCGAGGTGAAGCTCACCACGCCGGTGAAGGTGTTCACCCTGCGCGCCACCGAGTTCACCGCCGCCCAGGGTGGCCAGGGCGCCGCCGAGGTGAAGACCTTCACCCCGAAGGTGGAGGCCTCCAAGACGAAGTTCGTCGACTTCAAGGAAGTGAAGAGCGCCCGCCCCGAGCTGACCGAGGCGCGCGTGGTGGTCTCCGGCGGCCGCGGCACCAAGGGCGACTTCAAGGAGATTGAGGCGCTGGCGGACGAGCTGGGCGCCGCGGTGGGCGCGTCCCGCGCGGTGTGCGACGCGGGCTGGGTGCCCAACGACTTGCAGGTCGGCCAGACGGGCAAGGTGGTGGCTCCGGCGCTCTACATCGCGGCCGGCATCAGCGGCGCCATCCAGCACCTGGCGGGCATGAAGAGCTCGAAGACCATCGTCGCCATCAACAAGGACCCCGAGGCCCCCATCTTCCAGGTGGCGGACTACGGCATCGTGGCGGACCTCTTCAAGGTCCTGCCCGAGCTGCGCACCGAGCTGGCCAAGCTGAAGTAGCCAGCCGCCGGTACGCCGGTTCCGAATCACGAGGGGCGGACGTGGGGACTCTCCCCGCGCCGCCCCTTCGCTTTGGGGCTACAGCTCGATGTCGCTGTCGCCCTTCTGCTTCCCGTGCTCGTTGGGCGCGTCCGAGTCCCGACCGGGCGGCTCGGCGCCGAAGGGCGGCTCCGGAGGGACGGGCGGCTTCGGCGTGGGGGGCGGCATCCCGTCCTCCCCGGGCTCGTCACCGGGTTCTTCTCCGGGCCCGTCACCGGGCTCATCTCCAGGCTCGTCTTCACCGGGCTCCGCGGAGGGCGCGTCGTCCCGCAGGTCGATGACGGTGCCGTCCTCCACCTCCACGGCGAGCTTGCGGTAGTGCCACTCCGCGCCGCCCTCGGACTGCTCCGCGTCCACCTGCAGCGTGCCGTCCGCCTTGGGGCCGTCGAGGGGAATGGTGAAGCGGGCCTCGGTGCGGCCGTTGTTCGAGCTTACGGAGGACTGCCTCGGCAGCCCGGGGTCGATGGGCGCGCCGAGCGCGCGCTGCACCTCCGCATCGCCGGTGGCCATCGCCACCGCCTCCGTGTACGCCCCCATCTTCGACAGCGACGAGAAGCCCGCATAGGCGAGGACGGCGCCCAGGCAGCCACACGAGGCCACGATGCCCAGGCACCCCACGGGGACCATCCACTTCCAGTTGCGACTCCACCAGCCCCGCTGGGGCACCAGGGAACCCTCGGGCACCGTGTCCATGGACTCGTCCTTCCTTCGTGCGCACAGATGACAGGCGCGGGAACCCCCTCATATCGGGCCCGGGCGGGGCGCGGTAGAAACCCGCACGGGCCGGTGTCAGCCACGAAATTCGAAGGCCAGGGACATGTCGTCTCGGAAAACCCCTTCCACCGAAGTCCTGCTGGGTGTGCTGGAGGCGCTGCCTCCCGGGCAGCGGCTGTGGGTGCACGGCGTGGGCGGCAGCCTCCACCCCCTGCTGCGCGCCGGGGACGCGGTGCGCGTGCTGCGCTGCGGGCCCGGCGCCCTGGCGCGGGGGGATGTGGCGCTCCTGAGGCAGGGCCGCAAGCTGGTGGCGCACGTGGTGGTGTCCACTCGCCCATGGCGGACGGCCCCGCTGCTGGGGGGCGCGGACACGCCGGCCGGGGTGACGCTGGGACGGGTGGTGGCGGTGAAGCGCGGGGAATGGGTGGTACCGCTGCCCCGGCCCTTCCGGCCGGCGTTGTGGATGACGCAGCGGACGCTGGCGGCGGTGTGGGCGAGGCCTGGAGGCCGGGTAGTCTACCGGCGCGTGCGGGACTTCTTCTTCTCCGGCTGGTCGAGACCCTTCCGGCGCCGGTTGGTGGGGCCGCTGGAGGTGCGGCTGCTGCGGGCCGGAGACCTGGACGCGCTGCTCGCCTTCGCGGGTGAGCGGCTGGTGGTGTCCACCAGCTTCCTGCGCCGCCAGCTCCGCGAGCGGTGGGGGCTGGACGCGCCCGCCCGGCGTGGGGCCGCCGCCGGGGCCTTCGACGCGGAGGGGCGCATGCGCGGCTTCGCCTGGGTGGACGCGTACCGCCAGGAGGCGCTGCCGCTGGACGGTGTCTGGGTGCGCTCCCTCGTGGTGGCGCCCCAGGTCCGGCGCATGGGCGTGGCCACCCGGCTGCTGGGCTGCCTGCTGGACGAGGCGCGGCGCCAGGGCGAGGTCCGCGTCCAGGCGGACGTGGACGATGACAACACCGCCTCGCTGCAGACCTTCGCGAGGCTGGGCTTCCGGCCCGCGCCCGCGGAGCTGACCCGGCAGGCGAACGAGGCGTGGGACGCGGCGGGTCGGGCCAAGGCCCTGGTGGTCCTGGAGCGGGAACTGGCGCAGTGACGGGGCGGGGGTTGCGTTATTCCCTCGGGTAGGCCAGATGCTCGGCGTCACCTTCTTCTTCATCCCGTAGCTCGCCGTGATCACCTCGACTCCCGACACCCTCGACGCCCCCCGCCCGGAGCGCACGCAGCGGCTCCAGGCGGATGGGCCCCTGGCCCTCGTCACCCTCCTCTGGGGCGTCACCTTCGTGGTGGTGAAGGACGCACTGGGGCATGGGGACCCGTTCACCTTCCTCACGCTGCGCTTCCTCGTGGGCGCGGGCGTGCTGAGCGTATTGGCGGGGCGGCAGGTGCTGCGCCCCGTCAACCTGCGGCGGGGCGCGGTGCTGGGCGCCTTCCTCTTCGTGGGCTTCACGCTGCAGACGGTGGGGCTCACGCTCACCACGCCGTCGCGCTCGGCCTTCATCACCGGGATGAGCGTGGTGTTCGTCCCGCTGCTGTCGCTGGTGCTCTTCAAGCAGGTGCCGAAAGTCACGTCGCTGCTGGGGGTGGTGCTGGCCGCGGTGGGGCTCTACTTCCTCACGCGGCCGGACACCGGAAGCACCGGCGGGGAGGGCGGCGGGCTGGCGCTGGGCGACGTGATGACGCTGGGCTGCGCCGTGGCGTACGCGTTCCACATCACCCTCACGGAGCGGTACGCGCCGAAGGAGGGGGTGATGGGGCTGGTCGCGGTGCAACTCTGGGGCGTGGCGCTGCTGTCCGCGCTGTGCCTGCCCTTCGTGACGCGGCGGGTGGAGTGGAATCCATCCTTCGTGGCGGCGGTGCTGGTGTGCGGCGTGCTGGCCAGCGCCCTGGCCATCTGCGTGCAGACGTGGGGACAGGCGCGCACCTCGGCGGTGCGGGCGGCGGTCCTCTACTCCATGGAGCCGGTGTACGCCGCGGCCTGCTCGGTGGCGCTGGGCTACGAGGTGCTCGGCGCGCGCGAGTGGGCCGGGGGCGGGCTCATCCTCCTGGGCGTGCTGGTGTCCGACGTGGGCGCGGCGGCGTGGGGCTGGTGGCGCTCGCGCGCGGTGTAGTGGGCCTGCCTGGCGGCCGGCCGGGCGCGGTGGGCAAGAGTGAGGAGGGCCCGCGCCGCCAGGACGCGCTATACCTCTGGCCCTTCCCATGAGTGTGGAGCTGCGGCGAAACGGGATGCACCTGACGGGCACCCCCCTGTCCCTGGATGCGAAGCGGAAGTCTCCGCTGTGCTTCGTCAGCCATGGCCACTCGGACCACATCGCCCGGCACGAGCGCACCATCGCCACGGCGGCCACGCTGCGCTTCATGACGCACCGGCTGGGCCCGGTGAATGCGCCGCTCGCGGTGCCCTACCGTCAGCCCTTCGATTTGGGGCCGTTGGTGCTGGAGCTGCTGCCCGCGGGCCACATCCTCGGCAGCGCGCAGCTGCGGGTCATCCGCTCGGATGGGAAGCGCATCGTCTACACGGGTGACCTCAACGTCGCGCCCTCGCTCACCGCCGAGGCGACGGAGGTGGCCGAGTGCGACACGCTCGTCATCGAGTCCACCTTCGGCCACCCGCGCTACCGCTTCCCACCGCGCGCGGAGGTGCTGGGGCAGGTGGAGGAATGGATTCGCAAGCAGCTCGAGCGGGGCGCGGTGCCGGTGCTGCTCGGCTATCCGCTGGGCAAGAGCCAGGAGGCGATGAAGTACCTCGCCGGCCGGGGCTTCCCGCTGGTGGCGCATGCGTCCATCTACGAGGTGGCGCAGCTCTACGCGGAGCTGGGCGTGCCAATCGAGAACATGCGCCTCTTCAGCGGGAAGGTGGAGCCGGGCGAGGTGCTCTTCATTCCTCCGCACCAGGCGCGCGGCGGGGCGCTGTCAGCGCTGTGGCCCAGGGCCACGGCGGTGCTGACGGGCTGGGCGGTGGACCGGGGCGCGGCCTTTCGCTACGGCGCGGACGTGGCCTTCCCCCTGTCGGACCACGCGGACTTTCCCTCGCTGGTGTCCTACGCGAAGGCGACGGGCGCGAAGGAGGTCATCACCTGCCACGGCTTCGCGGAGGAGCTGGCGCAGGCGCTGCGGGACGCCGGCATCGACGCGCGCCCGCTCGGAGGGAAGCCGCAGCAGCTCACCCTGCTCTGACAGGGCGGACGTGCCGGGTTAGAAAAGCGCCATGGCCCGTACCCCGCAGCTGTCCGGACGTACCGTGCGTGTCCTCGTGTGCACCGAGAAGAAGAGCTTCGTCACCCGCGAGCTGGCGGAGACGAAGGTTTCCTTCGAGGGCATCGAGGGAGACAGGCACGCGGGGCTGACGCGGGCCGCGGACGTGCGCACGCCGTGGTTCCCCAAGGGCACCCCCATCCGCAACACGCGGCAGTTGTCGCTGGTGTCCACGGAGGAACTGGCCCAGGTGGCGCAGACGTTGGGCGTGCCGAAGGTGCTGGCCTCATGGCTGGGAGCCAACCTGGAAGTGGCGGGCGTGCCCACGCTGACGCAGCTCCCGCCGGGGACGCGGCTGTTCTTCCCCGGGGATGCGGTGCTCGCGGTGGAAGGGGAGAACGACCCCTGCACCGGCCCCGGGCGCGTGATTGAAGCGCACTACCCGGACATGCAGAAGCTCGCGAGCCGCTTCGTGAAGGCCGCGTGGCAGCGCCGGGGCCTCGTGGCCTGGGTGGAGCGCCCTGGCCTCCTCCGCGCGGGCGACGAGGTGCGGGTGATGCTGCCCCGGCCCGTGACGTACGTGCTGCCCGACGCAACGAGCCGGAAGGAACGGGAGGATTGACGCTGCTCGTTCATATGAAGCAGGAACGGCAGCAATCAATGCTCCGAGCCGAGCATGAATCTCTCGACGGCTTCAGCGCACGTGAGCACAGCGGTCGTGCTTCCGAATGCCGCCTGCCATCTGTCTCTTCTTGTCTTGATGGCATTGAACAGGGCTGATTGAAGCCCATTGTAGGGCGGCAGGAATTCAGTCGCTGTGTCCGAACCAGGGGGCTGCCCGATGAGCTTGATGAGGGCGGATGACTGGCTCCCCAGTGCGGAAATCATCTCGAGGAGTGCCTGATCAACTGTTCCGGGTTGGCAGAGGGCAAATCTGAACGAGAGCTCTCCATCGGGATCGAGCTCCAGTTCAATGATGTGTGAGCTGTCTCGGTACTCAAAGTAATCCCAGCCAGGACTGTCGCTGGAGAGGTGCCTGAACGGTGCGCGGTTGAGTGTCTTGTGGAGTTGGCTGATGTGGATCTTGTCTGGAACGGCGATGGCTCTGAAGGCTTCGAACCCCATGTTTTCTCCTAGAAGAGCCCAGGTGGGAGTGTCTCGCTCCAAGAGGCCGGGAGCGCGTCCTCGAAGTGGAACATTCGACTCGGCACTCGGCAGATGGCGTTTTCTGGGATTGGTATTCCTTGAATCTGTGCGGCAAGGAAACGGTGGTGGCCATCGATGATTCTGCCTTGCTCGTCGATGACGATCTTGCGTCCGCCATTCCAGTTCCACTTGGGACTTTTCATCTTTTCGATGAAGTTCTGTACCTTCTTGGCACTGGTCTCGTCAGCGCGTTGGGTGGGTTTGACTCCAGTGGCATCGAGCTTGTCGACAAGTTCCTTGTACTTATCGCCGCCCCCGCTCCCTTCTGTTTCGTTGGACATCATGAGGATGTCCAGCGCCTTGGCTCCCTTGCCGCCCGCGTCGACCACCATCACCCCGCCGACGGTCACCGAGGCAGCGCCGGCAAGCGCCAGGGGGATACCCAGCACGGCGGCGAGGCCACCCGTGGCGACGGTTCCCCCAGCGCCCCCTGTCATCGCACTCACGCCGCCGATGATGGCGCTGAGTCCCTGGTACAGCTCGTAGAGGCTCGCGGCGCCCATGCCCACTCCAAAGCCCAGGCGCCCCTCCCTCGACATGTTTTCGGGAAGCGGCAGCATGTACCCGAAAGGCAGGAGCCCCGCGCTGACTCCCATCGTCGTGCCGGCGAAGAACTGCGTGAGCCGATAGTACAGCAGGCTTGCCTCAATACTATCTGTCCCGGGGTCGTATCTGGGGGCACGCACGACGGTTTCATTGTTCTGCGCTGATCCCGAGCCACCCCAGCCCGAGTTGTCGGAACCCGTCTCTGGCGTAGCAGACGGAGTCGTGTGGAAGGGCACGTCGTAGCCAGGCATGTGCTCGAAGAAGCCGCCGCCCTGCCCGATGTCCGGTGACCGGGATGACGCGGGGGTTCCTCCCGCCATGTCTCGGGAGACCCATCCGCCGTACCAACTGTCGTAGTACCAGACGCGTTCCGTGGCGACGAAGCCGGACGGGTCCGTGAACCTCAACGGGTTGTTGAAGACATAGCTGTAGCGGTTGAAGGACTGGCTGAAGAGCGGGGCCTGGACGAAGGGGTCCGGGCTGAGGAAGTGGCCCAGCTGCGGGTCATACATGCGTCCGCGCATGTTGATGAGGCGCAGCTCGTCGTCATGCTCGTGCCCCGTGAAGCCGTTCCTCACCGTCCCGGACACCGCGGTCTGCGGTACCGTCAGGTCGTCCGGCCGGCGGCGCTGCCCGAAGGGCTCGTACTTCGAGCGGCCCACCACGGCGCCGGTGGCGTCCGTCACCGTCTCCACCGAGCCCAGGTGGTCCGGATGGAGGTACAGCCACTGCTCCTCCACCGTCGCCCCCACCTCCTTCCATTGCACCTGCGCCACGGAGCGTCTGGCACCCATCACCTGAAACATGTGCGTCACGGTGCCGTCCGGCGCCTTGCGCCGCTCGTACAGCCCGCCCAGGTACATCGTCACCGAGCCGTCCGAGCCCGTCTTCACCGTCCGGCGGTTGTGCGCGTCGTAGCGGAAGGACACCGTGAGGGCGCCATCCGTCACCGACGCGGGCAGGCGGAAGCCCGTGTACTGCACCTGCCGGCCCGGAGCCTCCACCTGGTTGCCGGCGTCGTCGTAGTGGTAGGTGCCCTCGCTCGAGCCCGTCACCGCGTGCGGCCCCGCCGTCCCCGCTCCGTAGGTGTACGTGCCGGCCACGCCCGTGCCCTGCGGCACCGTGCGCGACAACAGGTTGCCCAGGTCGTCGTAGCCGTACTCCAGCACCGACGTGCGGCAGGCCTGCGTCACCGTCCAGCGCGTCAGCCGGTCCAGCGCGTCGTAGGCGAAGTCCTCGGAGGTCTTCGACAACCGGTCGAACCGGCCGCGCAGGTTGCCGTTGGCCTCGTATGTGTAGGCCAGTCCCTGGATGGGGGTGCCGCCGGGCTGGAGCTTGGAGTCGATGAAGCGCAGCCGCCCCTGCACGTCGTAGAGACGCCGCGTCACCACGCCGTTGCCGTATGTCTCCTGGGCGAGCTGTCCCGACGGCGTGACGGCGTCCGCGCGCCAATACACCCTTCCGCTGGCGCCCGGCTCCTTCACCACGTTGAGCCGGCCGCTCCAGTCCGTGTATCCGTACTCCACCTTCAGCCTGTGGCCATTCACGTCCGGGTAGGTCACCTGCAAGGGACGCCCGTAGGTCGCGTCGTAGCTCTGCTCGAAGACATGGACCTGCGGCGCCGTGCCGCCCGGGCCGCCCACGCTCCAGGTCTCCGTGGAGGGCCGTCCCAGGGCGTCGAAGGTGTGGACCACGCTGATGTCGTCCAGCGTGGTGGTCGGGTCTCCCTTGCGCGTGCTGCCGGTCAGCCGCCCCAGCGAGTGGGCTCCCTGGTCCCACTGGAAGACGGACTCGCCATCCGGGCCGGTGAGGTGCACCACCCGGCCGAGCACGTCGGGCTCGTACACGGTGACATCGCCGTTGCCGTCCCGCGTCTCCACGACGTCGCCGAAGGCGTTGTAGCGCGTGATGTCCTCGCCCGAGTCGGGGTCCACCTGCCGCGTGCTGCGGCCCCACCGGTCGTACTCCATCACCACCGCGTTGCCGTCCTCGTCGAGGCTCCGGCGAAGCAGGCCGAAGGGCCCGTACTCATAGGTCGTCGCCACCACGACCCCCGGCTGCTTCTCGTCCTCGCTGCGCACCGTGCGGCCGTTCGCGTCCACCAGCAGCCGGCGGACGTTGCCCTTCTCGTCGACGGTGCGGGTCCAGATGCCCTCGGGCCTGCCCTCGTAGCTCGTGATGAGGGTGTTGCCGTCGGGCTTCGTCACCCGGACGGTGCGGCCCAGCAGGTCATACTGGTACGCCGTCGTCACCGGCCGCGTCCCGCCGCGCGGGTTGGGCGTGCGGACCTCCGCGAGCTGGCCCAGCCCGTTGTAGACCTGAGAGATGTCCACGAAGGCGTTCGTGTCGAAGCCGCGGCTGCGACTCGACACGGCCCGTCCCAGCCGGTCATACCCCGTCCACGTCTCCTGCCCGCCCGCCATCCTCGCGTGCACCTGGAAGACCTGCCCCGGAACGTCGTCGTGCGTGTAGCTCACCGTGGTGTCCGCGTCCGTGGGGCCGTCCTCTTTGCGCAGCCGGCCCCAGCCGTCGTACTTCCACTCCGTCCGCACGCCGTTCTCGTCCACGCTGGCGGCCAGCACGCCCAGGCCTGCGTGGTAGGCGTACTCCACGGTGTGGCCCGCGGCGTTCGTCATCCAGGCCGGGGTCGTCCGGTCCACCGGGTCATGTCCGTAGGTGGTGATGCGCGCCGGCAACCCGGGAGCCTCGCGCTTCACCTGGGACACCACCCCGTCCGCGTCCCGCACGAAGGTGGTGGTCAGCTCCGTCTGAGCCTCACCCGTCTCGATGATTTCCCTGTCGAGCAGCCCGGTGCCGGGGGCGTACTCGAGGCGCCGTGCGCGCGTGGTGGACACTCCGCCCACCGTGCTCTCTTCCTGGACGCGGGTGGGCAGGCCCACGAGCCACGTCGACGGGGTGTTGGAGTACGTGGCGCTCCAGCTCCCCTCGTCGCCGCCCAGGGTTTGCTGGGTCTTCGACAGCAGGTTCCCGTAGAGGTCGTCGTACTGCCAGGTCGTGTCCGTGGTGCGCGAGAAGCCGGAGGTGGTGGGGGCTCCCTGCGCATGGACGAGCTCCGTCTCCCGCGCAGTCGAGGGAAGGAGCGTCACCACCTTCGAGACTCCGTCCGTGCCCGGGCGCGTGGTGCTGCGGTACACCAGCGAGCGCTCGCGCACGGTGCGCCAGCCGTTGTCCACCAGTTCCATCGTCTCGTGGACCGGCTTCATGGCCCGGGGATAGTGGGTGCCCACCTTCGTCTGGTGGTCGTACTCGGTGCGCATGACAGCCCCCGTCTGCACGTCGGTGGTCACCACCGTCGCGAAGCCCAGCCACCCCCTGCCGGCGAGGTCCACCCGGCCGTCCTGGTAGAAGAACTGCTTCGCGCGCGCGGGCTGTCCCTCGCCCGCGTCCACCCGGTGCTCGGACACCACCCAGCGGCCCTTGCGGACGCACGCCCGCGACAGGCCGCACCCCGTGCCGGGCTGGTACACCGTGGCGTCGCTGAGCGTCTTGTAGAGGAACGTGGTGACGGCCCCCAGGCCGTCCTCGGCCCGCACCAGCAGCCCCGGCATGGGGCCCGTGCGCTTGTAGATGCGCAGCGTGCCGTTCACCACCTGGGCCATGTCCGTCATGCCGTCCCCATTCACGTCGAGCACCTGGGACAGGACGTAGCCCGCGGGGGTGGTCCTTCCCACCGGCATGGGGGGCACGTAGGGGCTCAAGCCGGTGTCCCGGGCGAGCAGCACCACGGGGCTCTGCAGCCCCGGCCGCGCGTCCATCAGCATCAGGTCCTCGCGTCCATCCAGGTCGTAGTCCAGGACGCGCACGCCATTGTCCTTCGACCAGTCGCTCGGCTTCGCGAAGTCCGGCAGGTTCTGCGCCACCGGCGCGGCGAAGCCGTTACCGGTGTTGAGCAGGATTTCGATGTCGCCACCGGCCAGGGGGGAGCGGAGGGCATCCGGCAGCCCGTCGCCGTTGACGTCCGCGAACACGTATACCTTCTCGTTGACGTCGGTGCGGACGAGCGTGGTCTCCTGCTTCGTGAAGACGCCGTTGCGCTTCTCCACGGCCCAGTAGCGCTGGCCCACCGGGGAGACGACCCCCGTCTTGTCGGTGATGAGCAGGCTCATCCGCCCGCTGGCATTCAGGTCCAGCGTGAAGCCGATGTTGTCGCTCCAGAGCGAGGCATTCACGGGCAGGAAGGACTGCAGGACTCCCCCCGCGTTGGGACGGTAGGAGAGTTGCGGCAGCCCCGTGGGCTGGTACAGCACCTGGAGGACCTCCACGGCTCCGTCTCCCTCCAGGTCCGCGAACCTCACGTCACCGGCTTCGCCTGTGCCCTGCTGCGCGAAGCCGCCGCTGCCGCCCAGGTAGTTGTTGAGCTGACGCGGAGGCGGTGGGCCGCAGCCGAACTTCTGCACGATGCTGACGTCGGTGCGGCCGTCCGCGTTGAGGTCGAACCAGCGGCCGTTCTCCCCCTCCATGGGGGAGGCGCACGTCACCGGAAGCGCCAGGTCCATGGGCGCGCCAACGCCCGTGCCCGACGGCAGGGTCTGCCGCACCACCCACTTGAAGAAGGCGGCGCCATTGGACGCGTCGTACGTGCCGGTCGCCTTGCGGTAGACTAGGTCGTCCCGCCCGTCGCCATCCACGTCCGCGGGTTGGAGAATCCAGATGTCGCGGTCGCTCGAGACGCCAGCATGGTCCGTCAGGTCGGTCGCACCGGTGTCGATTTCAGACAGGGTGAGGCCGGGCTGGGAATAGAGGAAGGCCAGAGGCCGCTTGCAGACCCCGCTCCCATCGCACTCGCTGACGGTCCTCAGCTCGCTGCTGCCATGGAAGGTGGCCTGGAAGTAGGTGAACACGTAGCTGCGCAGGAGGCCCGGTGCATCCGGCCGGGGCCCGTGCATCCTCAGCGCCTTGAGGCGCTTGCGGGTCCGGAGCTTGAAGCCGGAGACGAACTGCGTGCTCGCGTCCGGCCGGGCCTCGTACTCGAAGGAGACGAAGCGCTTCGGGGGCGCCCCGGCTCCCATCGACGAGCCCGTGTACTCCATACGCGTCAGCAGGTGCTCGTAGCCGGAATGGGCCGCGTCGTCCTCCACGGTGTAGTGCAGCGAGAGGAAGTTGCCGCTGCGGTCCTCCATCCGCGCGAGCGCCCACGCATAGCGGTGGGCCAGCCCGTCACGCGTCGTGCTGAAGTCCGTGTCGCCCGCGGGCGCGACGCGGATGCGCTCACCCGTGAAGGTGGAGCCGTTGAGCTGGCCGTAGGTGAGGACCTTGCCGTCCTTGAGGTAGACGCGGAAGAAGGCGGGTCCCATCGCGTCCGTGTCCAGGGAGACCACCTTGGCGAAGCTGTCCATCTCGGTGCGGTACTCGGTGCCGGCGGCGCCGTAGGCGCCCTGCACCGCCACCAGCCGCTGGCCGTCGAGGCAGAAGGCATCCGCCGCCGTGAAGGTGACGGGCTCCGCGGCGCCGTCCTGGACCACCGTCCTCCTGCACCGGGTGATGCGGGACGTGCCGGACAGGCTCCAGCCCATTCCCAGCGGTCCGTTGCCCCCATTGCCGACGTAGCGCAGTGACAGGTCCGGCTGGATGCTGGCGCGGCCCGCGGGCACCCACAGGGGAATCGTGTAGGTGGCCTGCCCGTCCGGACTCACGCCCGAGACGCTGTCGACGTTGCCCGCGGCGTATCCGCCCTCCGCGACCTCCGTCGGCAGGAGGACCTCCGCCGGGAGGGTGAGGGGCTGGCGCTGGACCCCGGGCGCCTGCTCCCGGGCCTTCTCCGGCGTGCCATCGCCCGGTCCACAGGCGCCGAAGACCCAGGCGGACACCACCGTCGCTACGAGCAGCTGCTTCATCGAACTTCCTCCAGATTTCCAAAAGGGCGCCCCGCGCCTTCGCGCGCGCCGGTGGGCACGAGTTCCAGCGAGACGGACGCGGCGCTTCAGTCCGCGGGGATGACGCAGGCAGGGCTGCTCTCGAGACGGCAGACGTCGCCCTCGTCGATGCCGTCGTCGCAGTCGTCGTCCTCGCCGTTGCAGGTCTCCGGCGGTCCCACACAGATGCCCCACCGGTTGTCGAGCCAGGCCCCTCCATTGCTGGCCCGCAGCTCACACACCTGGTGCACGCCAGGGCACGCTCCCACCGAGTTGCTGCAGGGCCGCGTCACACTGCCGAAGGCCCCGCCAGGGGCGTTGTCGACGATGCCATCCAGGTCGTCATCGCAGGAGTTGCAGACCTCCGGACCCGCCGTGGCGGGCTGGCAGGGACCGGAGCTGCCATCCGCGCGGCACTCCGCCGTCGAGCCGGGACAGTTGCTCGCCAGCTCCATGCAGGAGCGGCGCGTGCCCGCCTGGAACCGGCACACATATTGGCCACTGGCACAGGTCTCGATGCCGCCGCATCCCGCCTGACTGGTGCAGGCGTTGCGCGTCAGGCTCTCATCCACCAGCCCATCTCCGTCGTCATCGCAGTTGTTGCACGTCTCCGCGCCCACGTTGCACAGCGGCGCGGCGGAGCAGTTCGAGGCGCAGGCCCGGGTGCCGGACTTGTTGCCACAGCCCAGGCAGGCCGCGGTGCCCCCGCAGCCCGAGCAGGCCGTCCAGGCGCCGGAGATGCAGGTCCTCGTCCCCGCCTGGCTGCATGCGTTCGGGTTGCAGGACTCCGACAGGGGGACGATGTTGGAGCCGCTCCAGCTGTTGTCGATGGCGCCGTCCCCATTGTCGTCGCAGTTGTTGCAGAGCTCGGGGCCGACGTTGCAGCCGGTGACTTCACAGGACGCGGTGCAGGCCCCGACGCCCGCCCGGCCTCCGCACCCGGTGCAGGTCCCGGTGCCGGTGGCGTCGCAGCCTTCCGATTGATACCCGCCGCCGACGCAGACCTTCCTGGAGGTGCAGCCGTTGGCCATCGTGGTGGTGACGACTTCACCGTCCGTGCACCGGGCGGCCGCCTCGCGTGGCAGCAGCCCGAGGGCCAGGATGGAAAGGAGGACGACGGTCAGCGTCTGCGCTCGAGACATGGACGGGGCGCCTTCGTGAATGAGGCCATGGGCCGGATGGACGCCATCCGGAACCCGATGCGACTACCCGTACCAAGGCGGAGTGATGGGAGCGTGACGGCGCTCGACGCGTCCTTCCGCGGAGCCCTCGGCGTACCGGAGGCCGCCCTCCAGAAACACCACGGGGCCGCCAGGCCCGGGAAGCTCCCGAGCACAGCGGCCCCGCGGGGCACGTCCTTCACCGGTCCGTCAGACGTCCGGCGACTGGACGATGAGCTTCTCCTTGCCACACACGTCACAGCGCACGTGGACGAAGAGGTCGTCGTCGCTGTCCTCGGGCACCTCGCCCTCGGGCACGCCGAGCTCCGCCTTCGCCAGCGCCGGCACCTTCGCGGGGATGTCCTGGGCCTTCAGCGCCTGGACGAACGTCATCTCCCGGTCATGGCACTCGCGCGTCTCCGGGCCGTTCATCCAGGCCGGCTCCATGCCCTCCGGCAGCCGGCTCACCAGCTCCAGGTTGGACACGGACTCGGCCAGGTACGCCAGCCGCCGCAGTCGCGCCTCTTCCGGCAGCGCGGCGAAGACCTGGAAGCCCTCGAAGAGGGCGTTGCGGTCCTCGCCCGTGGCCGCCTGCGCCAGCTCCATCGCCGCGTCGCTCGACTCCAGCGCCTCGTCCCAGTTGTTCTCCGGGTTGAAGCCCGCCTCGAGCAGCGACGTGTAGAGCTGCGTGGCCGCCAGCCGGCGCCGCGCCTCCTGCAGGTGCTCCACCACCTCGTGCGTCAGCCGGAGCTCCAGGAGCGCGCCCGTGGTGCGCGGGTCGATGGAGCCGGTCAGGTCATCCACCTGGACCTCCTCCAGCAGCCCGCCCTTCAGCACCTGCGCCGCGGAGAAGCGGGCCAGCGGCACCACGCCCACCTCGCGCAGGTACATGGCCGCGACGGCCGCGTCCTTGGCGCCCATCCGCAGCGCCTTCTGCGCGCGCTCCACCACGCCCGGGTCCGCGGCGGGCTTCTTGTTCTCCAGCCGCGTCTTCACCGCCTCGCGGTAGAGCGTCTCCAGCGAGCTGCCCGGCGGCAGCCGCTGCGGCAGCAGCGGGCGCAGGCCCGGCACGTCCAGCACCCACAGCGGGGGCATGGCCATGCGCTTGAGCGCGCGGAAGAAGAGCGAGCCCGGCGGGTCCTGCGGGCGGAAGGGCGGCAGCTCGTCGCCGCTCGGCTCGCCCTGCATCATCGCGGCGGCCTGCTGGCCCAGCGCCTTCTCGCGCTGCTCGCGGGTGAACGCGGTGATGCCCTGGGCCGGGGGCGGCGGGGGAGGCGGGGCCTCCTCGCCGTCCAGACCGACGACGCGGTCCATGTCCACGTCGTCCATCTCCACGTCGTCCAGGCCTCGGGCGCCCGTGAAGTCGCAGCGCAGGAGCTTCAACTTCTCGAAGGTGGCCCCCTCCAGGTTGGCCCCCCGGAAGTCGCAGTCCTGGAGCCGCCCGCCGTGGAAGTAGGCATTGGACAGGTCCGCGTCCCGGAAGTTGACCTTGGAGAGGTCACACCGCTCCCATTCGGAGCCGATGAGGCCCAGGCCGGACAGGTCCGTGTTGGCGGAGAACAGTTGGGTAAAGGTTGCGCCGGTATGGTCGGTTGAGACTTGGCCGGACTTGCGCATCCGGTTCCATTCCGCCGAACCACTCTGAAGAAGCTTCTCGATACTCGGGGCTTTCGCCATGGACCCGGGATTATTCGTATGGTCTGGTCGCGGCGCCAGCACAAATGATCGAGTACCGAATCGAAGCCGACACCGCCGGGATGCGGCTGGACAAGCTCCTGCGCAAGCGGCTCCCCAATGTTCCGGTGAGCCACCTCTTCAAGATGATTCGCACCAAAAAGGTGCGGGTGAATGGAAAGCGCGCCCAGCCTGAGCAGTTGCTAGCCGAGGGAGACGTGCTCACCATCCGCGGCGACGAGCAGCAGCTCACGGCCGACGACCGTCCGAAATCGGACCGTCCAAAGCCCCCGCCCCCGCCGGTGGACCCCAGCCGGCTGGTCATCTTGAAGGAGGACGACTGGCTCATGGCCGTGGACAAGCCCAGTGGCATGGCCGTCCATACCGGCAGCGGCATCACCGGCGGAACGCTGGTGGACTACGTGCGCGCCTACCTGGGCCCCAAGGCCGTCCGCAACGACTTCACCGCCTCTCCGGCCCACCGGTTGGACCGGGAGACCTCCGGCGTCATCCTGGTGGCCAAGCGCCGCCCGGCGATGGTGCACTTCACCGAGGTCTTCACCCACGGCCTGTCCAAGAAGCGCTACCTCACCCTGGTGAAGGGAAAGATGCCCAAGGACTCGGGCGTCATCGACCTGCCCCTGTCGGAGCACCAGCAGACGGCCGAGTCCAAGGCCCGTCGTGGGGTGAACATGCAGGAGGCCCTCACCCGGTGGAAGGTCGTCAAGCAGTCGGGCGACGCAGCGCTCCTGTCCTGCTCCATCGAGACGGGGCGCACCCATCAGATAAGAAGGCATCTGGCCGCCATCGGACATCCGGTGGCGGGTGACAAGAAGTACGGAGACTTCGCCTTCAACCGCGACGTGCGGGCGCGCTGGGGGCTGAAACGTCTGTTCCTGCACGCCGAGCGCATTGAATTTCCGCACCCCGAAGGCGGTGTGAAGGTGGCCGTGGAGGCCCCCCTCCCACCGGAATTGAGGGACGTGCTCAAGCGGGCCGCACTGGTGCCCTGAAGCCCGCAAGGTTCCGAAACGCGTATGGCCGACCCCAAGACGACTGACCGCAGCCGCTCGAAGCTGGTGCTCGACGGCGTTCCCCCCGGGCGCTGGTGGAAGTTCCTCCTCAAGGCCGCCGGGTGGCTGGCACTGACGGGGGCCACCGCCGCCGTGTTGGCCGTGACGGCGGTGTACTACGTGTACTCGGACGGGCTGCCCGCCATCCCCAAGGTGGACGAGTACTGGCCGCCCATCGTCACCGAGGTCTACACCGACGACGCGGTGCTGGCCGGCGAGTTCTACAACGAGCGCCGCAAGGTGGTTCCGTACGAGCGCATTCCGAAGCGGCTCGTCCAGGCCTTCATCGCCAGCGAGGACTCCAGCTTCTTCGACCACTTCGGCGTGGACGTGCTGGGCACCGCGCGCGCCGGCTTCAAGACGGTGACCGCCAAGCTGGGGCTGCGCGCCGGCGGCGTGCAGGGCGGCTCCACCCTCACGCAGCAGACGGCGAAGGCCGTCCTCATCTCCGCGGAGGGCTACAAGTCCGCCACCGCGAAGACGCTCACCCGCAAGGTGCGCGAGGCCATCCTCGCCCTGCGGTTGGAGCAGTCGCTGACGAAGGAGGAGATTCTCTACCTCTACCTCAACAACGTCTTCCTCGGGCACCACAGCTACGGCGTGCAGAGCGCGGCGGAGAACTACTACCGCAAGGACGTGCGGGATTTGACGCTGGGGGAGATGACCCTCATCGCCGGCCTGCCGCAGGCGCCCAGCCGCTACTCGCCGTTCCTGCGTCCCGAGTCCGCCCGCAAGCGTCGCTCCTACGTGCTGCGCCGCATGCTGGACGAGGGCATGATTTCGCAGGCCGAGCACGACACGGCCAACGCCGAGCCGGTGAAGGTGTTCCCGGTGGAGGACGTCTTCCACGAGTTCGCGCCGTACTTCGTGGAGCAGGTCCGCAAGGACGTGGTGGACCGGTACGGCAACCCCGTGCTGCTCAAGGACGGCCTCAAGATCTTCACCACCATGGACAGCGAGCGCCAGCGCGCCGCGCAGGACGCGGTGCTGGACGGCCTGCTCTCCGTGGACAAGCGCCAGGGCTGGCGCGGGCCGGTGCAGCAGCTCGCGTCTCCCGCGGCCATCACCTCCTTCCTGGAGGGCGCGAAGAAGTCCATGGGCAAGCAGGAGCTGGTGGACAACCGGCTCTATGTCGCCGTCGTCACCTCGGTGGACGGGGACGGCAAGGGCGCGGACGTGCAGGTGGGCCCGCACACCGGCCGGCTGCCGCTGCTGGGCATGCGCTGGGCGCGCAAGGTGAACCCCGAGGGCTACTACCCGGCGATGATGATTACGTCGGTGAAGAAGGCCATCACCGTGGGCGACGTCATCGTGGTGCGCCACGTGACGAAGAAGGACCTCACCGACGACAAGGAGCAGTGGGACAAGAAGCTGGCCGAGGAGATTCCGGAGGAGGGCGTGAAGCTCTTCCGCCTGGAGCAGACGCCCGAGGCGCAGAGCGCGCTCGTCTCCATCGACCCCCACCGCCAGTACCTCACCGCCATGGTGGGCGGGTACGACTTCGACGACAACGAGTTCAACCGCGCGTTCCAGGCCTGCCGCCAGCCGGGCAGCTCCTTCAAGCCCTTCGTCTACTCGGCGGCGCTGGAGCAGCTCAACTGGACGGAAGCCACCGTCATCGTCGACTCGCCGATTGTGGAGCACGACCCGGACAACAAGGTGTCGTGGAAGCCGGAGAACTACAGCGAGGAATTCGTCGGTGACGTGCTGTTGCGCACCGCGCTCGTCAACTCGATGAACATCCCCGCGGTGAAGACGTTCGCCGCGGTGGGCGTGAAGAACATGGCCGCGTGGAGCCAGAAGCTCGGCCTCACCACGCCCATGAACATGGACTTCTCCGCCGCGCTCGGCTCGTCGTGCGTGTACCCGTTCGACCTGGCCAACGCGTACGCCACCTTCAACCGCTACGGCCGCAAGAAGCCCACGTACTTCATCCGCAAGGTGGAGGACCGCTGGGGCCGCACGCTGGAGGACCACACCGCCTTCGACGACCCGTGGGCGCCCTTGCAGGACCGCGTGGCCGCCGGCTACGCGCGCCTCTTCGAGCCCGGCGAGCAGGTGATGGCCCCCGAGACGGGCTTCATCCTCACGCACCTGTTGCGCGGCGTGGTGCTCCAGGGCACCGGCGGTCCGGCCACCCGGCTGGGCAAGCCCGCCGCGGGCAAGACGGGCACCACCAACGACTCCTTCGACGCGTGGTTCGCCGCCTATACGAGAGACCTCGTGACGGTGGCGTGGGTGGGCTACGACCTGAACCCGCACCCGCTGGGCCGCTACGAGACGGGCGGCCGCGCGGCGCTGCCCATCTGGCTCAACTACATGAAGCGCGCGCTGGAGGGCCGGCCCCAGTCCGAGTTCTTCCCGTGGCAGTCCATGGACCTGGTGCGGCTCTACATCGACAAGAAGACCGGCAAGATTGCCTCGCCGGGCGCCAAGGGCTCGGAGTTGATGTTCTTCAAGAAGGGCACCGAGCCCAAGGACGCCGTGCCCGACAAGAACCAGGTCGACGTGGACCAGTTCATGATGGGCGCGCAGTAACGCCGACTCGAAGCTGAATCACAGAGGCCCCGCGGCCCCTCACCTGGAGGGCGCGGGGCCTTCGTGTTTCACCGGCTCAGCGCTTCGCGCCGTCGCGGAAGCGGCGCGCGGGCTCCAGGTGGCGCTCCAGCGCGTCGCGCAGCGAAGCGGCGTCCGGGCCCGCCTCCAGCACGGAGCGCGTGGCGGTGGGCACCACCTGCAGCTCGCGCCCGGTGAACAGGCGCTTCAAGTCGTCGAAGCCCGCGCCCTGCGCGCCGATGCCGGGCGTGAGCATCAGCGTCCCGCCGAGCCGCTCCACGACGCCCCTGTCGCTGTCGGGGAGGGTGGCGCCCATGACGGCGCCCACCACCGGCGGCGCGCCCGGGCCGGGCTGCTCGTTCACCTCGCGGATGCCGTCGGCCAGGGCCTCCGCCACGGTGCGGCCGTCGGCGCCGGTGGCCGTCTGGAGCGACGTGCCCTCCGGGTTGGACGAGCGCACCACGATGAAGGCGAAGGCGCTGGCCGCGCGTGCCAGCTCAAGCGTCTTCACCAGGGCGCCGAAGCCCAGGTACGCGGAGAACGTGGCGGCGTCCGCCTGATACGCGCTGTTCGGGCCGAAGAGGCTCTGCGCATATGCGTCCATGGTGGAGCCGATGTCCCCGCGCTTCACGTCCAGCAACGTGAGCGCGCCCTGCTGCTTGAAGCGCTTCATCACGTGCTGGAGCACCTTCAGGCCGTCCGGGCCGTGCCGCTCGAAGAAGGCGCTCTGCGGCTTCACCAGCGCCACCCTGTCACCGGCGGCGTCGGCCAGGCGGTCGCAGAAGTCGCGCAGGCCCTGGGCGGTGTCGGGCAGCCCCCAGCGGGTGAGCAAGTCCTTCGACGGGTCGATGCCGAGGCAGAACGGCGAGCGCTGGTCGGCGAGGGCGTGGAAGTTGTGGGAGAAGGACGGGGGGAGCGTGGTCACCGGTCTGCCTCCGGGAAAGCGGGTGGGGGACGTTCAGCGCAGCCGGCGCGCGGCGGCGTCGAAGAGGGGGTTGGGCAGCACCTTCACGAGGCGCGTGGGCAGCGCGAGCTGCCAGGGGAAGGTCAGCTCCGTGTCGCCGCGGAGGATGCCCTTGCCCATCAGCTCCACGGCGGCGTCCGTCTCCATGAGGAAGGGCATGGGGAAGTCGTTCTTCGCCGTCATCTCGCTCTTCACGAAGCCGGGGTAGACGCAGGTGACGCGCACGCCGGTGCCGCCCAGGTCCACGCGCAGGCTCTCCATGAAGGTGGCGAGGTACGCCTTGGACGCGGAGTAGGCCGCATGGCCCGCGAGCCCCCGGTACGCCGCGAGGCTGGAGATGCCCACCACGTGCCCGCGCCGCCGCTCCACCATCTGTGGCAGCACGGCCGTCAGCGTGGCGGTGGCGCCGGTGACGTTGGTGTCGATGATGGCGCGGACCTTCTCCCACTGCAGGCGCTTGCCGTGGGTGACGCCGCCCACGCCCGCGTTGGCCACCACCAGGTCCAGCCCGCCGCACTCGCCGTCGAGCTCGCGGATGCGCTCCAGCGTCGCGTCCGCCTGGGTGACGTCCAGCTCCAGGGGCTCCACGGTGGCGCCGGCCGCCTGGGCCTCGGCGGACAGGGCCTTCAGCTGGGCCATCCTCCGTCCGGCGGCGAACACGCGCAGGCCCCGCTTGGCCAGCCACAGCGCCAGCCCGCGTCCCAGGCCGCTCGAGGCGCCCGTCACCAGCGCCGTCCGGTAGCTCATCTCCGCCATGCTGTGCTCCTCCGTGCGTCTGGCTTCTCGCACGGTTGGACGCGGGGTGGGACACAAATCCGTGTCAGGGCTGGCGCCCCGTCGTCCCCTCGGTGGGGAGTGCCTCCCCGGGGGGGCAGGGTGTGTGGACTGGCGTGCGCGCGTCAGGCCCGGCAGGGCCCTCGGACGTGGCCGGGGGCTGCGCCGCCAGGTCGATGGCATGCGGACTGCCCGTGCCGCACCTTATGGGCTCCGGGGAGGGCATGAGCATGGCGCCATGGAACTGCGTGATGGCGGTCGATGACGATGCCGACATCCTGCTCGCCTTCAAGGACGTGCTGGAGATGGAGGGCTATTGCGTGCTGCTCGCGCGCAGTGGCCGCGAGGCGCTGGACCTCCTGCGGCGGGGCGCGCGGCCGGCCGTCATTCTGCTGGATTTGATGATGCCGGACATCAGCGGCTGGGAGTTCCGCGAGCTGCAGCTCGCCGATGCCGCGCTCGCCTCCCTGCCCGTCGTCGTCGTCTCCGGGCAGGGCGTGAGCGCGCGTGACGTGGGCGCGCTCGGCGTGGCGGGCTACCTCAAGAAGCCGGTGGACCTGGACCAGTTGCTGGGCACCGTGGCGCGCTATGTGCGCCGCCCGCAGGCCCAGCCGCAGCATGCGTGAGGAGGCGGTCCGCCCGACCTACAGCATGGGCCAGTAGGGCCGCAGCGCCTCGCGGCTGGCGCTCAACGCCTGCTTCGCATCCGCGTGCGTGGGCCCGGTGGGGAAGGTGTCCTTGCGGCCGGCGAGCACCTCCACGCAGGCGTGCACGGACTGGGACAGCCCCTCCAGCGAGTAGCCCCCCTCCAGCAGCAGCACGAGCCGGCCGTCGCAGACCCGCTCGGCCAGCGACTTCACCGCCGAGCACATGGCCGCGAAGCCGCGCTCGGTGAGGTCCATGCCGCCAATCGGGTCGTGCTGGTGCGGGTCGAAGCCGGCGGATACCAGCACCAGCTGCGGCCGGTACGCCTCCGCCACCGGGAGGAACAGCTCCTCGAAGAGCATGCCGTAGTCGGCGTCCGAGTTGCCGCCGGGCAGGCCGATGTTGACGGTGTAGCCCTCGCCTTCACCCACGCCCACCTCGGGGGCCGCGCCGGTGCCAGGGTAGTAGGGGTACTGGTGCACGGACTGGTACAGCACGTCGCGCCGGCCCCAGAAGGCCGCCTGGGTGCCGTTGCCGTGGTGGACGTCCCAGTCGAGGACGAGGACGCGCTCGGCGCCCAGCCTGCGCCCGGCCTCCGCCGCGACGGCCACGTTGTTGAAGAGGCAGAAGCCCATGGCCCGGTCCGGCTCGGCGTGGTGCCCCGGCGGCCGCACCAGCGCGAAGGCGTTGCGCGCGCGGCCCTTCATCACCTCCTCCACCGCCTGCACCGACGCTCCCGCCGCCAAGCGCGCCGCGTCCACGCTGTCCGGCGACACCCGCGTGTCCGGGTCGATTTGCGCCTCGTGCCCGCTCAGGCGCTCCAGCCGGGCGAGCAGCTCCGGGGTGTGCACCGAGGCCAGCTCCGCGTCCGTGGCCGAGCGGGGCGACGCCATCACCGTGCCAGGCACCGGCGCGCTGGCCAGCACGCCCAGGATTCGCTGGAGCCGCGCGGGAGACTCCGGGTGGCCGTGGCCCGGTTCGTGCCTCTGGAAGAGCGGGTCGGTCAGCAGCAGGGTAGCGGTCATCACGTAGAACCTTACGCATCCAGGCGCGGGGAAGTCAGGTCCCCGGCGAGCGGAGGAGCGACGGCGGGGGCCCCGGTTCTTGCCCTGCCGGTGATTCAGTCCCTACAGTGCCCGGGCTTGACTGCCCGCTTCAAGAAACCCGGCCTGCGAAGCCTGTTGCTCGGCTCCTTCGCCCTGGTGCTCGCCCTCATCCTCGGGACGCTCTTCTTCGTCGTCCCGTCGCAGGTGGAGGTCTACCTCGAGGGCCGCCTGGTGAAGCACGGCGAGGACAAGGCGGAGCAGATTGCCAGCGTGCTGGGCACCCAGCCCGACACGAGCCTGGAGCGCCTGCACGGCGGGGATGACGACTTCGCGGTCCTCGGCATCGTCGCCGCGGATGGACGGGTGGTGACCACCCATCCCGTGAGCCCCCCGCACTGGTTCGAGCAGGAGCTGCGGGAACGCCCGGAGGGTGCGTCGCTCAACGGCTTCCGCTTCTCCAACGGCAACCGGGTGGTGACGCGCCCGGTGTCGCTGCGCGAGAGCGGCATGGGGCAGGTGTTGGTGGTGGTGGACTTCTCCGGGCTGGACGCGGTCGTCACCTCGCTGCGCCACGTCGTCCTGCTCGCGTTCGGCATCGGCCTGGCGCTGTTCCTGGTGGTGGCCTTCTTCATCTCCCGGGCGTTCATCCTCGTGCCGCTGGACGCGATGATGACCATGGCGCGCAGGCTCGCGGAGGCGGACCTCACCGGCCGCGTGGACGTGGGCACCGAGGACGAGCTGGGGAAGCTCGCCGAGGCGCTCAACCGCATTGCCCAGAGCTGGCGCGACACGCTGGGCCGCGTGCGCGGCGTGTCGGACGTGGTGGCTGGCGTCATCGAGCAGATCCACCGCACCGGCACCACCGTGTCGTCCGGCGCGGGCACCGTGCAGGCGCGCGTGGAGGAGACGTCCTCCTCCATGGTGGAGATGATGGCCTCGCTGCGCGGCATCGCCGAGAACGTGGAGGTCCTCTACCAGAGCGCCGAGGAGAGCAGCTCCTCCATCATGGAGATGGCCGCCACCAACGACGAGGTGGCGGAGAACGTCCAGGCCATGGCCGCCAGCGTGGAGGAGACCACCAGCGCCATCGAAGAGATGACGTTCTCCATCAAGGAGGTGGCCAAGAACATCCAGGAGCTGTCCGCCTCCACGGAGGAGACGTCCTCGGCCATCAGCCAGATGGATGCCGCGATTGGCCAGGTGGAGGCCAACGCCAAGGAGACGGCCCGCCTGTCCGAGCAGGTCTTCGAGGACGCGCAGACGGGCGTGGAGTCCTTGCGCAAGACGCTCACCGGCATCGACCGCATCAAGGAGACCAGCCGCAGCGCGGCCGGCGTCATCGACAGCCTGGGACGGCGCATCTCCGAGATTGGCAACATCCTCAACGTCATCGACGACGTGGCGGAGCAGACCAACCTCCTGGCGCTCAACGCCGCCATCATCGCCGCGCAGGCCGGTGAGCATGGCAAGGGCTTCGCCGTCGTCGCGGAGGAAATCAAGGACCTGGCCGAGCGCACCGGCGCGTCCACGAAGGAAATCGCCGAGCTCATCCGCAGCATCCAGGAGGAGAGCCGCAACGCCGTCGTGGTGATGAACCAGGGCGTGCGCAACGTGGAGGAGGGCGTGCAGCTGGGCCGCGAGGCGGAAGGGGCGCTGCGCAAAATCAACGACAGCACCCAGAAGTCCACGCAGATGGTGAAGGCCATTGCCCGCGCCACCGTGGAGCAGGCGAGAGGCAGCAAGCAGGTGACGGCCTCCATCCACCGCATCAGCGAGACGGTGTCCCAGATTTCCAAGGCCTCCAACGAGCAGGCCAAGGGCGGCGAGCAGATCATGAAGAGCGCGGAGAAGATGAAGGCGCTCACCGCCCACGTGCAGCGCAGCAGCCAGGAGCAGGCGCACGGCAGCAAGCAGATTACGCGCTCCATCGAGAGCATCAACGAGATGGTGACGCACCTCAACCGCGCCCAGAAGGAGCAGACCAAGGGCAGCGAGCAGGTGCTCAAGGCGGTGGAGACCATCAAGGGCGTGTCCGAGCACCAGACACGCTCGGTGCGTCAATTGGAGGAGGCCATCGACAACCTCCAGCGGCAGGCGGAAATCCTCCGTGCCGAGGTGCGTCGTTTCCGTGTGTAGGCGTGCGCAGCGGGTGGGAATGGCTTAGGAAGGGGGCCGCATGGCCACACAACGGCAGGTCTCCGAGCGCGCGGTGGTGTTCCTCATCGGCGCGGTCCAGTTCGTCAACATCCTGGACTTCGTGATGGTGATGCCGCTGGGCCCGGACTTCGCGAAGGGGCTGGGAATCGCCGCCTCGCACATCGGCACCATTGGCGGCGCGTACACGGCGGCGGCGAGCGTGGCGGGGCTGGTGGGCGGCTACTTCCTGGACCGGTTCGACCGGCGCAAGGCGCTGGCGGTGTCCATGATGGGGCTGGTGCTGGCCACCGCGGCGGGCGGGCTCGCCACGGGGCTCACCACGCTGCTGCTGGCGCGCGTGGCGGCCGGCATCTTCGGCGGGCCAGCCACGTCGCTGTCCCTGTCCATCATCGCGGACCTGGTGCCGGTGGAGCGGCGCGGGCGGGCGCTCGGCGCGGTGATGGGGGCCTTCTCCATCGCCTCCATCGCCGGGGTGCCGCTGGCGCTGTGGCTGGCGGAGTGGGGCAACTGGCGCACGCCCTTCCTCGTGGTCGCGGGGCTGGGACTGCTCGTGGCCGCGGGCGCCATCTTCTACCTGCCCCCGGTGCGTGGACACCTGGACTCGGGGAGGCCGGTGAACACGGTGGGCGTGTGGGAACTGCTCTCGCGCGGGGACGTGCAGCTGTCCTACCTCATGACGGCGGTGGTGATGATGGCCAGCTTCGTCATGGTCCCCAACATCTCCTCCTTCGTGCAGCAGAACCTGGGCTACCCGCGAGAGAGCCTGGGCTTCGCGTACTTCGTGGGCGGCCTGGTGAGCTTCGTCACCCTGCGCGTGGCGGGCCCGCTGGTGGACAAGCACGGCGCCTTCGTCGTGGGCTCGGTGGGCTCGGTGCTGGCGGTGGTGTCCACGTACGTGGGCTTCGTGAACTACCCGCGGTGGCTGCCGGTGCCGGTGCTCTTCATGGCCTTCATGCTGTCCATGGGCATGCGCAACGTGGCCTACAACACCCTCACCTCGCGGGTGCCCGAGAATCCGGTGCGCGCGCGCTTCATGTCCCTGCAGTCCGCCATCCAGCACATGGCGGCGGCCGTGGGCGCCTTCGTCAGCGTGCAGATGTTGACGGACCTGCCGGACGGCACCCTGGGAGGCATGTCGCAGGTGGCCGGGCTGTCCATCGTGATGACGCTGGCGGTACCGCCCATCCTGCGGGTGGTGGAGCGTCGGGTCCGCGCCCGGGAGCAGGCCCGGGCCCTGGCCGTCCCTCCGTCCAGGGGCGGCGCCGTCCCCCTGTCCCCCGAGGCCTCCCCGCACTCGTGATGGGGCGTTTTGCCCCGCCTGCCCGCCTGCCGCCCACCCGCGGTGACGGGCGGACGCATGGATGTGACGAGCGGTTGCGCCAGCCCGTCCGGGGCGCGATAACCCGGGCTGCTTTCCCGGGAGTGCCTCAGGACATGTTCAACATCGGCGCAGGCGAGATGGTGCTCATCGCGGTGGCCGCGCTGCTCATTCTCGGGCCGAAGCGGCTGCCCGAGCTGGCGCGCGGTCTCGGCAAGTTCATGCGGGAGTTCCGGCGCCAGACGGACGAGGTCCGCAACGTCGTGGAGCGTGAGTTCTACTCCATGGACCAGGACATCGCCGCGCCCACGCCGCCCGTGCGCCCCGGGACGCCCTTCGCCAACACGCCCCCTCCTTCGGTGGCCCTTCCCGAGGCGCCCGTCTTCCCGCCGGATGCCGCCCTCGCGGGCACGGAGTCCCCGGCCCCGGAGGCCGCCATCCCCGTTCCTTCCACCGGGACGCAGGTGCTGGAGATGGATGCCACCGGGCCCCGGCCGCTGGAGCCCTCGTTGCTGCATGAGCCCACGGTCCCCGCCGAGCCGGTGGCGCTCACCCCTGATACGCCGGTCCCCGTCCCCGGCACGGTGGCGCGCAACGCGCCGAAACGGAGCTGAGTCCTGAGTCCCCCGCCCGTCGCCCCCGAGCCCGACCTGCGCATGAGCCTGATGGAGCACCTCGCGGAGCTCCGCTCGCGCCTGTTCAAGTGCACCATCGCGGTGCTCGTGCTGGGCACCGTCTCGCTGGTGTTCGCCCGGCCCATCTTCGGCCTGCTGATGCGGCCGGTGCTGGACGCGCTGCCCGAGGGCAACCGCGCCCTCATCTACACGTCCGGCATCGAGGAGATAAACGTCCTCATGAAGGTGGGCGTGTACTGCGGCATCTTCCTCACCACGCCCGTCATCCTGCTTCAAATCTGGGGCTTCGTGTCGCCGGGGCTGTACCCGGAGGAGCGCCGCTTCGCCGCGCCCTTCGTGGCGTTCGGCTCCATGGCCTTCATCCTGGGCGCGTGCTTCTGCTACTTCGCGGTGCTGCCCTCCATGTTCAAGTTCCTCCTCAACGAGGAGGAGACGCTGGCGCTGGAGCAGCGGCTGGACCTGGCCCGGCTGCGCGCGGATGACGCCCTGCGCTTCCTGCGCGTGGGCGACGTCGAGCGGGCGGGCTCGCTCGCCAAGGAGACGAGCGACATGTTGCGCGCCGACGGTGAGGGCCAGGTGCCCGAGCCGGAGCAGGCGCCCGCGGTCAGCGTGGAGCTGAAGTCGCGCATGGAGGCGCTGGGCGTGCTGGTGGACGCGGCGGCGGATGGCCTCGACACCCAGCAGGCGCGGGGCGTGCTGCGGCAGGTGGTGGAGAAGCGGGTGGAGGCGGTGACGGCGTACGGCCGCCAGGACTATGCGACGACGGCGAGCGCCCTGGACGGCGCGGCCGGTCTGCTGGCGGGTGTGGCGTCCACGCGCTCGCAGGAGTTGGCGGACCTGTGGAAGCTGGAGAAGGAGCTGTCCACCGGGTACGCGCGCCACGAGGCCGCGCGGTGGACGCGGCCCATGCTGTCCATGCACGAGCAGCTCTCCCTGGTGCTGCTGCTCATCCTCGCCTTCGGCATCATCTTCGAGCTGCCGCTGGTGATGGCGCTGCTGGGCGTGGTGGGCGTCGTCCAGTCGAAGTGGCTCTTCAAGTACCAGCGCCATGCCTTCGTGGTGTGCCTCATCGCCGCGGCGGTGATTACCCCCACCGGTGACGTGGTGAATCTGTCGCTGATGGCGGGCCCCATGCTGGCCTGCTACGAGCTGGGCGTGCTGCTCGTGTGGCTGGTGGAGCGGCGCCGGGCGCGCAACGCGGCGGAAACCAGCATCACCCCGGCGTCCTAGTCCCGCCGAGGAGGCGTCGATGGTGTCCCGCCGGCAGCTCCAGGCCAACCTGCGCTACCTGCGGGCACTCTCGCGGCGCTTCCGCACCACGCTGGTGCTGTCGGCGGCCCTGTTCCTCCTGGTGCCGCTGCTGTTCTGCTGGCGCTACGTGCCGACGGACGGTACGCCCCTGACTTTTGGCGAGGCGCTCCACCACGTCTATTTCCTGCTCTACGGCCAGCCCTCGCTGCCGTACGTGCACGACTGGCTCATCGAGCTGGTCAACCTGGTGATTCCGCCAGTGGGCATTGCCCTGGTGGTGGATGGCGTGGTGCGCTTCGCCTACCTCTTCTTCGCCCGGCACAAGAACGACAAGGAGTGGATTGAAGTGGTCACCGAGACGATGAAGGGCCACGTCGTGGTGTGCGGGGCGGGACGCGTGGGCTACCGCGTCGTCGCGCAATTGAAGGAGATGGGCCGCGACGTCGTGGTGGTGGAGAAGCGCGAGGACGCCGCCTTCGTCTCCGCGCTGCGCGACGAGCAGGTGCCGTTGCTCATCGACGACACGCGCAGCCCGCTGTGCCTGCCGCGCACCAACGTGAAGCACGCCTCCGCCATCGTCTGCGCCACGGACGACGACCTGGCCAACCTCAACATCGCGCTCGACGCGCGCCGGCTCAACCCGGACATCCGCGTGGTCATCCGCCTGTTCGACGATGACTTGAGCGGCAAGGTGCGCGACACCTTCAAGGCGGAGGCGCTCTCCAGCTCGTCGCTGGCCGCGCCCGCCATGGCGCTGGCGGCCATGGACCCGCGCATCATCCACTCGTTCCACCTGGGCAAGCACCTGATGGTGGTGTCCCAGTTCGCCGCGCGCGAGGGACTGCCCGGGCTGAACATCGCCAGCGTGCGCGACAGGTTCGGCGCGCTGACGTTGTCGCTGGTGCGAGGAGAGCATGAGCGGCTCAACCCGAGCGGTGACGAGGTCGTCCAGGCCGGGGACGTGCTGACGCTCCAGGCGTCGTACCCGGACTACCGCCGGCTGCGCGCCTTCACCTGCGAGGCCGAGCCGCCGACGTGGTCCAACCACGCGCCGCCAGAGGTGCCGGGGCAGCGCAGGGTGGGGTGAGCGGGCCCGGCAGCCTGTCCACGACGCAGGCCACCGACGCGGTGCTACGCCACCTGGGCACGCGCCGCTGAGCCCTGGCCCGCGGGGAGCGCGAGCGCGCGGGTGAGGAGCGCGGCCATGGGCTCCCACTCCACGAGGAAGCCGTCGTGCCCGTACGGGCTGGACAGCTCGGCGTACTCGGCATGGCGGCCGTGCTCGCGCAGGCGGCGGGCCAGCGCCTCCATGTGGTGCGGGAGGAAGAGCTGGTCCTGGTTGATTCCCACGCACAGCGCGCTCGCCCGGATGCGCGGCAGCCCCCGGTCGATGCAGCGCGAGAGGTCGTGGTGGTCCATGGCCCCGAGTTGCGCCAGGTATGCACGCGCGTCGAAGCGCGCCTCCAGCTTGCGGCCCTGGTGCTCCAGGTAGCTCTGCACCGGGTACAGCGCGCGCGAGGACCACGCCGCGGGCCGGGCCTGGCCCCGCTCCAGTCCTGGCTCCGCGCGGTAGGTGAGCATGGCGAGCTGCCGCGCCAGCTCCAGCCCCCGGTGCGGCGCCTCCGGGAAGCCCGGGTCCAATAGCAGCGCCTGCCGCGCCACGTGGTTGAAGCCCACCACCCAGGACGTGGCGGACTCGGCGGTGGCGATGGGGGCGATGCGCGCGAAGCGCTCCGGTGCGAGCGCCGCGAGGCAGAGGACAATCATCCCTCCCAGCGAGCCGCCGGTGACGAGCGCCACCTCGTCCACGTCCAGCGCGTCCAGCGCCAGGAGGATGCTGCGCGCCTGGTCCCACGGCGTAATCGTCGCGGGCAGCCTTGCCTCGTCCTGGCGCAGGTCTCCCTTGGCGACGGGCGGTGGCGGGCCGAAGCGCACGTCGTCGAGCCGCCCCGGGAAGCCCTCGTCGGCGGGGCCGGTGGTGCCGTAGCAGGAGCCCAGGTTGTTGAAGCACAGCAGCCGCGCGCGCGACGGGTCCAGCGCGCGGCCCGGTCCGATGAGGGGCTCCCACCAGCCGTCCTCTCCACCCGCGCGCATGTCGCCGGTGAGCGCGTGCACCACCAGCACCGTGGGGACGCGGGCGGGCGCGCGGGCCGGGCCCCGGGGACGGGCGCGCTCGGCGGCCTGGCGCTGCTCGGCCACGGTGCGGCGCACGACGCGCAGGGTGCTCGCGCGGACCTCCTCCTCGGGGAGGACTCGGGCGTGGGAGTGGAGCCAGGGGAGGTCCTCCTCGGGCCCCCACCACCAGCCGCGGACGAGGTGATTCGAGACACGAGCGCCGGCCTCGAGCCGCAGGTCGGGCAGGGCGACGTCGAAGAGGCGCGGAGTGGGCGCGGGAAGGGGCGAAATGGGCGTGGGCATGGGACGCGGGTTCCTCGGGTGGAAGAGGCGAGGGGAGAGCGCGCGTCCAGGAACGACGAAGCCCACCAACCCTCGCGGGTGGGTGGGCTCCGGTGGCTCGTCAGTGTCGGTCCGACGGACGTCAGCCGACGCTGGCGGGCTGGAGCCCACCCGGCATCGACATTCGACACATGGACGAGAAGTGCGTCATCGCGGGTACGGATAGTCCCGTGCACGCCGTGAGTCAAGCCGCGCCTCCGTGGCGAGCGTTGCGTGGAGTTCACTCGATTCCGGGGATGTCAGGGCCTTCTGGAAGGCTCCGTCCACCCTGCCGCTGTACCCACACCCCTGGAGGTCGCTCTCGATGAAGCAACTGCTACTGCTCGCGGCGCTCGCCGTCGCGCCGACGGTGTCCGCGAAGCCCAACTCCCCGCTGTACGCCACCGGTGCCGGCCCGGGCGGAGGCCCGGCGGTGAAGACGTTCGACCCGAACACCAACGGCAACTGGGTCTCCTTCTATGCCTACGAGTCCACCATGGGCACGGGCGTGGAGATGGCCACCGGCCGCGTCACCACGAACTGGCGCCCGGACATCGTCACCGGCACCGGCGAGGGTGGCGGCCCGCTGGTGAAGGTGATGGACCCCAACACCGGCGCGGTCCTCAGCCAGTTCTTCGCGTACGACTCGAACTTCCGCGGCGGCGTCTTCGTGGCCACGGGCGACGTGGACGGCGACGGCTACGACGAGGTCATCACCGCGCCCGGCCGTGGCGGCGGCCCGCTGGTGCGCGTGTGGAAGATCAACGGCGGCCCGTACCTCATGCACGAGTTCTGGGCCTATGACCCGTCCTTCACGGGCGGCGTGCGCCTGGGTGCGGGTGATGTCACGCGGGACGGCATCGCGGAAATCGTCACCGTCCCTGGCCCTGGAGGCGGCCCGCATGTGCGGGTGTTCAACCGCTCGGGCGGCGAGCTGTACGGCTACCTCGCGCAGGTGCCTCGCAAGCCGTGGGACAACAGCTACTACACGAACGGTTACCGCGTGGCGGTGGGCAGCGACCCGTGGGGCACGCCGGAGCTCTACGTGTCCGGCAGCCAGTGGCGGTTCTTCACGCACTTCCAGCGGAGCGATGACTGCCAGATTCCTCCCATCTTCGTGTCGCCCAACTACGTGCGGAAGGCGTACTGGGTGCTGACGCCGTACGTCCACGTGCTGCGCATCCCGGACGGCGCGAAGCTGGCCGAGTTCTCCACCGAGGCCCTCAACACGGGCTTCCTGGGGCAGGAGGTCTCCTACGCGGACTACAAGAACCTCTGCGAGCCCGGCTACATCTCCTGCAACGTGTTCACCTACCCGCTGGCGAACAACGGCGAGCCGGACTACTCCGCTCCGGTGGCCACGCTGCAACAGGCGGGCGTAGGGCCGCGCGTGCTCGCCGGCAGCCCGCAGCTGAAGCTGGGGATGGGCGTCGCCGGCTGCTACTACGACACGATGTTCGCCCCCGGCACGCTCAAGCTCTACGAGCGGTGGGGCGCGGCGCTCTGGTCCTTCCAGCCGTATGGTGCCTTCTACGGCGGCGTGCGGCCGGGGACGAACAACGACTGAGGTGCTTCGCGTAGCGGTATCGAGGTCAGGGGGATGCCGGCGACGATGTGCATTCCCTCTGCTTCACGTGCCTTCCGCGCATCCATCCGGTAGCCGCTCGAGCCGGTCAGGGGCGAGGTCGGAGGCTCCCTGTTCGGAAATGTCGGGACATTTCGCCGCGGGCGGTCTCAACCGGTCATCGCAACGGCTCGGGCGAATACCTCGGCGGGGGTGTGCCAGTCGAGTGTCTGGCGCGGGCGGCTGTTGAGTTGGGCGGCGATAGCATCGAGTTGCTGCGCGCAGAGGTGGCTCAAGTCCATGCCCTTGGGCATGTACTGGCGCAGCAGGCCGTTGGTGTTCTCGTTGCTGCCGCGCTGCCAGGGGCTGTGCGGGTCGCAGAAGTAGACTTGCACGGCGGTGTCGAGGGTGAAGCGCACGTGCTCGGACATCTCCTTGCCCTGGTCCCAGGTGAGGCTGCGGCGCAGGGCGTCAGGCAGCTGGCCAATCTTGTGGGTGAGGGCCTGGCGCACGTGGCCCGCGGTGCGGCCCTCGGGCAGGTGCAGCAGCATGACGTAGCGGCTGTGGCGCTCCACCAGCGTGCCCACCGCGGACTTGCCTTGCTTACCGAGGATGAGGTCACCCTCCCAATGGCCTGGCACGGCCCTGTCTTCGACTTCGGGTGGACGCGCGCTCAGCATCAGCTTGTCCGGCAACTGGCCGCGTAGGTCCGTGCGCCCCTGGGGCCGGCGCTGGGTGCGGCCCGTGCGCAGACACGCGGTGAGCTCCTTGCGCAGGGCGCCGCGCGTCTGGACGTAGAGGCTGCGGTAAAGGGTTTCGTGGGACACGTGCAGCTCGGGGCAGTGCGGGAAGTCTCGCTTGAGACTGGCGGCAACCTGCTGAGGACTCCAGCACTCCTCCAGCCGCCGCTCCACCTCCTGGCGCAGCCGTGGGTACTCCTGCAGCTTCGTGTGCTTGGGACGCCGTGCCCGGTGCGTTGCGCCCCGCTCGCCGCGCCACGCCCGGTAGCGCTTGCGCCCACCGGTACGGGCCACTTCACGGCTGAGCGTGGAGGCCGCCCGGCCCAGGCGCCTCGCGATGGCACGCAGCGAGTCGCCCGCCCGCAGCCCCCGCGAGATTTCCTCGCGCTCCTGCACCGACAGCCGCAAAGCGGAACGCACGTGGGCCCTCTGCATCATGCTGCCCGCCCCAGGGCGCAGCCGCTGCAGCGTGCGCTCACTCACCCCTGCCGCCCGCGCTGCCGCCTCCAGCGTCTGCCCGGCCGCTACCGAGCGCCGCACCGCCAGCCAGTCCTCTGCACTCATCCTGCCGAGCTTGCCTCGCCTCTGCACCGGACACCTCCCCGGATGCACGCCGCTATGCCGTGCATCCCGACTGGTGCGTTCACCGGTTGAGACCGCCGCGCAAGACCCCCGACATTTCCGAACAGGACGCTCCCTCCCCGCTCCCGGGACAGGCCGCGTGCGTACACGCTGGCAGTCAGCGCACGTCCGCGCGCCAGGTCGTGCTGGGGTCGTCAGGCCGCCGACGTGGTGACGACGTGCGCGTTGGCGGTGTAGGGCGCCAGCGCGCCGATGTGGCCGGGGCGCGACTTCACACGCTCCAGCCACGCGCACACAGCGGGGTAGCGCCCGAGGTCGAAGCCGCCCTCGGGCGCCACGTGCGTGTACGCATAGAGCGCGAGGTCCGCGACGGTGGGGCGCTCGCCCACGAGGAAGGTGCGCCCGTGAAGGTGGCGCTCCATCGCGGTGAGCGCCTCATGGCCGCGCTCCGTGCGCAGGCGCAAGGTCTCCGGGTGGCGGGAGGCGCGCCCCGTCAGTTGCCAGAAGCGCACGGTGCCCACGTTGGGCTCCACGCTGTTCTGCTCGAAGAAGAGCCACTGGTCCACCTGCGCCCGCTCGAAGGCGTCCTCGGGTAGCAGCGCCGTTCCGCGCGCGAGATACAGGAGGATGGCGTTGGACTCGGCGAGGAAGCGGCCCGGCTCGGGCTCGAGCACGGGGATGCGGCCGTCGGGGTTCTTGTTCCGGAGGAAGTCCTCGGTGTGGCTTTCGCCCGCGAAGATGTCCACGGGCACCAGCTCGTAGGGCCTGTCGAGCCAGGAGAGCAGGAGGCGGACCTTGTAGCCGTTGGCGGAAGGGGCATAGTCGTAGAGGCGCATGGTGAGGGCTCCGGGACGGGTGGGACGCGAGGCAGGGTAGGGAGCACGCCCCGGGCGGACGACCCGCTCCTTGCGGCCTTCGGCGGCGGCGGGCGGGCGCAAGAACCGGGTTGTTCGTGAGCGCCCCGGGGGCCATACCCAAGTCCAGGAGCGACCTTTCCCATGGCGACCAGCGACTACGCACGAATCGAGCAGGCCATCCTCTACCTCGACGCCCATGCGCGCGAGCAGCCGTCCCTGGACGACGTCGCCGCGCACGTGGGGCTGAGTCCCTTCCACTTCCAGCGGCTCTTCACGCGCTGGGCGGGCATCAGCCCCAAGCGCTTCCTCCAGGTGCACACGCTGAGCTCGGCCCGACGCCTGCTGGCCGAGCGGCGCAGCGTGCTGGACACGTCCTATTCCGTGGGCCTGTCCGGCGGCGGCCGCCTGCACGAGCTCTTCATCACCCTCACCGCGATGACGCCGGGCGAGTTCAAGCTGGGCGGCGAGGGGCTCACCGTGCGGTACGGCATCCACCCGTCGCCCTTCGGGGACTGCCTCATCGCCGCCTGCGAGCGCGGCATCTGCGGCCTGCACTTCCTCACCGGCGAGTCCGCGGAGGAGGCCCTGACGTCGCTGCGCGAGCAGTGGCCCCGCGCCGCCTTCGTGGAGTCACGCGAAGGCACCGCGTCCTGGGCGGAGCGCATCTTCCCCACCGAGCCCCCGCGCGAGCCCACGCCGCTGTCGGTGCTGGTGAAGGGCACGCCCTTCCAGGTCCAGGTGTGGCAGGCCCTGCTGCGCATCTCCCCGGGGCAGGTGTCCACGTACGAGGACATCGCGCGCGCCATCGGCAACCCGAAGGCGGTGCGCGCGGTGGGCTCGGCGGTGGGGGGCAACCCGGTGGCGCTGCTCATCCCCTGCCACCGCGTGCTGCGCAAGACGGGCGTCTTCGGGGACTACCGCTGGGGCCCGGCGCGCAAGCAGGTGATGCTCGCGTGGGAGTCGCTGCGCTATGGCGCGGAGAACGACGACGGAGCGGCGCGGGCGGCGGAAGCCTGAGTCCGGCTCACGGCCGTTGGAGCTTGCGGAGCGCTTCCAGGGCCTCGTCGAGCCCGACGAGGAGGAACAGGAGCAGCGTGGCGGCGAGCGCGGCGTTGATGAGCCAGTTGTTGCGCAGCGGCCCCACCCAGGACCGCCGGTTGTTCATCCACAGCAGCGTGGAGGCCAGCAGCGGCATGAACAGCGAGCCCACCACCGCGTAGGCCAGTTGTGCGCGCTGCAAGGGCGCCCACAGCATGGGCAGGGGCACCAGGGCCAGCGCCACCAGGTACAGGCGCCAGGCCCGGGTGCTTCGCAAATCCGTCTGCTGCACGGGCTGCTTGCGGTGGATGCGGAGGAAGTCCGCGAAGAGGTAGGGAATGCCCTCCCAGACGCCGAGCAGGCTGGTGAAGACGGCGCCCCAGAACCCGAGGAGGAAGAGCCAGTAGCCCGCGGGGCCGATGACCTCGCCGAGCCGCTGCGCGAGCAGGTTGGCCACCTTGAGGCCGCTGCCCTCCAGCCGCAGCGTGGAGCCGATGAGCACCATGCCGATGCCGAACATCCCCGTCAGCGAGTAGCCCACGGCGAGGTCGGCCTGACACGTCTTCAGCCACTGCGAGCCCTCGCGGCCCTTCTCTCGAATCCAGTAGCCGTACGAGAGCAGCGTCACGGTGCCGCCCACGCCGCCCAGCAGTCCCAGAATCCAGCCCGCGCCGCCCTTTGGAATGGAGGGGACGACGAGGCCACGCGCGGCGGCGCCCCAGTCCGGGCCCGTGCCCACGGCGGCGAAGAGGACGGCGACGAACATCAGGCCGGTGCACGCGGCCATGAGCTTCTCGAAGAGGCGGAAGCCGCCGAACCAGACGAGCCCCAGGCCGATGAGGGAATGCACCACGCCCCAGATGCGCCGGGACGTCTCCGCGTCACTGCTCAGCGGCCACAGCGCGTCCCCCGCGGCGCCGCACGCGGAGATGAGGGCGCCACCGGTGAAGAAGCTCCAGCCGAGCAGGTAGATGAAGAAGAGGTAGCGAAGGCCCGCGCCGAACCGCGCCCAGCCCTCCAGCACGGTGGTGCCGGTGGCGAGCTGCCAGCGGGCGATGCCTTCGTTGAGGAAGGCCTTCAGCACCGAGCCGAGGAGGGCGGCCCAGAGGATGGACACGCCCACCGTGGAGCCACCGAGGCTGGCGGTGAGCAGGTCTCCCGCGCCGACGCCCGTGGCGGCCACGAGGATGCCAGGGCCGAAGCGCGCCATCAGCCCGAGCCGGGCCGGAGGCGCCGTGGCGGTGGACTGCGCGGGAGGAGGGACGTTGGCCGTCATGAGGGGCGGGGAACGCTAGCCGCCCCTCCGGCGTGAGGCCAGGGGCGGCACCGGCTCCCGCCGCCTCAAGACATCCGTGCCACGAGCCTGAGCGGCAGGTTGCGCAGGAGGAAGCCCACCGCCGCCCATGGCCAGCCCGGCACGTAGGCCTTCGCCGGCTCGCGCTCGATGGCCTTCACCAGGGCGCGTGAGCCCTTCTCGGAGTCCACGGCGAACGGGAGGTTCTTCGCCCCCGCGTTCAGCTCCGTGTGGATGTACCCCGGGTAGATGGTGGTGACCTTGATGCGCGTGCCGAGCAATTCGGCGCGGATGCCTTCGGTCAGCGTGGCGAGGCCGGCCTTCGTCGCGGCATACGCCGTCAGGTGCTTGGGCAGTCCGCGCATGGCGCTCATGGAGGAAATCGTCACCAGGTGTCCCTGGCCCTGCTTGCGAAGGATTCCCACCGCCGCCTCGCACTGCGCGAGCGCGGCGACGAAGTTCGTCTGCGCCGTCTGCACGTTGGTGGCGAAGTGGCCGGTGCCAATGCGCTTCCCCTGGCCGACGCCCGCGTTGACGATGATGCGGTCCAGGCCGCCGAGCTCCTGCGCGAAGGCGTCGAACACGCTGAACACCTGCGCGTGGTCATTCACGTCGAGCGCCCGCACGGAAATGGTGAGGCCCGGGTGCTTCTGGAGCAGCTCCGCCTTGAGCGCGTCCAGCCGCTCGGTGCGGCGCGCGCAGAGGGCCAGGTTGCGCCCGAGGGCGGCGAACTCGCGCGCCATGCCCTCACCCAGGCCGGAGCTGGCGCCGGTAATCAGGATGTTCTTTCGCATGGGAGGCGGGCCCTCAGCGGTAGGTGAGGAGGGCACGCTGCGCGCCCTCGAAGTGGCCGTGCTCGTTGAGCGTGGACAGGAACCGGGTGCGCTCGCTGTAGACGACCTTGGTGACGCCGCAGTTCGCCAGGGCCGTGTTGAGGCGGAAGGCGTGCTCGTCGGGAATGCGCAGCAGGTCCTGGCAGATGGCCGTAATCGGGCCGCCGGAGGTGAACACCAGCGCCGTCTTGGAGGCGCCCAGTTCCTGGATGAGCGCGTCCAGTGCCCGGATGCAGCGCTCGCGGAAGCCAGGCCAGGGCTCGGCGTATTCGTCATCGTGCCGGCCGCTCACCCAGCGGGCCACGGCCTCCGTGAACAACTCCTGGAACGCGCGGCGAGGCTCCGGCGCCGCGGCGATGTCCTGCATCAGCAGCGTGCGGTCCGCGTAGCGCGGCGCGTGGCGGACGATGAGCTCGTCGAGGTCGAACTCGTCGAAGGCCGCCAGGCGCTTCGGGCTGGCCTCCACCTTGAGTGCGGCGAGGCACGCGTCGGCCGTCTGCCGGTGGCGCGTCAGGGTGCCCGTGACGACGGCGTCCACGCGCGGCAGCCGGGCCCGTAGCGTCTCCCCGAGCACCCGCGACTGCGCCACGCCCGTCTCCGAGAGCTGGTCATAGTCCGCGGCCCCGAAAGAGGCCTGTCCGTGGCGGACGAGGTACACGACGCCCATCAGCGCGCTCCCTTCGTGCGGATGAGCCGCTCACAGCGCAGGCCGAGGTAGTTGGCCAGCACCCAGAAGTTCTTGAACGCCGGGTTGCGCGTCTGCTTGTGGTGATAGCGGTAGTAGATCTGCTGGATGATGACCACGAGCCGGAACAGGCCGTAGACCTCGTAGAAGGTCCAGTTGCCCGGCTTCAGCTTCATCTTGTCGAGGTAGTACTCCACCACCTCTTCACGCCGGAGCATCCCAGGCAGGTGCGTGGGCTGGCGCCGCGTCATGCGCAGCATGAAGTTGTCATCCGCGTGGACCCAGTAGGCCAGGGCATTGCCCAGGTCCATCAGCGGGTCGCCCAGCGTGGCCATCTCCCAGTCGAGCACGCCGATGACGCGCGTGGGCTCGGACGCGTCGAGCACCACGTTGTCGAAGCGCCAGTCATTGTGGATGACGCAGGTGGCGACGTCGTCCGGCGTGTGGGCCTTGAGCCAGTCGCGCACGTACTTGAAGCTCAGGACGTTCCAGGTGCGGGCCTTCTCGTACCGGTCGGACCAGCCTTCAATCTGCCGCTTCGGATAGCCCGGCCCCTTGCCCAGCGAGGACAGCCCCACGGCCGCCGCGTCCACCTGGTGCAACTCCACCAGCTTGTCGATGACGTTGAGGCACAGCTGCCGCGTCGTGGCAGTGTCGAGCTGCAGGCCGCGCGGCATGTGCTTGCGTGGGATGATGCCCTCGATGCGCTCCATGACGTAGAAGTCAGAGCCGATGACGGACGCGTCCTGGCACAGCCCCACCATGGTGGGTACGGCCGGGTAGGCCGGCTTCAGCGCCTGCTGGACGTTGTACTCGCGGGCCATGTCGTGCGCGGACTTCGCCTTCGTCCCCGAAGGAGGCCGGCGCAGGATGAGGTCCCGGTTCGGGTACTTCAGCCGGTACGTCCAGTTGGAGGCGCCGCCCGAGTACTGGGTGATTTCCGGCGTGCCCTCCAGCGAAGGGACGCGGGCCTTGAGCCAGGCATCCACGGCGGGGACGTTCAGCTCCTCGCCGGGGCGGACGGCGCCGGACGGGTCGATGGGGGTGGTGGAAGGCATGGCGCGTTCTCTCCCTCAGGTCGTCGGTGCGGGGCCGGGGCGCGGGCGCATCCGGGCGGTGCTCTTGCGCATGACCCTGGCGTAGATGGCGCGCGGAAGGAAGCGCTTCATCAACCAGGCCCTGCGGCCCTCCGCATGGGACAGGACGTAGAACCGCCGCTTCTCCACCGCCTGGAAGACGTCGTTGGCCACGTCATCCGCGGTGATGGCCGAGCGCTCCAGCAGCCGCGCCATGGTGGCGCCCAGCCGCGGGTCCGTGGTGCGCAGCGAGTCGCCCAGGTTCGTCTTGAAGAACGACGGGCACACGACGCTGACGTCGATGTTCGCCTCCGCCAGCTCGTTGTGCAGCGTCTCCGACAGCGAGACGACGGCCGCCTTGGTGGCGTTGTAGCTGCTCATCATCGGCACATCGAGCAGGCCTGCCATGGAGGCCACGTTGACGAAGTGCCCGTGGCCCTGCCGCCGGAACACGGGCGTGAAGACCTTGCAGCCCCGCACCACGCCCAGCAGGTTGATGTCGATGATCCACCGCCAGTCGTCGATGGATACGTCCTCGATGGCGCCGGCCTGGGCGACACCCGCGTTGTTCACCACCACGTCCACGCCGCCCCAGCGGGCCTGGAGCGTCTCCGCGGCGGCGCGCAGGTCCTCCTCGCGCGTCACGTCGCAGCGCAGGAAGTGCCCGTCCGCGCCGAGGGCGGCCAGTGTCTCGGCGCCCCGGGCTTCGTGGAGGTCGGCGATGCAGACCTTCCACCCCGCGCGCGCGAAGCGCAGGGCAATGGACTTGCCGAGCCCGCTGGCGCCGCCGGTGATGAAGATGCGCTGGTCGGCCATGGCGTTCAGCTCCGGGAGTGGCCGCGCTTCGCCAGCTCGATGCGGGCGATGAGGCCCTTGTGGACCTCGTCCGGGCCGTCCGCGAGCCGCAGGGTGCGCGCCTGCGCGAAGAAGCCGGACAGCAGGGTGTCCTGGGACACGCCCGCGCCGCCGTGAATCTGGATGGCGTCGTCCACCACCTTCTGGAGCACGTTGGGCGCGGCCACCTTGATGGCGGAAATCTCCGTCATCGCCCCGAGTGCGCCGACCTGGTCCATCTTCCACGCGGCGTAGAGCGTCAGCAGCCGAGCCTGGTCGATGGCGACGCGGGCCTCGGCGACGCGCTCGCGGTTGCCGCCCAGGTTGAGCAGCTGCTTGCCGAAGGCAGTGCGCTTCATGCCCCGGTCAATCATCAACTCCAGCGCCTTCTCCGCCGCGCCGAGGCAGCGCATGCAGTGGTGGATGCGTCCGGGCCCGAGCCGTCCCTGGGCAATCTCGAAGCCCATGCCGGGGCCGGAGATGATGTCGGAGGCGGGCACGCGCACGTTGTCGAAGTGGACTTCGCCGTGGCCGTGCGGGGCGTCGAAGTCGCCGAACACGGGCAGCATGCGCTTGATGTTGACGCCCCTGGCGTCCATGGGCACCAGCACCATGGAGTGCTGGTGGTGGCGGTCGCCTCCGGTGTCGGGCGTGCGGGCCATGAAGATGATGACCTTCGCGTTCGGGTGGCCCAGGCCGGAAGACCACCACTTGCCGCCGTTGAGGACGACGTCATTGCCGTCCACGACGGCGGTGGCCTGCATGTTGGTGGCGTCCGACGAGGCCACCTCGGGCTCCGTCATGCAGAACACCGAGCGGATTTCGCCCGCCAGCAGAGGGGTGAGCCAGCGCGCCTGCTGTTCCTCGGAGCCGTACTTCCAGAGCACCTCCATGTTGCCGGTGTCGGGGGCGCTGCAGTTGAAGACCTCGGGGGCGATGAAGCTGCGGCCCATCTCCTCGGCCAGCGGCGCGTACTCGAGGACGGTGAGGCCCGCGCCGAGCTTCGTGTCGGGAAGGAAGAGGTTCCACAACCCCTCCGCCTTCGCCCGGGCCTTCAGTTCCTCCATCACCGCCGGCACCTTCCACGTCTTCCAGTCGCCGCCGTGGCAGGTGGCGTTCACCTCCTCGCGGTAGCGGGACTCGACGGGGTCGACGTGCTCGCGCATGAACCGCTTGATGCGCTCCAGGTAGTCCTTGGTTCGGGCGCTCGGCTCGAAGTCCATCGCGGGTCCTCCTCCAGCTTGAGTGCCCCCATCCTCCGTATCCGGGCTTGATGCATCCAGTGAATGTTGGTCATGTGTTCCCATGAACCCAGTTCAGGATTCCGCCCGGCTCGCACGGCTGGACCTCAACCTCTTCCGGGTGTTCGACGTCGTCCTCCGGGAGCGGAGCCTCACCCGGGCCGCGGAGGTCCTCTTCCTCAGTCAGTCGGCGGTGAGCCATGCGCTCGCCCGCCTGCGGGACCAGTTGAGGGAGCCGCTCTTCGTGCGCGAGGGCCGGGGTGTGGCCCCCACGCCCTTCGCGGAGCGACTGGCGCCGGAGATTCGCGAGGCGCTCGCGCTGCTCGACGGCGCCGTCCACCACACGCGCGGCTTCGAGCCCCGGCGGGACGTGGGCCACTTCACGCTCGCGATGAACGACCTGCTGGAGCCGTCCATCCTTCCGCACCTCGTGACACGCCTGCGCGAGCGGGCCCCCGAGGCGCGCGTCGCCAGCGTCCGGTTGGACAGGGCGCGGCTGGAGCGAGACCTCGCGTCGGGGCGGTTGGATTTGTCCGTCGACGTGGAGCAGCCGACGGGCGCGGACCTGCGGCATGCCCCGCTGCTGCGCGACACCTTCTGCGTGGTGAGCCGGCGGCGGCGCAGGCTGGACGTGGCGGCCTACATGGCCGCACGGCACGTCACCCGGTCCTCGCGCCGCACGGGCCTGGCCGTGGAGGACCTGGTGCTCAGCCGCCTGGGCTACCAGCGCGAAGTCACGGTGCGCTGCCAGCACTACGAGGCCGCCTTCCACATCGTCTCCGGCTCCGACCTGCTCCTCACCATGCCCCGGCGCCGCGCGGAGGCGCTGCACGCGCTGTTGGGCAATCACATCCTGCCCATGCCGCTGGCCCTCCCTCCGCTGGAGCTGCATCTCTACTGGCATCGGCAGTCGGACTCGGAGCCGCGCAACAAGTGGTTGCGCTCGGAGTTGCTGGCTCTCGCGGGTGAGCTGGAGAAACGGGCGCGGTAGCGGGGGCTCACACTGGCGGCGGTGCCCGCAGCGACAGTCAGTTGAAGCCGGCCGTGTCGGCGAATACCCCGGTTCCCTGCGGGCCCGCACCCGGGCGAGGATTCGCGCCCATGAGTGGACGTGTGAACCTGCTGGTGCCCGAGGTCCGGGCCAATCCCTATCCGACGTATGCGGAGCTGCGCCGTTCGTCCGTGTGTCAGGTGGACCCGGGCGGCTACTGGGTGCTCACCCGGCATGACGACGTGGTGGCGGCCTTCAAGAACCCGCAGGTGTTCTCCAGCATCGGCATGCGCGTGGTGACGAAGCCGGCGTGGCTGGGGCACAACCCGTTCGCGGACTCGATGATTGGCATGGACCCGCCGAACCACACGCGGCTGCGGACGCTGGTCAACCGCGCCTTCGGCCCGCCCGTGCTGGCCCGCCTGGAGCCGCGCATCCGCGCCTTCGCGGGCGCGATCGTGGACCGCATCCCCGAGGGCACGCCGGTGGACTTCGTGGATGCCTTCTGTCTGCCGCTGCCCGCGAGCGTCATCGGCGAGCTCATCGGACTGGACCCCACGCAGCACCACCTGTTCAAGCGCTGGGCGGATGACCTCACCAGCATCACCTCCATCGGTCCCAGCCCCGGGCAGGAGACGGCCCGCATGGCGGAGATTCGCGCCACGGTGAAGGAGACGGAGCAGTACATGGGCCGCGTGCTGGCCAGCCGCCGCGCCGAGCCCCGCGATGACGTGGTGACGGACCTCATCAACGCGCGCGTGGACGGTGAGTCGCTCAGCGACGCGGAGTTGATGAACTTCATGTTCCTGCTGCTGGTGGCCGGGCTGGAGACGACCATCCACCTGATGAGCCACTCGCTGCGGCTGCTGATGGAGCACCCGGACGTGCTGGAGCGGCTGCGCAAGGACACCTCGCGCATTCCGCGCTTCCTGGAGGAGGTGCTGCGCTACGAGCCGCCGGTGCAGGCCATCATGCGCGTCACAACCACGGACACGGAGATTCGCGGCGTGACGATTCCGAAGGGCTCGCCGGTGGCGCTGATGATGGGCGCGGCCAACCGTGACGAGTCGCACTTCCCCGGCGCGGAGACCTTCGACATGGACCGCGAGGGGACGAACAACCTGCCTTTCGGGCACGGCGTTCACTTCTGCCTGGGCGCGCCGCTGGCGCGGCTGGAGACGCGGCTCGGGCTGGAGGCGCTGCTGACGCGCTTTGCCCGCTTCACGCCGGCCGGGCCGATGGAGTGGAACCGCTCGATGACGGTGCGCGGCCCGGTGAAGATGCCCGTGGTGGCCCACGCGAGGTGAGGTGCGTGGGTCCCACGCGCTGACTCGATGAAATCGAGAGGATGAGCTGGCCGCGAGGGCCTACCTCACGGGAGGCGCGCCCCCTTCCAACCTGCCATGTCAGCCCCCTCCGGTAGAAGGGAATGGTGGAAGGAACATTCCTTCCACGGGACGGCCGCCCCGGAAGGGGGGCAGGAGGGGGTAGGGGATGGGGTTCGCGGAGCATTACCTCTCGGGGATGATGCAGAGCTCGGCGGAGGTGCTGGGCCGGCATGGCTACGAGCACGTGAAGGCCGAGGAGCTGGCCCGGTCCGTGGGGATGTCGGTGGGCAGCTTGTACCGGCGCTACGGCAGCAAGCAGCACTTCGCCCAGACGGTGCGGAGCTTCCACGAGGACACCTTCTGCCGGGAGGTGGACTGGGCCTTCTTCTGCAAGCACGGGGCGGACGGCGTCAGCTTCCGCGAGGCCTTCTTCACCTTCTGGAATGCGCTGACGCACTGGGCTCTGGGGCTGCCCGGCCCCTTCGCCTTCACCTTCCTGCACCGGCACCCGGAAGTCGAAGGACATCCGGCGCCTGGCAGTGCGGCGCGGGCCATGGTGCGCGAGGTGCTCCAGAAGGGAGAGCAGGAGGGGGCGCTGGTGCCTGGCTGCGCCAGGGTGGGCGAAGCGCTGGTGTGGGGCACGCTGGCGGAGTGGGTGCGCGTGCTGACGGAGAGGAACAAGGAGGTGTACCGGGAGGACGTCCTCGAATCGGCGGAGGCCCTCTGGCGCGCGCTGGCGAAGGCGGACGACTCCGGCGGCTCGCGCCGAGGCGGCACTCCTCCCGACCACGCGCAGCCGGGGCCGGACGACGCACCGGGCGAGGGCTCTGACGTCCCTCATGGGGACGGCCCTCTGCTTTCTGGTGCAGTCCGGCCCGAGTTCTCGGCTCCACCTGACTCAGGCGGGCGCGCTGACCGGGGTGCCGGGGCCGCGCTGGCGCCGGAGGGCGAGCAGCAGTGCGCCCAGGCCGAAGAACATGGTGACCAGGGCGACCACGCCGCCAAGGTACGGCACCCGCCGCAGGAGCGTCAGCAGGACGAGGCCCGTCAGCAGGGCCAGCACCAGCGAAGGGCCGTGCTTGCCGAAGCGCTCCAGCAATTGCCTGCCGATGAGCATCCCCACCACGGGGAAGCTCGCCAGGAGCGCCAGCGCGTAGAGGCCCAGCACGAACACGCCGAGCCACCAGCCCCCCACTATCAGCCCCACCCCGAAGAGGAGGGAGGCGACGATGGGGGCGGCCACGAAGGCCATCAGTCCCAGGCCCAGGCTCTGCCACGGCTTCTCCCTCAGCACCGCCGGTGCGCTCCGCGCGAGCCTTGGCGCCAGCAGCGCCAGCAACAGCCCCAGCGCGAACAGTCCGATGATGGAGCGCACCCAGAGATAGAGCACGCCGAGCGCGGTGCTCCCCGCGCTCTCCTCGTGGGCCGGTATGCGCTCCACCTTGCCCGCCACCGCCCCGGGAGGCACCTGCACCGAATGCTCGGAGGTGACGCTCAGGTCTCCGCCGATACTGGCCCCCTCGGCCAAGTCCAGCGTGTTCACCTCGGCATTCACGGTGCCCCGCACCGGCGCGGCCAGGGTGACCTTCTGCGCGGCGACCCGCATGTCCCTCCCCACGGGCGTGCGGATGTCCACCGAGTTCCCGGCGATGAGGAGGTCACCCGGGATGTTCCCCTGGGGCAGCAGGCGCAGTTGGTTGCCGGCGAGCAGCGCGTCCTTGCCCACCGTGGCCCCCAGCACGAGGTCACTCGTGGCGCTCCGGAGGCTGCCGCCCACCTGGCCCTTCGCCACCGTCTTCGCCGCGGCCGCGAACACGTCGCCTTCCACGTTGCCCTGAAGCGTGACCCTCCGCGCCGCCGTCACCACGTCGCCGCGCACCGTGCCCTGGATGTCCACCTCCTGGGCGAAGACATACAGGTCATCGTCGATGACCTCCTGCGCGCCCACCACCACCTTGTCCCCGGTGCGCACGTCAGCGGCCCGCGCGATGCCGGGGAACGCCACGCCCAGCACGAGCATGGCGAGCACCCAGGCGACCGGCACCCGTCCCCCTCCGCGTGACTGCATGGACCTGACCGTGGACATGGCGCGCTCCCGTGCTGGTGGCCTTCAAGGCAACCGCTGGGGACGCCCACTCCCAGGAGCAAGCCGAGACGGGCGGCTGGAGGCTCCAGCGCCCGGCTCGCCCCCCGGTCGACATCCCGGGAGGCCAGCGCTCACGCCTCGATATCGAACGCGAGCGACGCCCGCTCTCCCGGCTGCACGTGCAGCAGCCCTTCACCCGTGGCGAGCGCGCCCGCCGCCGCCGTCCAGGGCTCCACGCAGACGAAATCCCTGCCCTTCAGCGTCCACACCACGAGCAGGCGGAACTCCGGGCTCCAGGACAGGTGCACCGGCCGGCTCCCCGGCCCGCGCTCCAGCTTCGTCCCCGGGCCCGAGTGGTCCCTCAGGTGCAAATCCACCTCGTCCCGCGTGAGGTCCAGCCCGGTGAAGGGCACCTCGCGCTTGAGGCGGTTGTCCCAGGCGTGCGTGGCGTCCGTCTCCACGGTCGCGCGCGCCTTCATCGCCTCCGGCACCCGGAAGTAGGGGTGATAGCCCAGGTGCAGTGGCAGGGGCCGGCGGTCGTCCTTGTTCTCCAGGTCGAAGTCCAGCGTCAGCCGCGTGCCCACCAGCGAGAAGGTGAGCTGCGCGTCGAACTCCCAGGGGAACTGGCGCAGCGTCTCTTCACTGGAAGAGAGGCCCACCACCAGGAGGGACTCCTCTGCCTGCCGCACCTTCCATGGCAGCCGCCGCGCGAAGCCGTGCTGCGGCAGCGAGTACGTCTGGCGGTCCGCGGGGTACGTATCCCCGGGCAGCGGCCCGGCGATGGGGAAGAGGACGGGAATGCCGCCGCGCACGTTCTTCGCCGGGTCGGCGACGGTGGCCTCGTCGAGGTAGAGCACCTCGTCGCCGTCCACCGTCATCCGCGTGACGAGGGCGCCGCGCGAGGGAATCACCTCCACGCGGCACCCGCCGTCCACCAGCGCGTACGTGTCCAGGCCGCCGATGCCGGGGAATGGACCGCTCATACGCTCCTCAGATGGCGCCCTCGTGCGGGTCGCTGTCCATGAAGGGATAGGACACCTTCGTGGGCGGCACGAAGTTCTCCTTGATGGTGCGGGGGCTCGTCCAGCGCAGCAGGTTGAGCGCCGAGCCTGCCTTGTCGTTGGTGCCGGACGCGCGCGAGCCGCCGAAGGGCTGCTGGCCCACCACCGCGCCCGTGGGCTTGTCGTTGATGTAGAAGTTGCCCGCCGCCTGGCGCAGCTCGCTCAGCGCCGTGTCGATGGCCTTCCTGTCCCGGGCGAAGACCGCGCCGGTGAGGGCGTAGGATGCGGCCTGGTCGACCTCGCGCAGCGTCTCCACGTACTTCGCATCCGGGTAGACGTGCAGGCCGACGACGGGCGCGAAGATTTCCTCCCGCATGATGCGGTGCTTCGGGTCCGCGAGCTGCACCAGCGTGGGCTTCACGAACCAGCCGTCCTTGCGGTCCACCTCGCCGCCGGCGACGACGGTGGCGTCCTTGTCGCCCTTCGCCAGGTCGATGTAGCCCGAGGTCTTCTTGAAGGAGCGCTCGTCGATGACGGCGCCCATGAAGTTGCGGAAGTCCGTCACGTCGCCCATGCGAATCTCGCTGATGAGCGCCTGGAGGCGGGGCTTGAGCTTCGGCCACATGGACTCGGGGACGAAGATGCGGCTGGGTGCGGAGCACTTCTGGCCCTGGTACTCGAAGCCGCCGCGGACGATGGCCACCGCGAGCGCCTCCACGTCGTCCGCCGCGGACGGGTGGGCGACGATGAAGTCCTTGCCGCCCGTCTCACCCACCAGCCGGGGGTACTGCTTGTACTTGGAGATGTTCTCTCCCACCGTCTTCCACATCGCGTTGAACGTGGGCGTGGAGCCGGTGAAGTGGATGCCGCCCAGGTGGGGGCTGGCCAGCACGGGGTTGCCCACCGTGGGGCCGTCACCCGGCAGCATGTTGATGACGCCGTCGGGCAGGCCCGCCTCGCGCAGCAGCTCCATGACGTACCAGGCGCTGTAGGCGGCGGTGTTGGACGGCTTGAAGAGCACCACGTTGCCCATCAGCGCCGGGGCCACGGCCAGGTTCATGGCGATGGACGTGAAGTTGAACGGCGCGACGGAGAAGACGAACCCGTCCAGTGGGCGGTAGTCCGTCATGTTCCACGTCTGCGGCGAGTTCTCCGGCTGCATGGCCAGAATCTGCTCGGCGAAGTGGACGTTGTAGCGGAGGAAGTCCACCGCCTCGCACGTGGCGTCGATTTCCGCCTGGTGGGCCGTCTTGGACTGACCCAGCATGGTGGCCGCGTTGATGATGGGGCGGTAGCGCGTGGCCAGGAGCTCCGCGGCGCGCAGGAAGATGGCGGCGCGCGACTGGAACGGCATGCGCGCCCAGTCCTCCTTCACGGAGAGCGAGTTCTGGATGGCCTTCTCCACGGTGCCGGCGTCGGCCTCGTGCAGCGTGGCCAGCACGTGCGAGTGCTTGTGCGGCATGCGCACCGAGTCCGTCTTCCCGGTGCGCACGTGCTTGCCACCGATGAGGACGGGAATCTCGATCTGCTCGGCGCTCATGCGCTTGAGCGTGGCCTGCAGCTCACGACGCTCGGGCGAGCCGGGCGCGTAGGAAAGGACGGGCTCGTTCTTCGGAGCCGGGACGCGGGTGGTGGCGTTGATCACGCGGGCTGACCTCGGGACGGAAATGAAGGGCAGGGGAGCATAACCAACCCACTCCTCCAAGACAGCGAGGAAGCAGGCGGGGTCTGTCGACAACCCCTGGATTTTCCAGGAGCTCCCTGTCCTACGGGTGACATTGGCTGATGGACTCCATGCACGGGTACGATGTGCGTCATGCGCATCCTGCCTCGCAGCCCCGAGCTTCCGTCGGCCCCCGGCCTGTCCGCGCTGGAAGACGCGATTCGGAAGGACCTGGAGCGACTGGAGTACCCCCGCCGGCCGTGGGTGCTGCCCCGCTGCACGCGGGCCGGGCAGCCGGTGCTGGACGTGCTCGTCATCGGAGGCGGGCAGAGCGGGCTCACCGCCGCCTTCGGCCTGATGCGCGAGCGCGTCACCAATCTGCTCGTGGTGGATGACAGCGAGCCGGACCTCGCGGGGCCGTGGAAGACGTTCGCGCGCATGCACACGCTGCGCACGCCCAAGCACCTCACCGGGCCGGACCACAACCTCCCCAACCTCTGCTTCCAGTCCTGGTACGAAGCCCAGCACGGCGAGGCCGCGTGGCAGGAGGTGGAGCGCGTCCCCAAGGAGATGTGGGCGGACTACCTCAACTGGTACCGCCGCACGCTGGAGATTCCGGTGCGCTGTCGCACCCGGGTGGGCGCGCTGGCCTGGAGCGCGGAGGAGGAGTGCTTCGTCGCTCCCCTCCACCACACGCGAGAGGGCGACGCGGGCGTGCTGCATGCACGCAAAGTCGTTCTGGCCACCGGCATCGACGGCTCGGGCCGCTGGGAGGTGCCGTCCGTGGTGGCCGGCCTGCCCCGTGAGTTGTACGCCCACACGCGCGACGACATCGACTTCGAGGCCCTGCGCGGTAGGAGCGTGGGCGTGCTGGGCGCGGGTGCGTCCGCCTTCGACAACGCGGCGGTGGCGCTGGAGCATGGCGCCGCCGAGGTGCGCCTGTTCTACCGCCGCAAGTCGCTGCCCAACGTGAATCCGTACCGCTGGGCGGAGTTCGTGGGCTTCCTCAAGCACCACGCGGACCTGCCGGACGCGGACCGCTGGCGCTTCATCCACCGCATCATGGAGATGGGGCAATTGCCGCCCGCGGACACCTTCCGCCGCGCCCGCACCTTCCCCCAGTTCCACCTGCACGGCGGCAGCCCGTGGCTCTCCGCCGAAGAAGTCGGTGGCCGGGCCCGCGTCCGCACGCCCCAAGAGGAATTCACCTTCGACAAGCTCATCGTCGGCAGCGGTACTGTGACGGACCTGTCGCTGCGCCCGGAGCTGGCGCTGCTGCACGAGGACATCGCGCTGTGGAAGGACCGCTTCACCCCGCCGAAGGGACAGGAGCACGCGGACCTGCTGCGCCACCCGTACCTGGGCGAGCACTTCGAGTTGCAGGAGAAGCAGCCGGGCCGTGCGCCGCACCTGTCGTCCATCTTCAACTTCACCTTCGGCTGCCTGCTGTCGCTGGGCTTCGGCGGGGCCAGCATCTCCGGGATGAAGTACGGCCTGCCCCGGTTGGTGAGCGGGGTGACGCGGCAGCTCTACCTGGATGACCGGGACGCGTTCTTCGAGTCCCTGGAACGTTACGACGAGAAGGAATTCGAGCCATGAGTGGAGAGCAGTTCGTGCTGCGCAGCCGGCGGGTGCTGGCACCGGGAGGCCTGCGCGAGGCGGCGGTGGTGGTGAAGGACGGGAAGGTGGCCGCGGTGGTACCGCCCTCGGAGATTCCGGCGGGCCTGCCGGTGACGGACGTGGGCGACAAGGTGGTGATGCCCGGCGTGGTGGACAGCCATGCGCACATCAACGAGCCCGGCCGCACCGAGTGGGAGGGCTTCGAGACGGCCACGCGCGCGGCGGCGGCCGGCGGCATCACCACCGTGGTGGACATGCCCCTCAACTCGCTGCCGCCCACCACCACGTTGGACGCGCTGCTGCTCAAGGCGCGCACCGCGGAGGGGCGCTGCCAGGTGGACCACGCCTTCTGGGCCGGGGTGATTCCGGGCAACGCGGACCAGTTGGAGGCGCTCATCGACGCGGGCGTCGCCGGCTTCAAGTGCTTCCTGTGTCCCTCGGGCGTGGATGAGTTTCCGCACGCGGACCGCGCGGTGCTCGACGTGGCCATGCCGGTGCTGGCGCGGCGGGGCGTGCCGCTCATCGTCCACGCGGAGCTGGAGTCGCCGGTGCGCCGCGCCCCGCCGGACGCGAGCCCGCGCACGTACCGCGGCTACCTGGACTCCCGGCCGAAGCGCTGGGAGAACGACGCCATCCGGATGATGGTGGAGCTGGCGCGCAAGCACGGCGCCCGCGTGCACATCGTCCACTTGTCCTCGGCGGACGCGGTGCCCATTCTTCGCGACGCCCGTCGCGAGGGGCTGGCCATGTCGGTGGAGACGTGCCCGCACTACCTCTCCTTCTCGTCAGAGGAGATTGAGGACGGCGCCACCCACTTCAAGTGCGCGCCACCCATCCGCGAGGCGGAGAACCGCGAGAAGCTGTGGGCCGGGCTGGCGCAGGGGGACATCGAGCTGGTGGTGTCGGACCACTCGCCCTGCACGCCGGCACTGAAGCACCTGGAGAAGGGAGACTTCGGCGCGGCGTGGGGCGGCATCGCCTCCCTGCAGCTCAGCCTTCCGGCGGTGTGGACGGAGGCGCGCAAGCGCGGCCTGGGGCTGGAGCACCTGGCGCGGTGGATGTGCGAGGCCCCCGCGAAGCTGGTGGGGCTGGCCGGCGTGAAGGGCACGCTGACCCCCGGGGCGGACGCGGACCTCGTGGTGTTCGACCCGGAGGCTTCCTTCACCGTGGAGCCCTCGCGCCTGCTACACCGTCATCCGATAACACCCTACGCGGGCCGGTCGTTGACGGGCGTGGTGGAGATGACGTTCCTGCGGGGGATGAAGATTCACGAGCGTGGCCATCCGTTGCCGCGCCCGGTTGGACGCTGGGTGCGCCGCCCCGTCGCGGCGCGTGTCACTGCCTGAAACACTCAGGACACCTGGAGACAGACACACCATGCACGCACCCGAAGAGGGCAAACTGCGCGTTGGCTTCACCGAGCTCATCGACCTCGCGGCCGAGCACGTCGGCGGCCGGGCCCTGCTGGCCAGTGATGAGTTCTTCGCGGGCAAGGAGAACCTCCTGAAGCCCGGCCGGGGCGTCTTCATCCCCGGCAAGTACACCGAGCAGGGCAAGTGGATGGACGGCTGGGAGTCGCGCCGCAAGCGCGTGCCGGGCCATGACTGGTGCATCCTCCAGCTCGGCCTGCCGGGCGTGGTGCGCGGCGTGGACATCGACACCAACCACTTCCTCGGCAACTTCCCCGAGTTCGCCTCGGTGGACGCGCTGGAGGTGGAGGGCACGCCTTCGCCCGAGTCGCTGGTGGACGCGAAGTGGACGCGCATCCTCCCGCAGCTCCGGCTGCAGGGCGGCTCGCGCAACCTGTTCCCGATTGCCAGCGAGCAGCGGTGGACGCACCTGCGCCTCAACATCTACCCGGACGGCGGCGTGGCGCGCCTGCGCGTGCACGGCGAGGTGCGGCCGGACTTCGAGCGCCTCACGCGTGCGAGTGGCACGGTGGACCTGGCGGCGGCGGAGCACGGCGGCACGGTGGTGGCCTTCAACGACGCCTTCTTCGGCGGCAAGGACAACCTCATCCTCCCGGGCCGCGCGGCCAACATGGGCGAGGGCTGGGAGACGCGCCGCAAGCGGACGCTGCCCGGCTTCGACTGGATTGTGGTGAAGCTCGCCGTGCCGGGCACCGTGCAGAAGGTGGAGGTGGACACCGCGCACTACAAGGGCAACTTCCCGGAGTCCGCGTCGCTGGAGGGCTGCTACCTGCGCGAGCCGGTGGTGGACTTCGCCAACGCGCACGACATCGCATGGACGGAGCTCTTGCCGCGCACGAAGCTGCAGGCGGACCACCGGCACTTCTACGAGTCCGAGCTGCGCGCGCAGGGCCCCTTCACCCACGTGCGCTTGAAAATCTTCCCCGACGGCGGCGTCAGCCGGCTGCGGGTGCACGGGCGGCCGGCATGAGCGCGCTCGAGCGGCTCAACAAGCTGCTGGCGTCGGAGGCCCGCGCGGAGCTGATGCGCTGCTGCGGCTCCTCGCGCTGGGCGGACGGCATGGTGCGGGCGCGGCCCTTCCAGGACGCGGAGCACCTGTTCGCGGAGGCCGCGTGGCTCTGGAAGCAGACGGGGCCGGAGGACTGGCGCGAGGCCTTCACGCACCACCCGCGCATCGGCGACGTGTCCCAGCTCCGGGCGAAGTTCGCCGCCACCGCCAACTGGTCCTCGCAGGAGCAGGGCGGGGTGAGTGGCGCGGACGAGGCGGTGCTGCAGGGGCTGGCCGAGGGCAACGCCGAGTACGAGAAGCGCTTCGGCTTCATCTTCCTGGTGTGCGCCACCGGGAAGAGCGCGGCGGAGATGCTGGGCCTGCTGCGCGCACGCCTGGACAACGCTCCGGACGAGGAGCTGCGCATCGCCGCGGAAGAGCAGGCGAAAATCACCCGCATCCGACTGGAGAAGCTGCTGGCGTCATGAGCACTCTTTCCACCCACGTCCTCGACACGCACCGGGGCCGCCCGGCCTCCGGAGTCCCCATCTCACTGGAGCTCCAGGGCCCCGGTGGCACCTGGAAGGAGCTGGCTCGCGGAGTCACCAACGATGACGGCCGCGTGCGCGACTTCCTGCCGCAGGGCGCCCGCGTGGAGCCGGGCGTCTACCGCATGGCCTTCGACACCGGCGTGTACTTCCGCGCGCAGGGCGTGAAGGGCTTCTACCCGTCGGTGACGGTGGTGTTCGAGCTCACCGCGCCGGAGGAGCACTACCACGTGCCGCTTCTGCTGAGCCCCTTCGGCTACTCCACCTACCGGGGGAGCTGAGTCAGACCTTGCGGCCCACGGCCTGGGCGGGAGGAGGGAAACCCCCGTCCCTGCGCAGCAGGGCGTGGATCTGGGCGATGAGGACCGGCGGCTTCACCGGCTTGACGAGGTACACGTCCGGCCGGGGCTGGTCCGGAGGGCCCAGGTCGCGGGGCGGGTAGCCGCTGACGAAGACGACGGGGATGTCCTTCAGCGACGGCTCGGCGCGGAAGCGGCGGCACAGCTCGTAGCCGTCCATCCCGTCCATGTTCACATCGGACAGCAGCACGTCCGGAGGGTGGGCGAGCGCCTGCGCGAGCCCCGACTCACCGTCGGCTGCCGTGGTGCAGTCGAACTCGCCGGACAGCAGGAGGCGCAGCGTCTCCCGCATCGTCCACGAGTTCTCGACGATGAGAACCTTTGGCTTCACGGCACACCGACTCCCAGGGTGGGGAGGTGGCGGGTGTCTCCCGGCGCTCCCGCGTTCAATCAGCGACACCTCCAGCATCACCGCACCGCGCACGGCGAGCAAGGGGTCCGCAACGCCCCCGGTCGGGGCGGAAGGGCCCCGGGGCTCCCATGCCACATGGGTGCGCGGGTGGAGCCCGGTGGACTACTCCTCGGGTGGGGGATTCACGAGGCCCCGGCGGGACACCTCGGAGTCGGGCTCCTCGTCGCCGCGCGCCTCGCGCTCGGGGACCTTCTCCGTGGTCCACTCCTCGCCGCGCTCCACGCGGGCCTCCCAGTCGGTTTCCTCGGTGGGGCCCGGGTTGACATCGCGCTCCTGGCCCAGCCGCCGGGCCGTCTCGGCCGCGCCCCGGTCCTGCGCGTCCTCGACCTGGCCCCGGTTGCGCGGCTGGAAGTCCCTGGTGTTGCCCGCCATGGTGTCGCCTCCGTGCGTGCCTTTGCTGCCCGACTCAAGTTCGGAAGCGGCGGCGCACCGGGCAAGCACGGCCCGTCCGGCCGTCCGGGTGGTGGGCTAGCGGGACGGCGCCGTGCCCTGGTGCGCCAGCGTCGGGCCGCCCCGGGACAGTTCCTCCACGAGCGTGCCCAGCCCGGCGGTGGGCGTGGCGATGCGGCACGCCGCGCCCCCGTGGACGAGCCCCACCACCTGCATCCGCGAGTCCACCAGCGGGGCGCCCGAGTCCCCCGGCTGGCCCCGCATCGTGGTGAAGAGGGCGGCCGGCACCTCCGGCAGCGAGGGGCAGCGTCCCAGCCGCTCCAGCAGGGCCTCCTGGGCGTCGCCGGGCCTGTCGTTCCGGCCCGTGAAGACCAGTGGCTCACCCGGCGTGGGCAGCGCGTCCGCCACCTCCAGCGCCCGCACCGGTGCCCGGGAATCCAGCCGGATGACGGCCACGTCCCGGCCCCGGTCCACGTGGACGTAGGTGCCACCGAGCCGCTGTCCGTCGATGAAGGACAGGTCCACCCGCGTCTCCCGTGGCTGGACGCAGTGTGCCGCGGTGAGGGCATGGTGCCCGTCCTCCACCACCACGCCCGCGCAGTGGCCCGGCTCCAGCGTCACCGTGGCGGCCGCCACGTCCTCCACGTCCAGAGGGGTGTCGTCCTCCGGGGCGCCTCCGTCGCAGGCCGCCAGCGCCAGGACGCCCAGCGCTCCCGCGCATGCCAGCCATCGCCTCGAGCCCGCGCGCATCATCCACCTCCGTCGCGGGGGCGCCACCCAGCGCTGGCGCCCCTGCCGGAGAGGATGCGCACCCACCGTGCGGGCCTGTCAGGAAGGGCCGTCCGGCAGGCACGCGACCAGGGCGCGCGCCGGTTGTCGCTTGCCTGGGCACGACACGGTGGAGGTCCGTTGTTACCCGCATCAGCCCCATCGAACGTGCTCGTACCGTAGAAACGTGATATTCCATTGACCTCTGGATTCCGCTAACCCCCGGGTCCCACCGCACCTCCGTGAGCGACGAGGAGAAGACAACCGTCCTGGACGAGCGCAGCCGTCCTCCAAGCTCGTGGGGGGACCGCATCCGTACGCCCATCACCCTTCCGGGAGCCACGGGAGAGCGCCGCTCGCTGGATGTGGGCATGGTGGTGACGGGGCGCTACCAGGTGGAGGGGCTGCTCGGTGAGGGGGGCATGGGCCGCATCTGGCTCGCGTCGGACCTGCACGAGAAGCGCCGCGTGGCGCTCAAGGAGATGCAGGTCCCCGCGGGGCTGACGGCGGCGAAGACGGAGGAGCTGGTGCTGATGTTCCGGCACGAGTTCTTCGCGATGAAGAAGCTGCAGCACCCCGGCACCCTGAAGGTCTTCGACTGGGGGATGACGGAAGCCGGCAACCGCTTCATCACCATGGAGGTGGTGGACGGGAAGGATTTGAGCTCGCTGGTGGGCGACGAGCCGCTCGACACGCGCACGCTCTACCGGGTGCTCATCCAGATGGCGCAGGTGCTGGCCTTCCTGCACTCGCGGCTGTACGTGCACTGCGACATCAAGGCCAGCAACGTGCGCATCACCCGCTCCGGCGCGGTGAAGCTGATGGACTTCGGGGTGATGCACCAGCTGGGCACGCCCAGCCCCGGCCGGCTCAAGGGCACGCTGGAGTACCTGGCCCCGGAGTGGCAGCGCGGCGCGAGCATCGACGGGCGCGCGGACCTGTACTCGCTGGGGGTGATGGCCTACTACCTCGTCACCCGGCGGCTGCCCTTCAAGCGCAACACGCCCGCGGCGCTGCTCGCGGACCACCTGACGCGCCCGCCGCCGCGGCCGTCCACCCTCTGCCCCGTGGACTCGCAGCTGGAGGAGCTGATTCTCCTGCTGCTGGCCAAGGACCCGCGCGAGCGCTTCCAGGACGCCGGTGAGCTGCTGGAGGCGCTCTGCCACGCCAGCGGCGAGCCGCTGCCGGAGGAGCCGCTGTCCGCGCGCGCCAGCTACCTGCACGTGCCGGAGGTGGTGGGGCGCGGCGCGGAGCTGGAGGCGCTGATGAACGGGCTGGCCGAGGCGGACTGGGGCCAGTCGCGCGCGGTGCTCATCGGCGCGCCCGCGGGCGTGGGCAAGACGCGGCTGCTCCAGGAGTTCGAGCTGCAGGCGAAGCTGGCGGAGCTGCCCTTCGGACGCGGGCAGTGCCGCGCGGAAGGGCAGGCGCCGCTGGTGCCGATTTCCCAGGCGCTGCGCAGCCTCGTGCCGCACACGCCGGTGGAGATGATGGAGCGGCTGTCGCCGAAGCTCTCGCGGCTGCTGCCCGGGCTGGGGGGGACGGAGGGCGGGCCGGCGCCGCAGGCGGTGGGCGAGGAGAAGCTGGCCTTCTTCGGCGCGCTGGCCGAGTGGGTGCAGGCGCTGGGGCGCCAGATGACGCTGGTGCTGTGCTTCGAGGACCTGCACTGGGCGGACAGCGCCACGCTGGAGGTGCTCAACGTCCTCATCCGCACGCTGCACGGCACGCGCGGCATGGTGGTGGGCACGTTCCGCTCCGGCGAGCTGAGCCGGCTGAGCCTGGCCTTCCAGACGGTGGACGAGAAGCTCACCACGCGCATGGACCTGGAGCCGCTGGCCGCCGAGCACGTGGGCACGCTGGTGGAATTGGTGCTGCCGGGGCTGTCGGTGCCGGCGGGCTTCGTGGCGCGGCTGCACGCCACCACGGGCGGCAACGCCTTCTTCGCCACCGAGTGCCTGCGCGCGCTGGTGGAGGCGGACGCGCTCAAGCGCGTGGGTGGGCGGTGGAGCGCGGCGGAGGGGCTCGACACGCGGCCATTGCCGCCCAGCATCCAGGACGCGGTGCTGGCCAGGCTGGCCACCGCGCCGCCGGAGCAGGTGGCGCTGCTGCGGCGGCTGGCACCCGCGGGGCGCAGCCTGGATCTGCCCATGGTGCGCGCGCTGGCGGAGCTGCCCGAGGTGGAGCTGTTCGCGGTGCTGGACGGAATCGTCGAGCGGCAGTTCCTCCAGGAGGTGGAGGGGCGCTACGTCTTCACGCACGACACCGTGCACCAGGCCGTCTACGACAGCACGCCGGAGTCCGAGCGGCGGGTGGCGCACGGCCAGGTGGCGCTGGCGCTGCAGACGCTGCACTCGCAGCGGCCCGATTTGTCACGCACGGTGGGCTGGCACTACCTGCGCTCGTCGGAGCCGGAGCTGGCCATTGGCCCGCTGCTGGACGCGGGCCGGGCGGCGATTGAAGCGCAGGCGCTGCTGGAGGCCACGCTGCTGCTGAAGGAGGCGGCGGCCCTGCTGGAGGCCGCGCCGGACTTCCCGGGGCGCGACAGGCTGCTGCTGCGCATCTGGGTGACGATGGTGGAGGTGGGCTACGCGAGCGACCCGCCCACCTCGCTGGCCTTCGCGGAGAAGCTCTTCGCGCACTGGGCGTCCACGGTGGACGTGGAGGAGGGACGGCGGCAGGCGGTGGAGGCGCTGGAGGCGGCATGTGCCGCGCCCGAGGCGGAGCGCCCCGCGCGGCTGCGGGAGCTGTTCCGCGAGCGCGAGGCGGATGCGTACGCGTCGCCCGCGGACGTCTTCTGGAAGCAGGCGGAGCTCCAGATTCTGCAGGGCATGGCGCTGGCCATCGTCGGGCGCACGGCGGACCTGTCGGCGCTGCTGACGCGCGTGCAGGCCGAGCAGCCGGAGGTGTCGCCCTACCGGGCCGGGGTGCTGCTGTCGCCGGCGGTGCTGTGCGCGTACACGGGCCGCTTCGCGGGCGTGCTGGAGACGCAGTACGAGCAGCTGGCGCGCCTGCGCGGGCTGCGCGAGGCGATGGGCCGCCTCCCCCGGCGCCTGGCCTGGGCGCTGGGCATGGGCGGCTACATGATGAACATGAACCTGGCGCTGCGCGGCGAGCCGCTGGACGCGCAGGCCACGCGCGACGGGTACGCGGTGGCGGAGGCCCACGGATTCACCGACGTGCGGGCGTTCCACCTGTTCTCGTTGGTGACGCGCGCGGCCTTCACGGGAGACGCCGCGGCCTTCGTCCCGGCCTTCACGGAGAAGACGGACCTGGTGCGGCGGCTGGGCAACCCCCGGCTGATGGAGCGCAACCTGGCCATCTTCACGCCGCCCTACTACCTGGAGCGCGGCGAGCACGAGCACGTGGCCGCGGTGGTGGCGCGCGCGGAGACGCTGGCCGGGGTGCTGCCCGGCGACAGGTGGCTGCAGTGCCACGTGCAGGTGTACCAGGCGTGCCGGGACGTGCTCTTCGAGGACGCGGCGTCGGCGCGCAGGTCGCTCCCGAAGGCGCTGGAGGCGGCCCGCGAGGGTGGCCTGCGCATGGAGACGCTGCTGCGCGTGTACCAGTCGCGGTTCGAGCGGGAGCAGGGGAATCTGCTGGCGGCCTCGGAGGCGGCGGAGGCCGCGCTCACGCGGGCGTTGGACCCGGTGCTCGCCAACCCGTGGGACGAAATCGTGGCCCGCCGCGCGGTGGCGGTGCTGCTGCCCGGCGAGGAGGGCGCCGTGCACCTGCGGCGCGCGCTGGCGCTGGCGGAGCTGACGGGCAACGTCCTGCAGATGGGGCTCGTGCGCCTGGCGCTGGCGGAGCGCGAGCCCGCGAGCGAGGCCTCGGTGGTGGAGTTGGAGGCCGCGGAGGCGCTCTTCACCGAGGCGCGCGCCACCAGCCTGCTGTCGCTGACGAGCTCCGTGCGAGGCGCCCTGCAGCGGCGCGCGGGTGTCCGACAGAGCGCGTAGCTCCCGCTCGCGGTGGTCCGCTCCCCGGCGGGCGGGAGCGGTAGAGTGTCCGCATGGCCCAAGCCCCCCTGCGCTTCTGTCTGGACTACCTGTCCCCCTACGCCTACCTCGCGTGGACGCGCATGCCCGCCCTCGCCGCGCGCCATGGCCGTGTCGTGGAGCCCGTGCCCGTGCTGCTGGCGGGGTTCCTCAATGCGCTCGGCAGCACGGGGCCCGCGGAGATTCCGCCCAAGCGCGTCTACGTCTTCAAGCACACGTCCCGCATCGCCCATGAGTTCGGCGTGCCGCTGGTGCCGCCGCCGTCGCATCCGTTCAACCCGCTGCTCGCGCTGCGGGTGACCGCGGCCGTGGAGGACCTGGAGGCCCGGGGCCGGCTGGTGTCCGCCCTCTTCGACTCCACCTGGGGAGGAGGGAAGGGCTCCGAGACACCCGAGGCCGTGGCCGCCGCCATCCAGGTCGCCGGGTTGGATGCGCCCGCGCTGCTCGCCGCCGCGCAGACGCCGGCGGTCAAGGACCGCGTGCGCCGCAACACGGAGGAGGCGCTCGCCGCGGGCGCGTTCGGCGTGCCTTCCGTCCTCGCGGATGGGGAGCTGTTCTTCGGCGTGGACTCGCTCGGCCACCTGGAGCGGTTCCTGCGTGGCGAGGACCCCCTCTCCAAGGTGGACCTGGAGCGCTGGCGCGACCTGCCCTCCAGCGCGTCCCGGCGTTGAAGAGCTGGCGCACGGAGCCGCCGCTTTCCGCTAGGGTGGCCGGACCGCCGCCACTTCGAGGTCTCCTCCCCGCATGAACGTCCTCGTCGAGCTGGGCATCGCCGTCGCCGGCCTCGTGCTCGCCATCGTCCTGCTGTCGCTCAACCTCTGGCGCGCCATCCTCTTCCTCTTCCCCGCCAGCGTCCGCGTGGAGCCCGAGGCCCCCGCCGACCAGATGGACCTCCCCGTGGAACTGGAGCCCCTGGCCACCCAGCTCCAGGCGCTCGGCTTCGTGCCGCTCGGCAGCCACGACGAGAAGCCGCGCCTCCAGAAGGCCTCGCGCTCCTACGACTGGGCCCACCCGGGCGAGCGCGTCTTCGCCACGCTCCACGAGGGACAGGATGACTCGCCCCGGCTCTACCTCCTCACGCCGGTGGCGCCCCACGGCTTCGTCATCACCGCCGGCTACCGCCGCCCCGCGCTGGAAATCCCAGGCGTCTACCGCTCCGGTTCACTGGATGACGCTTCCCCCGAGCGCCTGCTGCGCGCCCACCTCCGGCGCCTGGAGGGCTTCACCCTCACGGGCGACTTCACGTGGGAAGGCCGGGTGGAGGCCGGGCGTTCCTGGTACCAGGGGCTCGGCCGCAAGGAGATTCGGCGGCAGAACCTGCAGGGTTTGTTGTGGACGGTCATGGCCCTGGCCATCGTCGCCAGCGCCTTCCTGGGCAGCCGGGTGCCCTGACGACCCTCCCCCACACCTCACGACGTCACGGCGTGCGTGCACCGCGCACGCGTTGAGAGTAGGTAGACCACCACCATGAAGAGCGTGTCCAAGACCGAGGAGATCTACTTCCTGTCCGGCAAGCGCACCCCATTCGGAACCTATGGGGGCAGCCTGAAGGACCTCAGCGCCACCGACCTCGCCGTGGAGTCCGCGAAGGCCGCCTTCGCCCAGGCGAAGGTGTCTCCCGGGGACGTCCAGCACGTCGTGTACGGGAACGTGGTGCAGACCAGCTCGGATGCCATCTACCTGCCGCGCCACGTGGGCCTGCGCACCGGCGTGCCCGTCCCCGTGCCCGCCCTCGGCGTCAACCGGCTGTGCGGCTCCGGCTTCCAGGCCTTCGTCACCGCGGCCGAGCTGATGCTCACCGAGCAGGCGAGCTGTGTGCTGGCCGGCGGCACCGAGTCCATGAGCCAGGCCCCCCACGTCATCCGAGGTGCCCGCTGGGGCCTGCCGTTGGGCAAGGGGGGGCTCGAGGACATGCTCTGGACGGCCCTCACCGACAGCTACACCGGTCAGCCCATGGCGCTCACCGCCGAGCAGCTCGCGGTGGACTACTCGCTCACGCAGGACCAGGTGGACGAGTACGCCGTCCTCACCCAGAAGCGCTTCGCCGCCGCGCAGGAGGCGGGCCGCTTCAACGACGAGATTGCCCCCATCACCCTCAAGGGGAAGAAGGGCGACACCGTCGTCTCGCGCGACGAGCACAACCGCCCGGACACCACGGTGGAGGGCCTGCGCAAGCTGCCCAAGGTCTTCAAGAAGGACGGCGTGGTGCATGCGGGCGCGGCCAGCGGCATCTGCGACGGCGCGGGCTCCATGGTGATGGCGACCCGGAGCTTCGTGGAGAAGCACGGCGTGAAGCCCATTGCCCGGCTGGTCAATTGGGGCATCTCCGGGTGCGACCCGAAAATCATGGGCATTGGCCCCGCGCCGGCCATCCGCCAGCTGCTGGAGCGCGCGCAGTGCAAGCTGTCCGACGTGGACCTCTTCGAGGTCAACGAGGCCTTCGCGCCGCAGTTCCTCGCGGTGGAGAAGGAGCTGGGCCTGCCGCGGGACAGGACGAACGTCAATGGCGGTGCCATCGCCGTGGGCCACCCGCTGGGGGCGTCCGGGGCTCGCATCACCACCACGCTGGTGTACGAGCTGAAGCGCCGCGGTGCTCGCTATGGTATCGGGTCGGCCTGCATCGGTGGCGGCCAGGGCATCGCGGTACTGGTCGAGGCGCTCTGATGGCCGCACAAGACACGGGACGCGAGATGAGCAACGAGGTGGACGCGAAGACGGCCCGTGAGCGGGCCAAGGCCATCGCCGAGCAGCGCCGCGCGGAGCGCCGCAACCGCAAGCGCAAGTGCGTGGTGTGTGGGGTGGAGGAGAGCGACAAGACGCCGTTCCACGCCCACCCCGAGGGCATCGGCCCCGCCTGCAAGGACGAAGTCGCCTGCCTGTCGCGCAAGGACGCCAGCCGGCGGTGAAGTCCCGGGCCAGCCCGGGCCGACTGTCCGGCGAAGGACGGCGGGCCCTCTGTTCAGGGGAAGGCAGGGCCCCGGCCCGGGCGCGCCGGGGCCGGTTTGTCGGCCCCGTTTCTTGATGGCGGAATCGTCTCGGGGTAAACGTCCAGAATCTCTGGTTTAGACGAGGGTCGGAATGGGCGTTATCAGCTTCACGGGAGTCAAGGTGTTCTCCACCACTCTCGCGAGAGATCGCGAGAACATGGGTGAGAACATCACCAAGTGGCTCAAGGAAAACCCCAACGTCGAAGTGGTGGACAGAGTGGTGACGCAGTCCTCCGACAAGGAGTTCCACTGTCTGACCATCACGCTCTTCTACAAGCCGAAGGCCTGAGCGGCCCCACGGCAGTCGAGTGAAGAGTCGGTGCGAGGGCGCTCTCCCTGGTGACGGGGATGGGCGCTCTTCGTCGTTTGGGGTTGCGAAGCGGGCGGGGTTCCACCACCTTTGGTCGGCTCTTTGAGCGGCGAGTGGGAGGAGTACTGAATGCGACCGATGCGCAGCTTCGGCGGTAGGGGTGGAGGCGGGCTGCCCGGCCTGGAAACGACGGCGTCCAAGCTGGCCGCCGCGCTGGTGGCTGGCTCCATCCTGTACCACCTCACCAAGGGCGGGCAGGGAGGCCTGCTGCTGCTGCTGCCGGACTTCGTCTTCAGCCGGCTCTTCCTCTGGCAGCCGCTCACCTACGGGTTCATCGAGGCGAGCCCCTTCGGCATCATCTTCGGCGCCATCATCACCTGGTCCATTGGCGGCTACCTGGAGTCAATCTGGGGAGGCAAACGCCTGCTGCTGGTGGCGGTGGGCGTCACCGTGCTGGCGGGCGTGCTCACGTCGCTGCTGGCCATGGTGGTGCCCGGGGCGACGGTGCAGGCGTACACCGGTGGCAACGTCATGACGACGGTGCTGTGGGTGGCGTATGGCCTGAGCATCGGCCGGGGTGAGACGAACTTCTGGGGCATCCCCCTGTCGGGCAACGCGCTGGCGGGCGTGGGCGCGGGCTTCGTGGTGCTGATGGCCATCATCGGGCCGTGGCAGGCCAGGTGCCGGACCTGCTCGCGCTGGGCATGGTGTTCGCCTACGTGCGCGGCGCCAACCCGCGCCGGCTGATGCTGCACTTCCAGCACTGGCGCCTGCAGCGGCAGCTGAGAGACCGCTCCAAGCACCTGCGCGTGGTGCCGAAGAACCAGAGCCGCCCGGACCGGGACCAGTTCCTCAACTAGGCCCGGGCCCGCTCCGGAAGGCCGCCCTTCAGTGGGCGGCCTCGGGGTGCCCGTACTGCTTGAGCTTGCGGTAGAGCGTGGCCACGCCGATGTCGAGCTGCTCGGCGGTGCGCGCGCGGTTGCCGCCGTTCTGCGACAGCACCGCGAGGATGTACTCCTTCTCCATGTCCTCCAGCCGGCGGGGGTTGCCGGTGGGTACGAGGCTGGGAGGCGCGGCCCGGACCTCCTCGGGCAAATCCTCGCGCTCCACGCGCTGGCCCTCGCACAGGGCCACCGCGCGCTCCACGGCGTTGCCCAGTTCACGCACGTTGCCGGGCCAGCCGTAGCGCAGGAGCTGATCCGCGGCCTCGGGGGCGAGGCCCGCCACCTTGCGGCCCAGCCGCTCCGACGCCTCGGCGAGCAGCAGCCGCGCCAGGGGGAGGATGTCCTCGCGCCGCTCGCGCAGCGGGGGAATCTTCAGCTCGATGACGCGCAGGCGGTAGTAGAGGTCCTGGCGGAAGCGGCCCAGGCGCACCTCCTCGGCGAGCTCCCGGTTGGTGGCGGCCACCACGCGCACGTCCACCTTGCGGCTGGTGTTCTCCCCCACGCGCCGCACCTCCTTCTCCTGCAGCGCGCGCAGGAGCTTGGCCTGCATGGACGCGGGCACCTCGCCCACCTCGTCCAGGAAGAGGGTGCCACCGTGGGCCGCCTCGAAGAGGCCGGCGCGGTCATGCGTGGCGCCGGTGAAGGCGCCGCGCGCGTGGCCGAACAGCTCGCTCTCCAGCAGGCTCTCCGTGACGGCCGCGCAGTTGACGGCGACGAAGGCCTTGTGCGCGCGGGTGGACTCGTCGTGGATGAGGCGGGCGATGCGCTCCTTGCCCACGCCGCTTTCGCCGGTGACGAGCACCGTGGAGTCCACCTTCGCCGCGCGGCGCGCCAGGTTGATGACCCGCAGCATGGCCTCCGAGCGCGCCACCATGCCCGCCGGGTCCTCCGTCACGCCCGCGCGCGCGAGCGACTGGCGCTTCGCGCGCAGCTTGCGCTCGGCCTGCTTCAGCGCGTCCGTCACCTGCGCCAGCACGCCCTCCATGCACTGCGTCTCGTAGAAGCGCAGCACCTCGGTGCACTCGGTGCTCCACTCCTCGGCGGGGCGGCCGACGAAGTGGCAGGCCGCGTCGCCCTGGCCCACGCAGCGCAATTCCGTACCGTAGATGGGCTTGCCGTTGACGAAGCTCATGTAGCCGGACGCGAAGCCGGTGAGGCTCCAGCACACCGGCTGGTCCGCCCGGCCCAGGTGCAGCAGGTGCTGCTCGGCCTCGTAGGAGTCGCGCCACTGCGCCTCGGCGAAGGGCTCGGGGCCCTCGTCGGGCCGGCGCTCCACGCGCTCCACGCGGACCTGCCCCTGGAGGGTGTGCAGGCGGCCACCGGCCCGGCGCCACACCGACTCGTCCGGCCAGGGCACCGCCGTCTTGAGCGCCTCCGCCGTCCGCCAGCCGTGCGCGTAGCCCAGCCGCGTGAAGATGCCTCGCGCCGCCGTCATCCCCACCAGGTCGATGAGCTCCTTGCGCAACAGCCCCAACGCCACCGGGTCCATCAGCACCGCACGCTGCCCCGCGAAGTGGATGAGTCCGCCTCCCGGCTCGAAGGACAACAGCTCGTTCAAGCCCAGCTCGAATCCGCCAGCCACGGTGTACGACTCCCTTCCAGAGTGAGTTGTCTCTCTATCGTTATGAGAGGCCCGTTGCACGCGCCGCCAGAGGACTGGAGTAATTCCAGGGGGTTGTCATGTCACGTGCCCTGGTCCTGGGGTTGCAGTAGAAGGCGCCCATCATGGGCGACGGACTGGACAGGCGCGAGGTACTGCAAGGAGCGGCAGCCATGGGAGTGTCGGGCGTGCTGGGCGCCGGCCAGGCGGGCAGCCGGGCGCCGGCGGTGTTCGTGTCGCACGGCTCGCCCATGGTGGCGCTGGACTCGGACGACTACCCGAAGGCGCTGAAGACCTTCGGCGATGGCGCGGCGGCGGCGCGGGCGCTGGTGGTGGTGTCTGCGCACTGGGAGACAGAAGGCGAGGTGCGCGTCACGACGAGCGCCACGCCTCCGCTCATCTATGACTTCTATGGCTTTCCGGAGCCGCTCTACCGGCTGAAGTACGCGGCGCCGGGAGCGCCCGCGCTGGCCGGGGACGTGGTGGCGCGGCTGAAGGAGGCCGGCCTGCCGGCGGTGGCGGACGCGGAGCGCGGGCTGGACCACGGCGCCTGGGTGCCGCTGCTGCACGCCTTCCCGGACGCGAAGTTGCCGGTGGTGCAGGTGTCGATGCCGCTCGGCGCGAGCCCCGCACAGGTGGCGCGGATGGGCGAGGTGATGCGGCCGCTGCGCGCGCAGGGCGTGCTGCTCATGGGCAGCGGCGGCATCGTCCACAACTTGCGCCGGCTGAATTTCCAAGAGAAGAACGCGTCCGTGGAGCCGTGGGCCCAGGCTTTCGACGGTTGGGTCGCGCAGAAGCTGATGGCGCGGGATTTCTCCGGCCTCCAGCAGTGGTTGGATGCACCGAATGCGCGGCTCGCGCATCCGAGAGCCGAGCACCTGATGCCGCTGTATTTCGCCCTCGGCGCCGCCCTCCCCGAGGACCGTCTCACCCCCGTATTCGAGGGCTTCCATCACGGAACCTTGTCGATGCGCAGCTTCGCGCTGCGCGCCTGAAACCGCAGAACCCCAAGGAGCACGCACCCCATGAAGACGTCTCTGAAGAGCGCTGTTGCCCTGATGTTCGCCCTCCCGTCGCTGGCCCTGGCCTCCACCTGGGATGTGGACAGCGCGCACTCCGCCGCCGGCTTTTCCGTGCGGCACATGATGGTGTCCAACGTGAAGGGCTCGTTCGGCGACGTGAAGGGCGCCGTGAACCTGGACGACAAGGACATCACCAAGTCCACCGTCGAGGCGACCATCGACGTGTCCACCATCAACACCGGCAACGCCAAGCGCGATGAGCACCTGAAGGCCCCGGACTTCTTCGACGTGGCCAAGTTCCCGACCATCACCTTCAAGTCGACGAAGGTTGCCAAGGCCGGCCAGGGCAAGCTGAAGGTCACCGGCGACCTGACCATGCACGGCGTCACCAAGGCCGTCGTCCTGGACGTCGAGGGCCCCTCCAAGGAGGCCAAGGACCCCTGGGGCAACACCCGCACCGGCGTGGCGGCGACCACCAAGCTGAACCGCAAGGACTTCGGCCTGACCTACAACCAGGCGCTCGAGACGGGCGGCGTGGCGGTGGGTGAGGAAGTCACCGTGAACCTGGAGCTCGAGCTGGTGAAGAAGGCCCCCGAGGCCGCTGCCAAGCCGGCCCCGGCCCCGGCCCCGGCGGCGACGGACAAGAAGTAGTCCGAAGCACAGCCCACGCTGAATGACGGAGGGGCCTCCCACGCTGGTGGGGGCCCCTCTTTCATTTGCGGGCTGTCTCGTGGAGGAGGGCGCGCCCGGAGTGGAGCGCGCCCCTTCCGAGGTGTGGGCCTCAGCCCTCCGCCACCGCCTGCACGCTGGAGCGGTAGATGAAGATGCGGGCGGTGTTGGTGCGCTGGTCCGCGGGGATGACGAAGAAGCCCGGGGTGGCGCCCTTGAAGTCCTGCGAGAAGCCCGCGACCTGGCGGCCGTCGTTGAAGGTGACGCGAATCTTCTGCCCCTCGGCCTGCGGCTGGCGCGAGCCGGCGGTGAGCATGAAGAAGATGGCCTTCACGCGCTTGCCTGGAATCTGCTCGGGCGCGTAGCCGCTCTGCTGCTCCAGGGAGATGACCTCGTCGAGCAGGTCCGCGTCGCGGATGGTGCCGCGCTTCACCTGGCCCTCGACGGTGTGGATGATGACGCGGTGCTCGCCCTCCACGAAGGAGGTGATGGGCGCCGAGTCCACCACGGCCGGCTGGGCGAAGAACGGCTCGCGCGCGGCGCGGAGCTGGTTGGCGGGCGGCGTGGGCTCGGCGACGGCGGGGGCCACGGCCGGCACGGCGACGGAAGCCCGGGTGTTCGGGGCGGCCGTCACGACGGGCGAGGGCGGGATGACGACCGGGGTGCTCGCGGAGGCCCTGGGCGCCGGGGCGGCGCTGGCGGGAGTCCGGAGGACGGACGACACGGCGGAGGAAGCCACGGCGGCGGCGGCCATGACGGCGGCGACAGGCGCGGGCGGAGGCGGCGCGTAGGCCGCGGGCGGCGGCTCCACGGACTCCTCCACGAGGTCGATTTCAGCGAGCTCCTGCTCGGACTCGAGTTCCACCGGGACTTCTTCCTCGGCGGGCGAGGGCGGCGGGGCGTCGAGGCTGACGTCCACGGCGTCATGCTCCGCCGAGGCGAAGTCCTGGGCCTGGGTGCCGAAGGGGCTGCTGCCGGACTGCCAGGCCGGAGCCGCCGGGGGCTCCTCGGCCCACGGCTGCTCGGGAGTGGCGGGCTCCTGCTCCCAGGGCACCGCCTGGGCGGGCGCGCCGAAGGGCGAGTCCGTCTGCGCGGGCGTGGAGTTCCATTCCGGCTCGACTTCGACCGGTGCGTCGCTCCACTCGGACTGGGCGGCCTCGGTGGGCGCGTCGGTGACGGAGATTTCCTCGGCGGGCGTCTCGCTCCACTGCGAGGAGGCGGCGGACTGCTGCGCGCTCCACTCGGGAGCGGGCTCGGCCTCCGGCGTCACCCACTCGGGCTGGAGCTCCTCGGGAGCGGCCTCGGCCGCGGGCGTGGCCCACTCGGCCTGGACGGCGTCGGCGGGGAGCTCCTCCATGGGGGAGGCCCACTCGGCCTGGGCGCTCTCGGGAGCGGCTTCGGCGGTGGGGGCGCTCCACTCGGGCTGCGCGGGCGTGGCGGCGGCCCACGCGGGCTGGGCACCGTCGGCCGCGGGCTCGGACCACTCGGCCTGGACGTCCTCGGGCGCGAGCTCCTCGACGGGCGTGGCCCACTCGGGCTGGGCGGCCTGCGGAGCGGCGTCGGGGGTCCACTCGGCCTGGACGGCCTCGGGAGCCAGCTCTTCGACAGGCGTGGCCCACTCGGGCTGTGCCTCGGCGGGAGCGGCTTCAGCGGTGGGGGAGGCCCACTCGGCCTGCACATCCTCGGCGGCGACTTCTTCGGACGCGCTCCACTCGGCCTGGGGGGCGGCTTCGGTGGCAGGCGTGGCCCACTCGGACTGAACGGCCTCGGGAGCGAGCTCCTCGGCGGGCGTGGCCCATTCGGCCTGAACCGCTTCGGCCGGAACTTCCTCGGCGGGCGTGGCCCACTCGGCCTGGGCAGTCTCGGGGGCGAGCTCCTCGGCGGGCGTGGCCCACTCGGACTGCACGGCGTCGGCGGAGATCTCTTCCGCGGGAGTGGCCCACTCGGGCTGGGCGGCCTCGGGCGCGGCTTCGGCAGGCGTGGCCCACTCGGGTTGCACGGCGTCGGCGGCGACTTCTTCCGCGGGAGTGGCCCACTCGGGCTGGGCGGCCTCGGGCGCGGCTTCGGCAGGCGTGGCCCACTCGGACTGCACCGCGTCCGCGGCGACCTCTTCAACAGGCGTGGCCCACTCGGGCTGGGCGGCCTCGGGTGCCGCCTCCTCGACAGGGGGCGCCCACTCGGCCTGGAGCTCGACGGGTGCGGATTCTTCGGCGGGGGCGGCGGTCCACTCGGACGGCGCGGCCTCGGTGGCGGGAGTCGCCCACTCGGCCTGCTGGGCGTTGGCGGACGCGTCGTCCGTCTCCGCGCTGGCCCACTTCGACGCCGTGGCGGCGCCCGGGTCGGTCGCGGGCGTCTCGGCCGACACCCATTCGGGCTGCAGCTCGATGGCCGCTGACTCCTCGGAGGTGCTGGACGTCGCGGTGTCCGGCGTCCACTCGGACTGGAGCTCCACCGCCGAGGTGTCGGCCGTGTTGTTCCAGGCCTCGCCGGTCGTACCCATTTCCGACACGAAGTCGGCATTGCTCGCGAGCGGCACGGCGTCCGCCGAGTCCCCGCTCCAGCCGGCAACAGTGGACTGTCCGTCGCTCCGGAGCTCCATGCCCCGGTCATCGGCGGACGTGAAGCTGCGGTACTCGACGAACTCGCCCGCGGCTGCGAGCGGCACCGCCTCCTCGGGGTTGCCGCTCAGGTCGAACATCTCCTGGGAGGAAGGCGGGCCCACGTACTCGCTCGCGGCGGGAGCGGCAGACCCACCGGCAATCTCGAGCGTGTCGGCCTGGAGGTCCGGGCCCACCTGCACCGAGCGAATCTCGAGCGACGGCACGTCAGACGTCGCGAACGGAGACCCGGCCTGTGCCTCGGGCTCCACCTCGGTGCCGAGGTCGGCCGCGTCGAACGTGGGCGGCTCCGAGCTCTCGGGGGCCGACTCGATGTCCATGACATCGAGCGACGGTTCCTCCGCGCCGGGGGCAGAAGCCTCCATCGAGGCGAAGTCCGTCGCGTCGGCGGCACCCAGCTCCATCGTGGGCACGCTCTCCTCGGAGCCAACAGACGAGGCGGGAGCGGACTCCTCGCTCACGTCGGAAGCGTCGAGCGCAATCTCCTCGGCCGTTGCCGACGCGCCCTGCTCCCAGGTCGCGCCCGCTGCGTCCGGAGACTCCACCGCGGCAGACACTTGCGCGTCCTCGTAGCCGGAGTCCGCGTAGGGCTCGGCCTCGCTCACGTCGGAAGCGTCGAGCGCAATCTCGGCCGGGGCGGCCTCGCTCACGTCGGACGCATCGAGCGCAATCTCGGAGGAAGACGCCTGCGACTCGCTGACGTCGGAAGCGTCGAGTGCAATCTCCGCCGGGGCGGCCTCGCTCACGTCGGAAGCGTCGAGCGCAATCTCGGCCGGGGCGGCCTCGCTGACATCGGAAGCATCGAGTGCAATCTCCGCTGGAGCGGCCTCGCTCACGTCGGACGCATCGAGTGCGATTTCCGCCGCACCCGTCAGGTCCTCGGGAGCGCTCTCGCTCTCGGCGGACTGGGTGAGCTGCACCGAAGAGGCCTCGGCCTCCGTGCTCGCCAAGTGCGCAGTGCTCTCGGTGGACGCATCGAACTCCGCGGACGTCTGGGCCTCGGCAGGAGTGCCCGAGTCCCAGGCGCCTGCCGCGTTCTCTTCGAACGAGTTCGGTTCACCCGAAGCGCCCGCGTTCCACTCGGTCGCCGTGTTCTCCTCGAACGAGGTCGCCTCGCCAGGCGTTACCCACTCACTTGCCGCGTTCTCGGCGACCGGAGCCGTCTCGCCCGATGCGCTCGCGTCCCACCCACCGGTTGCGTTCTCAGTGCCCGGAGCCGCCTCGCCCGAAGCGCCCGCGTCCCAGTTGTTCTCCTCGAACGACGACGTCTCGGCAGGCGTGCCCGAGTCCCATGCACTCGCGGCGACTTCCGCAACGGGAGTCGCCTCGGCCGGAGTGCCGGAGTCCCAGGTGCTCTCCGCGTTCTCGGCGAAGGTGCCCGTCTCGGGCGGGGTGCCGGAGTCCCAGGTGCTCGCGGCAGCCTCGGCAACCGGAGTCGCCTCGGCCGCAGTGCTCCACTCACCCGCCGCGCCCTCTTCGAGAGAGGCCGTCTCGCCCGGCGTGCTCCACTCGCCCGCCGCGTTCTCCACGGCCGGAGTCGCCTCGGCCGCGGCGCTCCACTCACCCGCCGCGCCCTCCTCGAACGAGGCCGGCTCCGCCCCGACCGAGCTCCAATCGTTCGACGCAGCCTCCGCAGCCGGCTCCGCCTCGACCGAGCTCCAATCGTCCGACGCAGTCTCCGCGACCGGAGCGGCCTCGTCCGCAGACGCGGCCTCGATCATGTCGGAGGCATCGAGCGCAATCTCCGCGCCCGCCTGCGCTGCATCCGTGGCGACCGCCCCGGTCTCCTCGGAAGCCCCCGAAGTCGTCGCGCCCATGTCCTGGGCCATGAACTCGACGTCGGCATCCTCGGCCGGAGTGGCATCCTCCATCGCCGCGACCTCGATGAGGTCACCCGCGTCCGCGACCTCACCCTGCGCGGCCTCCACGGCGAGCGGGGCGGATGCCCACGCTTCGTCCATGGGCGTGTGCTCCTCGGCCAGCAGGGGCTCGCTCTCGGCCGTTGCGTCGACCAGCTCGACCTCGGAGGACGCCACCTCCAGCTCGGCGGACGCCGACTCCACGTTCTCGGGCGCGGCGGGAGCCTCCGGCTCCGACTCGACCTCCATCGACAGGTCGGCGAACGACGCCTCCAGCGACGCCTCGGGCTCGGTGGCGGAAACGGACTGGGCCTGCTCCGGCTCGCCGATCGAGGAGAAGTCATCCTCCGCAACCGTCGCGCTCGAAGCCTGGGGCAGCGGCTCCGCGCTCTCGGCCGCCGCGTCCGACTCCATCAGGTCCACGCTGACGTCCGCGAACGAGGCGGACGGGTCCGGGGTGGTGTCGACCGAAACGTCCCCTTCCGACACCTCGAGCACGTCCTCGGCGGGGGCCGCGGCCTCGACGGCCGGCTGCTCCTCGGAGCCCTGCGTCTCCTGCTCCGGAGCGGCCGGGGTCTCCGCGGCGCCAGGGGTCATCCACGGCGCGGGCTCGCTCAGCGCGGGGATGTCGATGTCGTCCGCACTGAGGGCCAGCGCATCCTGCTCGGCGGGAGCCTGCGGCGCGTAGCCGTTCGGGTCCTGCTGCCCATAGCCGGAGTAGGGCTGCTGCTGCGCATGGCCCGCATAGGCCTGCTGCTGCGCGGGGTCCGCGGCGTAGCCCTGCTGCGCGTTCGGATCAGTCTCCCAACCGGCATGGCCCTGCGGCGCGTTCGGGTCATAGCCCGGCTGCGCATAGCCCTGGTTCGGGTCGTACCCGCCCTGCGCGTTCGGGTCATACGCCTGCTGATTCGGGTCGTACCCGCCCTGCTGCGGGTAGCCCGCGTAGGCCTGCGCGTTCGGGTCATAACCCGGCTGCGCATAGCCCTGGTTCGGGTCATAACCCGGCTGGGCGTAGGCCTGCGCGTTCGGGTCATAACCCGGCTGCGCATAGCCCTGGTTCGGGTCATAACCCGGCTGGGCGTAGGCCTGCGCGTTCGGGTCGTAACCCGGCTGCGCGTAGCCCTGGGCGGGGTAGGCGTACCACTGGCCGTCCGCGCCGTAGTAGCCCTGGGGCTGCTGCTCGGCGTAGCCAGCGGGGTAGGCGTACCACTGGCCATCCGCGCCGTAGTAGCCCTGGGGCTGCTGCTCGGCGTAGCCGGCGGGGTAGGCGTACCACTGGCCATCGGCGCCGTAGTAGCCCTGGGGCGCCGCCTGCTGCTGCCAGGCGGCCTCGGACACGGGGGCCGCATCCTGGATGCCCAGGAGCCCGCGCAGCTCATTCCAACGAGCCTCCTCCACCGGAGACAGGCTTCCCAGCTTCCGCTTCTCGTCCAAGAAGCGAAATTCTCTCATCGCCGCGCGCGTGTCCGACATCCGTCACCTTGCTGCGGACAGCGTACTTCGCAGGGTACTGCCGCAGCGTGAATGGGGGGCTGCGAGTGTAGGGGACTCCCGGGGAGGGGTAAACCAATTGGACCGGGCTCGGTTGGCAGCCTCCCCTACTGGAGAGCAGCCCGCACGTCCTCGTCGAGGGAGGCCAGGGTCTCCCCGTAGTGGTCCCGCAGGGCCTCCTCGATGGGTCTTCCCCCTCCCACCTCTCGGATGAAGGTGATGAGCCGCTCGGCCCCCCCCCGCCGCACCAGCTCCCTCACGGCGATGGCGGACGTCGCATAGGCAACGCTCGGGTTCCTGGAGAAGATGAGGGACTGATCCGCCATTTCCGCCAGTCGGGGCAGCTTTCCGGCCTTGGCCGCGCTGGTCATCGCGTTGCGGACGATGCGGTTCGGCGGGGACTCCTCCCCCAGGTAGCGCCACTCCACGTACTCGGCCAGCCCCTCGTTGAGCCAGACGGGCAGGGTGTCCCGAGCCCCCTGGGTGTAGCTGTCGAGCACGGCGTGGACGTACTCGTGCACCAGCGTGGCCCGGGTCTCCTGGCTCATCTCCGCCGCGTCGTTGATGCGGATGGCGTCGTCCGAGTAGAGCCCGGCGATCATCTGGGCCCGCTGCTTGCCGAAGTGGAGGCTGAACTCCTCGCGGGTGTAGAGGATGACGTCCACCGGTCTTTCACGCGTCTCGCCAATCTCGCGCAGGGTGAAGTCGTAGGCCTCGTCCAGGGCGGCGACGACGCGGCCCTCGTAGTCGGCGCGCTGGCCGAAGTCGCGCTGGTTGTTGAAGTAGCGGATGACGAAGCGGCTGTTGGAGCGTGTTCGCATGCCCCCCGTGTCCGTGCCGGACTCGTAGGTGAGGCTGGCCGAGCGCGTCTCGCCCTTGTCCCCACGCCCCGTCGCCGGGGCGACCTCCAGCTCCGTCCCCGCCGGCCGCCGTCCTCCCCCCTTGCCATTCATGAGCTGCTCCAGCCGCTCCGCCTCCTTGCGCGCCGCGCCCTCCTCGTTCGTCTTCGCGCGGGCCTGCTGCACCAGTCGCTTCGCCTCGGCGGCCTCGCGCGAGCGGGGCGGCACCTTCTCCAGCACCGCCAGGGCCCCCGCGGCGTCCTGCTCCTCCAGCAGCAGCCGGCCCAGCTCCAGGGGGAAGGCGCCGTCCTTGGGGTGCTTCTCCATGCCCTTTCGCAGGGCGGCCTCGGCGGAGGCCCGCTGGTCCGTCTTGCGCGCCGAGCGGGCCAGGCACCGCAGCGCACCGGCGGACTCGTCGTACACGGCGGCGCGCTCGCCCAGCGAGTACGCCATCACCGGGTCCTCGCCCAACAGGGCCTCGCACCCCTTGAGGAGCGCGCCGGAGATGGTGCGGCGCTGCGCGTCCGGCACGTCCTTCACCTCACCGGAGGCGAAGGCGAGGTACAGGTCCTCCCAGGCGCGGCTCGCGGCCAGCTCCTTCGCCTTCTGGGCGGACGGCGGCGGGGCGGCGGCGAGGACCAGGGCGACGAGCAGGGCACGCATGCCCGCCAGTATGGCCGAGCCCCCGCGCAGTCATGCAAGACCCCCTTGCCGTCCCGGTGTTACTTGCGTGCCACCTGCCAGCCGAGCTGGTGCAGGGCCTGCATCAGCTCCTCGATGTGGCCGGGGCCGGTGGTCTCCAGCGTCACCTCCACCATGGCCTCGCCCAGGCCCGCCTTGGAGAAGGCGCGCTCGTGATGGATTTCCACCACGTTGGCGCGCAAATCCGCCACCTGGCTGGTGAGCTTCGCGAGCATGCCGGGCCTGTCGGGCAGCCGCACCTCCAGCTGCACCAGGCGCCCCGTCTTCACCAGGCCGCGCTCGATGATGCGGCTGATGACGTTCATGTCGATGTTGCCGCCGCTGAGGATGATGGCGGTGCGCTTGCCCTTCGCCTGCGGCACGTCGCCGCTGAGCAGCGCGGCCAGGCCCACCGCGCCCGCGCCCTCCACCACGCTCTTCTCCTGCTCCAGCAGCGTGAGGATGGCGGCCGCGATTTCCTCCTCGTCCACCGCCACCACGTCATCCACGTACCTCTGCACCATGGGGAAGGTCAGCTCGCCCACGCGCTTCACGGCGATGCCGTCCGCAATCGTGGTGCCCGCGGCGGTGAGGTCCATCAGGCGGCCGGCTTCGATGGACGCCTTCATGCTGGCGATGGTGGCCGTCTGCACGCCCACCACGCGGATGCCGGGCTTCTTCTCCTTCAGCGCGCAGGCGATGCCGGAGATGAGCCCGCCGCCGCCGATGGGCACGAGCACCACTTCCAAGTCCGGGCACTGCTCCAGGAGCTCCAGGCCGATGGTGCCCTGGCCGGCGATGACGTGCGGGTCGTTGAAGGGGTGGACGAAGACGGAGTCCTCCTCCTTCTGGATGCGCAGCGCCTCCGCGTAGGCCTCGTCGAAGTTGGAGCCCTTGAGCACCACGCGCGCCTTGTACTCGTCACGCGTGCGCGACACCTTGATGAGCGGCGTGCGCTCCGGCATCACGATGGTGGCTTTGATGCCGAGCCTCAGCGCGTTGTACGCCACGCCCTGCGCGTGGTTGCCCGCCGACGCGGCGATGACGCCCCGGCGCCGCTCGTCCGGCGACAGCGTCAGCAGCTTGTTGAGCGCGCCGCGCTCCTTGAAGGCTCCCGTGCGCTGGAGGTTCTCCATCTTGAAGAACACCGCCGCGCACTCCGTCTTCTCCGTGAAGTAGTCGGACTGCGGGCACGGGGTGGGGCGGATGACCTGACGCAGGCGCTCCCGCGCGGCAAGGATGTCCTGGAGGGTGACCATGTGGGGCGCGTGTACCGGATGCGGGCCCCGGGCGGAAGAGACACGCGCCGGGCAGCCGTCCTGTCGAGCGTCCCGCTGCAATGCGGCACGTCCACCGGAGGACACCCGGTGGCACCGTGCCGGGCCGCGTCAGATGCCGCGCAGCACCGTGGCCTTGCCCACCCGGCCGATGGCCAGGATGTAGGCGGCCGTCCGCATGGAGACCTTCCGCGAGCGGGCAATCTGCGCCACGCGCTCGTAGGCCTCCTTCATCGTCTTCTCCAGCTCCGCGTTGACGCGCTCTTCTTCCCACGACAGGTGCTGGAGGTTCTGCACCCACTCGAAGTAGCTCACCGTCACGCCGCCCGCGCTGGCGAGCACGTCCGGCACCACGAAGATGCCGCGCTTCTCGAAGATTTCGTCCGCCTCCGGCTGGGTGGGGCCGTTGGCGCCCTCGATGATGAGCTTCGCGCGCACCGCGTTGGCGTTGTCCCGCGTCAGCACGTGGCCCAGCGCGGCGGGGATGAGCACCTCGCAGTCCGCGGTGAGCACGTCCTCGTTGGTGCACGGCGTGCCGCCCGTGAAGCCCGTCACCGTGCCGGTGCGCTTCACGTGCTCGAAGAGGGAGGGGATGTCCAGGCCCTGCGGGTTGCGCACGCCGCCCAGCACGTCCGCCACCGCCACCACCACGCCGCCGTCCTCCCAGAGGAGCTGCGCGGTGTGGCTGCCCACGTTGCCAAAGCCCTGCAGCGCGAAGCGCGTGCCCTTCACGGGCAGGCCCAGGTCCCTCATGATTTCACGGCACACGTAGAGCAGGCCGCGCCCGGTGGCCGCCTCTCGGCCCTTGGAGCCATAGAGCTCCAGCGGCTTGCCCGTCACCACCGCCGGCGAGTGGCCGTGGTAGCGCGAGTACTGGTCCATGATCCACGCCATCACCTGGGGGTTGGTGTTGACGTCGGGGGCGGGGATGTCACGCGTGGGGCCGATGACGTCCTGTATCTGGTCCACGAACTTGCGGGTGAGCCGCTCCAGTTCCTTGATGGACAGCTGCGACGGGTCGCACGCGATTCCGCCCTTGGCGCCGCCATAGGGCACATTCACCACCGCCGTCTTCCACGTCATCAGCGACGCGAGCGAGGCGCACTCGTCCTGGTCCAGCAGCGGGTGGTAGCGCAGGCCGCCCTTCATGGGGCCGCGGCTGTTGTCGTGCTGAATCCGGTAGCCGAGGAACGTGCGAATCTCCCCCGAGTCCATCTCGATGGAGACCTGCACCTTCACCTCGCGCAGGGGCGTGGCGAGCAGCGTCTCGATGGGGGTGCCGACGTCCATGATCCGCGCGGCCTTGCGGAAGAAATAGTTGGTGCCGTCGACGGCGCTCATGGCTCGAATGCTCCTCGCGCGAGACCTTAACAGAAGGGGTGCGCTACCATAGGAAACTGCCATGCCGGCCGGCCCGCCAGACCTCGCCTCCGCGAGCGGATACCTGAAGGAACTGGCCCGGCGCATCCGCGCGCTGCGCGAGCGACGCGGACTCACTCAAGAGGACTTCGCCGCCCGGTGCGGCATCTCCGTCTCCTTCGCGTCCCTGCTGGAGCGCGGCGAGCGCAGCCCCAGCTACGAGACGCTCCTCCAGGTGGCCTCCGCGCTGGAGATGCCCCTGTGGGAATTGCTCCGGCTGGACGACACGCAGGACGTGGGCCTGCACCGGCTGGAGGCCTTCGCCCGGGCCCGCCGCCTGTCGCGGATGGACCTGGACCGGCTGCTGGCGGTGGCGGAGGTGCTGTTCAGCGAGGACGGCGCCCCTGGAGTGGCGGCGTCCCGCCCCGAGCCCGCCCGCTGCGGCGAGCCCGGGTGTGGCAAGCCGGTGCTCGCCCGGAGCCTGTGCACCGCCCACTACCATCGTGAGCGGCGCAGGAAGGCGGCCGGAGCGGGCACCGCGGGCTGACGGCCCGCGCGCTACTTCTTCTTCGCGCGCTCCACCTTCAGCGTCCGGTCGCCGTGCGGCTTGCCGTGCGTGGTCTCGAAGCCCGCCACGTCCTCGTCGGCGACGAAGACGTACGCGTACGTGGGGCGCAGGTCCATGCGCACCACCTTGCCGGCGGGAGCCCCCGCGGCCTCGAGCGCGGCGGTGACGGCCGCCTCGTCCAGCCCGTCCTGGCGGCCCAGGCCCACCCACAGGCGCGTCTGGCCCGGCACGTCCGGCAGGGCGTCGCTCCTCGGACGGCGCTCCTCGCGGGCGCCGCGAGGGCGGTGGCGCTCCACCTTCAGCGGCTTCTCGCCGTGCGGCTTGCCGTTGAGGGCCTCGAAGGCCGGGGCGTCCGCCTCGGCCACGTAGGCGTAGCCGTAGGTGGGGCGCATCACGACCTTCAGCACCTTGCCCGCGGGCGCGCCCAGGGCCTCCAGCGCGGCGGGCAGCTTCGCCTCGTCCATGCCGTCATCGGTGCCCAGGTTCGTCCACAGCTTCGCCTCGCCGGGGGCCGCGTCCGGAGACGGGGGCGGGCGGGGCGCGGAGTCGCGCTCGGTGCGCGGCTTGCTGCGCTCCACGCGCAGCACCTTGGAGCCGTGCTGCTTGCCGTTGAGGGCCTCGAAGCCGGGCACGTCCTCTTCCGCGACGAAGACGTACGCGAAGGTGGGGCGCAATTCGGCGCGCACCATCTTCCCCAGCGGAGCGCCCGCGTCCTCCATCGCCGTGGCGATGCTGCCCGGCCCGAGGCCATCCGCGGTGCCCAGGTTGACCCACAGCTTCACCTCGCCGGGGCCGGCCTCCAGCGCCGCCGCGCCACGGGCACCCTCGCCGCGCTCACGGCGGGGCTCGTCCCGTCGGGGGCGCCGCTCGCGCTCCGGGGCCGCTTCCGCGCGCTCCGGCCGCTCGGTGCGCTCCGGCCGCTCGGCGCGGGGCGGACGCTCCCGGCGCTCCTCGCGGTCTCCACGCTCGCGCCGCTCTCCGCCGCGCTTGTCGCCGCGCCCGCCGCGACCGCTGTCGCGGCTCTCGAACTTGCGCTCCTGGGGAGGCTCGCGCCCCTCGGCCGCGAATTGCGCCGCCGCCTTCTCCATGCGCAGGTGGCTGAAGAAGTACTTCAGCAGGAAGGCGATGAGGTCTTCGGCGTCCGTGCGCGTCTTGAGCTGCGAGGCCAGCGGCAGGAAGCCCTCGAAGATGGAGGAGCCCGCCGCCTCGTGGATTTCGCGCACGTGGCGCTCGGTCCACAGCCGCATCGCCTCCTCGGGCGCCGGCATCTCGCGCATCTCGAACTTGATGCCGTACTTCTTCTCCAGCGTGGTGAACGTCGCCAGCTCACGCCCGGAGAAGAGGTTGATGGCGGTGCCCTTGTTGCCGATGCGGCCGGTGCGGCCCACGCGGTGCAGGTACACCGCCGCGTCCTCCGGCAGCGAGTAGTTGATGACGTACTCCAGGCCGGAGATGTCGATGCCGCGCGCCGCGATGTCCGTGGCGACCATGAAGGCCACCTCGCCGCGCTTCACCTTGCCCATCACCCGCTCGCGCTCCTTCTGCGGCAGGTCTCCGTTGAGCAACTCCGCGTCGAAGCCGTTGCGGTTGAGCACCGCCGTCACCAGCGCCGTGTCGTCGCGGGTGTTGCAGAAGATGATGGCGTTCTGCGGCTCTTCCTTCTCCAGCACGTAGATGAGGTTGCGCGGCTTGGGGAAGGCGTCCGACACGTCGTAGCGGATGTGGTGGATGTGCTCCACCGTGAAGACGTCGCCGGACAGCAGCAGCGTCTCCGCGTTCGTCGTGTAGCGGGCGATGAGGTTCTGGATGTCGGTGGGGACGGTGGCGCTGAAGAGCAGCACCTGCCGGTTCTTCGGAAGGCGGTCGAGGATGCGGGTGACTTCCTCGTAGAAGCCCTGGTTGAGCATCTCGTCCGCTTCGTCCAGGACGGCGTGGTCACACCCGTCCAGCTTCAGGTTGCCGCGGTTGATGTGGTCGAAGACGCGGCCCGGGGTGCCGACGATGATGGGGGTGCCTTCCTCGAGCGCGTCCTCCTGCTGCTTCATGGAGGCGCCGCCGTAGATGGCCGCCACCTTCACGCCCTTGTACTTGGACAGCGTCCGCAACTCTTCCGCCACCTGGATGGCCAGCTCGCGGGTGGGACAGAGGATGAGGGCGCGCACGCGCTTCTCGTCCGCGGGAATCTTCTCCAGCAGGGGCAGGCCGAAGGCGGCCGTCTTGCCGGTTCCCGTCTTGCTGCGGACGATGAGGTCTCGTCCTTCCATGGCCGGCTTGAAGGCGCGGGCCTGGACAGGGGTGGGGTTGGTATAGCCGACATCCGCCAGCGCGCGGCGGAGGGGCTCGGAGAGGTTCATCTCGTCGAAGCCGATGTCCGCGACGTACTCGGCGGGACGGGTCGGGGCTTCGTCAGGTGCCGGGCTTCCCGGCATGGGCTCTTGGTTGTCGCTCATCAAGCATGGGCATAGCCCCTGCATTACCCTCTGGCAACAATCGCAGCACTTTGCTGTATGGAGCGCCCATGGCGAATGGGAGGAAGAGAACCAAAGAAGCGACCCCCCGCTCTCGCGCGAAGCGCCCGGTCACCCCGGCCGTGGTCGACGCGGAAGGGGGCGACGCCCAGCCCGAGGAGGCCGAGGCGCAGGTCGACCCGGACGCCGTGGAGCCGGACCCGGCCGAACTGGCCGAGGTGGAGCCCGAGGTGGACGTGAGCGCCCCCCTCGTCCCCACCCGGGCCCTGGCCCGGGCGGAGTCGTCCAGCCTCACCACGAAGGACCCCCTCCAGGCCTACATGGCGGAGGTGCAGCGCCACCCCCTGCTGACGCGGGAGGAGGAGATGGCCCTCGCCCGGAAATACCGGGACACGGCGGACGTGGGGGCGGCCTACCGGCTGGTGGCCTCCAACCTGCGCCTGGTGGTCAAGCTGGCGCACGAGTACCACCGCAACCCGCTGTCCCTGCTGGACCTGGTCCAGGAGGGCAACATCGGGCTGATGCAGGCGGTGAAGAAGTACGACCCGGAGCGGGGCGTGAAGCTCAGCAGCTACGCCGCGTGGTGGATTCGGGCCTACATCCTCCGCTACATCATGGACAACTGGAAGATGGTGAAGCTGGGGACCACCGAGGCCCAGCGCAAGCTCTTCTTCAAGCTGCGCCAGGAGCAGGAGAAGCTCATCTCCCAGGGCTTCGAGGCCAGCCCCAAGCTGCTGGCGGAGCGGCTCAACGTCTCCGAGCAGGACGTGGTGGAGATGGACCAGCGGCTGGGGCACGACGAGATGTCCATCGACGCGCCGCTGCGCGGGGACGAGGACTCCGGCGCGACGCGCGCGGACCGCTACCTGCCCTCGGGCGCCATGGCCGTCGACGAGCGGCTCGGCGCCGAGCAGCTCAAGGCCCTCTTCCGCGACAAGCTGGCCGAGTTCGCCCGCACGCTGGAGGGCAAGGAGCGCTACATCTTCGAGAACCGGCTCACCTCCGACGAGCCCCTCACCCTCCAGGACATCGGCGACAAGTACGGCGTCAGCCGCGAGCGCGCCCGGCAGATCGAGGCCGCCCTCATCAACCGGATGCGCGAGTTCATGCGCGAGCACATCCCCGACTTCGACCTGGTGGCGACCCCCAAGGCCTGACGGGCCCGCCGGGAGGCAGGGGCTCGGAGGCCAGGCGGGCATTCCCCGAAAGCCGGGAGCCCCTGGGATACATGGCCGGACGGCGGCGATATGCTGTCCGTCCGGCACCGTTCATCTCCGACCCCAGGGGGCCCCTCATGCACCGCTTCACCCGCACCGCGGGACTGTGTCTCGCCATCGCCACGCTGGCGCTCGCCGGCTGCTCCAACACGTTCCGGCACAACTACATGCGCGACCAGGCGTCGCACCACGTCTACCGGAAGGAGCTGGTGGAAATCTGGCCGGCGGTGCACCAGGAGCTGAAGGAGCGGGGCCTCTCGTGGCGGGAGAACCCGGGCGTCTTCGTGCTGGAGACGGAGTGGCGGGAGTCGGGGGGCGGCACGCTGGGCCCCACCACCTCCTCGCGCTTCCTCGTGGAGGGCCTCCGGCTGGCCAATGGCGGCGTCAGCCTGCGGGTGACGCGGCTGGACCGCACCTCGCAGTCCATTGGCGTGGGCTACACGGATGGCGTGGTGCGAAACAGCCGGGAGCGCGCCGCGGCCGCCAACGGCAGCACCGCCAGCGGCTCGCTGCCCACGGAGAATCGCTCCTCGCGGGACACGGAGCTGGAGCTGGCGCTGCTCCAACGCATCGACCCGGAGGGGGCGGCGAAGCTGGAGGCGGACGCGAAGTCCGCCCACCCCTGAGCGGCTACTTCCAGGGCCGCGAAATCACGCAGGCGTTGATGCCACCCACGCCCATGGACAGCTTGCCCGCGCAGCCCGCGGGCGTGGCCACCGCCTCGTCGAAGACGAAGCGGCCATGGACGCGGGAAATCTGCTTGTTGAGCTCCGCCTGCTTCAGCGGCGTGGGGAACACCTTGCCGCTGCCGTAGCCCAGGTACTGGGCCGTCAGCTCCCAGCCGCCGCCCGCGGACATGCCGTGGCCGAAAGTCCCCTTGCGCGCGGTAATCAGCACCGTCTCCGGCAGCACGTCCCGCAGGTTCTGCACCTCCAGGAAGTCACCCGGGGTGGCGGTGGCGTGCAAATCCCAGCTGCCCACGTCCTGGGGCGTGAGGCCGGCGCCGGCCAGCGCCTCGCGGATGGCCAGCGTGGGGCCTTCCTTGGACGGGGTGATGATGTGGTCCGCGTCGGCGGTGACGCCCACGGCCACGGGCTCCATGCCCAGCGGCTTGAAGCCCTTGGACAGGAAGTGCTCCAAATCCCCCAGCACCCAGACGACGGAGCCGCCGGCGATGTGCGTGCCGCGCAGCGCGGTGAGGGGCTTGGAGACGGCGGCGTCCGCGGAGATGACGCGGGCGTTGTAGAAGCCGCCCACGACGAGCGGGGTGGGCGGCGGGTCCGTCATCCCCATGACAACGGCCTTGGCCTGGCCCAGCTGGATGGCGTTGATGGCCAGCCGCAGGCCGTAGCCGAAGGACGAGCACGCGGCCACCGGGGCGAACGTCATGCCGGTGATGCGCCCCATCATCGAAATCTGCGAGGCCGGCGTGTTGTGGATGTTCCACAGCACGTTGGAGGAGACGGCGTTCCATGGCGGCTCCGGCGACATCCACTTCTTCTGCAGCCGGGCGTTGCGGGTGCGCTTCTCCTTGATGACGGCCAGCTTGGCGGACTCGACGTCGCCCTCGTCCGGCACGCCAATGGCTTCGATGTCGCGCAGCTCCGTCAGGTACTCGCGCAGCTCGGGGGAGCGGCCGGCCCAGAAGTGCCACCACGCGTCCTCGGCCTCGTCGCGCGTGGCCTCTTCGACGGTGGAGGGCTCCGGGGGCAGGCCGGGCAGCGGCTCGCGCGTCTCCAGCCACTGGCGCAAAGCGGCGTTGCGCTCCGGGGCGGACCAGAAGCGGTCCCACCGGCGCTGCGCGCGGTACAAGTCGAGGGAGATGGACTGGATGGTGGGTAGGTCACCCAGGCCGGTGCCCACATAGACGTGGGCGCGGGGCCCCAGCGCCTGCAGCTCCTGCTCCAGCCCCGGGTTCTGCTGGAGCGACTGGATGAACGCGCCGATGGCGAACTGCGTCGGCTGGCCCATCTTCCGCTCGAGCTGGGAGAAGCGGCTGCCGGGGAAGCGCGCGTCAATCCACGGCTTGTAGTCGGCCAGCTCGAACTCCGGCATGCCGACGAGGAAGTTGTCCGGCCCGAAGCCGTTGAAGGGGGACAGCCAGCTTTCCGAGGACGTGAGGTTACGCTCGAAAGCTTCGATGTTCCTGGACTTGGGGGCGACGACGCCCCAGCCGAAGATGCCAACTCTGCGCACGTGAGGCTTTCCTTGCCGCTAGGGGGAGAGCGGCTCGATTTTCAGATTGTCGAAGTGCACGCGGGTCTTCCAACCCGAGAACCCGAAGAACTGGTTGCGCGCGCCCTCCAGCGGGGCGGAGTCCTGGAGGGTGAGGAAGGGCTGGCCATCCAGCTCCCACGCGATGTGGCCGCCGCGGCGGGTAATCTTGAAGTGGTGATGCTTGCCCGGCACCACCACCTGGCCGTCGCGCAGCGCGCGGTCGGGGGTGTGCTCGGTCTGCCGGGCGATGGCGGACTGGGTGTTGCGCCAGCCGCCGAGGATGAAGACGTAGCCGGTGGCGGTGTACTGCAGGCGCAGGTCGCCCGCGTAGAAGGAGCGGCCGTCGCCCCAGGCCTCCACCTTGATGTCGCCCTCGGGGCTGTCCGACCAGGCGTCGAACTCAATCGTCGCGTTGGCGGGGATGGGCTGCTTCAGCCACACGGGGCGGTTGTGGATGAGCTCCACCACCAGCGCGCCGTCCTCCAGCTTCGTCGCGGAGGGGTTGGTGACGTTCCACGCGTCGCCCAGCGTGGCGCGGTTGAAGTCGTCCGCGTAGGGGCCGGGCGGCGGCAGGGGCGCGGCGGCCACGGGGGCGGCGGCGGCCAGCCGGTCCGGCGTGTCCACGCGCAGGTTGTCGAAGAAGATTTGAGACTCGTTGCCGGAAAGGCCCAGCCTGTCGTTGCCGGGGCCCTTGAGGGGCAGCGGGTCATCCAGCTCGAGCATGAGCTGGCCGTCGATGCTCCACTTGAGCTTCTGGCCGCGCCGCTCGACGCGCCAGTGGTACGTGCGGCCCGCCTGCACCGGCGTGCCGCGCGCTTCCACGCGCACCCGGGTGTCTTCGTCGTAGACGCCGGAGGCCACCAGGTCGGCCGTCCCGTCGCCGCGGCTGGCGCGGCGCTTGAGGGCGTCCATGCTGGGGGCGCCCACGTCCTTGCGGGCGATGACGGACAGGGAGTTGTTCCACCCGCCGTGCACCAGCACGTAGCCCGAGGCCGGGTCCATGCCGTCGCCGAAAATCTCCAGCCGCACGTCACCCTCCGGGAACTCGGAGCGGACGTCGAACTCGACGGCCACGTCGTCCGGCAGCGGGGCCTGGAGCCAGAGCGGGTTGTTCTTCACGCCCGGGGCGAGCAACGCCCCGTCCACGGTGCGCCAGAAGCCGCCGGTGGAGAAGAAGTCGCGCTTCACCACGGCCGGGTCCGAGAAGTCCTGGGAGTAGGGCACCGCGGCCGTCACGTCGGCGCGGCCCCGGATGAGGGCGTGGTGGATGAGGGGGAACTGGATGAGGAGGATGATGCCGGCGAGCAGGAACCAGCCACGACGGGACATCCCCTGCGGCTTCACCCACACATCAGAAGACACGGGAGCTTCCTGTCCGGGCGCGGGCTCCGGGGGGGGCTCCTGCGGCTTCTCCTTGTCCTTGTCCTTGCGCCTGACCTGGCCCATCAGTCCTTTACGGGGGGATTCCGGGGGGAAAGGCGGCGGAATGTACGCGCCAGGGAGGTGGACGTAAAGCGCGCCGCGGTCGGGGCTACTTGACCCCCCAGCGCTTCTCGAGCGCCCGCTGCTCCGCCTGGCGCTGCTTCAGCCGCTCGCGCTCGGCGCTCTGCTTGTCCGCATCCTCGGGCGAGGGACGGACGGCCAGTTGGTACACCGCGCCGGCGATGGCGAAGAGGCCCGCCGCGACGATGACGCCCCACGGGCGGCTGGCCACGGCGGCCACCAGTCCGCCGAACTGGTGCAGCGCCGCGAGCGCGCCGATGACGAGCACCCATGCGCCCACCGACGACGCGACGAGCGTGGCCACCACGCGATGCAGCAGCGCGCCCACCAGTCCGCCGATGATGAAGCCCGGCGCGAAGCCCAGCAGGAAGTCCTGGGGCCCGGCAATCTGCCCGGCGACCAGGCCCAGCGGCACGCCCAGGCCCACGAAGGTGATGGCCGGGGGGAAGAGGAAGCCCAGCGCCAGCAGCACCGCCGCGACGATGGTGGGCAGCCTCGGCACCACCTCCGGCATGCCGAGCTTCGTGGTGACGATGCCGGTGCACCACACGCCCAAGAGCGCGCCGAGGGGCCCCGCGAGCACGCGAAATATCCGCCCGCCACCCGCCAGCAGCAACGTCACCCCGACGACACAGCAGATGATGCCGGCCCACATGGGCAGCAGCCGGTAGATGCCCACCCAGCCCGAGGGGTTGAACGTCTCGTACGCCCTGAGGGCCTGGAGAAGGCCTTCCATGACTTGGGTCTCCTTGCTTCTGCGATGCGAAGCGGTGCGCGTCCGGAACGGGACGCGCGCTGATGAGCTTACGCGTAACGGGACAGCGCGAGCACCACCAGCACGACGAGGATGGCGGCGCCCAGCAGGGCGAAGCCGAACAGGTGGCGGGGCGTGGAGGTGCGCCGGAGCAGTTCCTCGGCCTCGGCCCGGTCCTCGGGGGAGGGGTTCTGGGCCAGGATGCGCTCGGCGTCCCGCCGGGCCCCGGCCACGTCGCCGGCCTCCTTGCGGGCCCAGGCGGCCCTCACGTCCGCCGAGCCGGGGTCCGGGGGCGTCTGTCCGCCTTTTGCCATGGGGGCCTTCTATACCGGGGAATGCGAGTACCCGTCGACGGTATATAGGAACGCTCCATGTCCTCACGGCGACTGACGCGTCGAAACCTCCTGCTCGGCACCGCCGCGCTCGCCCCGCTGCTGGCCCGGCGAGCGGACGCCTTCGGCGAGAAGAGCCGCTTCATCCCCGCGGTGGCCCGGCACGGAGGCCGCTGGGACCTGCGCATGTCCGGGCTGCGCCGCATCGCCTGGGAGCTGCAGCGCCGCACCTCGGTGGAGGTGGTTCCGGACGCGCGCGGCTTCCCGCTCAGCTCGCCGGACCTCTTCGAGTACCCCTTCCTCTACATGGGCGGCGAGGGCTCCTTCCCCGCGCTCACCGACGCCGAGGTGTCCAACCTGCGGCGCTACCTGACGTACGGCGGCTTCATGCTGGCGGACGCCAACGACGGCAGCGACGGGGACGGCTTCGACGCGTCCTTCCGCCGGGAGATGGCGCGGGTACTGCCGCAGAGCCCGCTGGCCGAGGTGCCCTCCGGGCACGTGGTGTTCAAGTCCTTCTTCCTGCTGGACGCGGCGCCCGGGCGGCTGCTCAACAAGCCCCAGATGGCGGCGTGCATGCTGGGCAAGCGCGCTGCTGTGCTGTACTCGCAGAACGACCTGGCCGGGGCGTGGAACCGCAGCGAGTCCGGCGACTACGAGTTCGACGTGTCTCCCGGAGGGGAACCCCAGCGTGAGCTGGCCGTGCGCCTGGGCATCAACATCTGCATGTATGCCCTCTGCCTCGACTACAAGGACGACGCCGTCCACCTGCCGCTCATCCTCAACAAGCGGCGCTGAAGCACCGGCCTGACGCTGAAAGCCTGGATGAACTCCCCCACCTTCAACGCCTGGAAGCTCGTCAGCCTCTCTCCGCTCCCGCAGTGGGCGCTGGTGCTGCTCGCCCTCGGACTGGTGCTGGGTGTGGCGCTGGCCGCCTGGGGCGTGCGCCGCGAGCCGTCGCGCATGCGCCGGGTGCTCCTGTGGACCCTGCGCGTGGGCGCGGGCGTGGCCGCGCTCTTCTTCCTTTTGGAGCCCGGCATCCGCCACCTGCAGGTGGCACGGATGAAGAACCGCATCGCCGTGCTGGTGGACCGCTCCGCCTCCATGAGCTTCCCCTCGGAGCCCGGCGGCCCCACGCGCACCGCGCAGGTGGCCTCCTTCCTGGAGAAGGCCGCGCCGCAGCTGGCCGCCCTGCAGGACCGCTTCACGGTGGAGATGTACGGCTTCGACCCGGAGCTGGCGCCGGTGACGCCCGCGTCGCTGGCGAAGGAGCCGGCGCGCGCGGGCACCACGGACCTGCTCGCCGCGGTGCGCGCGGCGGCGGGGGCGGGGCAGGGCGCTCGCAAGCTGTCGGGGATGCTGCTGTTCAGCGACGGCGCGGACAACCAGGACCTGAAGGCGGGCGTGGTGGGCCGGGCGCGCGCGGCGCTGGCGGATTTGAATGTCCCCGTGTCCACCTTCACCGTGGGCCAGGAGGCGCTGAAGGACCTCGCGGTGGAGGGGCTGAAGGTGGATGACTTCGCCTTCGTGCGCAACTCGCTCACCGTGGAGGTGGAGATTCACGGCCGCGGCTTCAGCGGGCGCGAGATTCCGGTGGTGCTCAGCCAGGAAGGCAAGACGGTGGCGAGCAAGACGGTGCGCCTGGAGTCCTCGGACGACATGAAGCCGGTGTCCTTCACCTTCACGCCGGACCAGACGGGGCGCTTCGTCTACACGGTGACGGTGCCCACCTTCCCGGACGAGGCGGTGGCGGACAACAACACGCGCTCCTTCACGCTGAAGGTGATTCGAGACCGCGTGCGCGTGCTGCTCGTGGTGGGCCGTCCCTCGTGGGACGAGCGCTACCTGCGGGGCCTCTTGCGCCAGGACGCCAACGTGGACCTGGTGTCCTTCTACATCCTGCGCACGCTGTCGGACGACCCGGGCGTGTCGAGCGAGCGCGAGCTGTCCCTGATTCCCTTCCCCATGGAGGAGATTTTCGACACGAAGCTGGACACCTTCGACGTCGTCATCTTCCAGAACTTCGGGCACGCGGACCCGTCGCTCTCCATCGCCGAGTACGAGCGCAACCTGGAGCGCTACATCCACAACGGCGGCGCCTTCGTGATGATTGGCGGCGACAGCGTGCTGGGCGAGGGCCGCGCGATGATGCCCACGCTGATGGAGGCGCTGCCCGTCGCCGCCGCCGGCCCCGCCAACCCGGAGCCCTTCAAGGCCCGCCTGACGCCGGAGGGCCTGCGCCACCCGATTACGGCCATTGGCACGGGGGCGGCGAGCACCGAGGCCGCGTGGGGCGAGCTGCCGCCCATTCCGGGGGCGAATCTCACGACGGCGCGTCCCGGGGCCACGGTGCTGCTGGACGTGCCGCACATGACTGCGAACGGGAAGAACGTGCCGCTGGTCGCGGTGTGGGACTACGGCCGGGGCCGGGCGCTGGTGATGGCGACGGATGCGTCCTGGTACTGGGCCTTCGCGGCGCACCGGGATGGCTCGCCGAGCCGCGCATATGACCGCTTCTGGGGCAATGCGCTGCGCTGGCTGGTGAGAGACCCGGACCTGACGACGCTGAAGGTGACGGCGGACCCTCCGTCCGTGGAGCCGGGGCGGCCCGTGGGCGTGGTGGTGCAGGCGCGCATGGCGGACTACCAGCCCGCGCAGGACGCGCAGGTGCGCGTGGAATTGTTCTCCGTGGCTTCGCAGAAGCCCGTGGCGGTGCAGACGGGGGCGACGGGCTCGGATGGCGTGGTGCGGCTGGAGTTCGCGCCGCCCGCGCCGGGGCCGTACAAGCTTCTGGCCTCGGCGAAGAAGGGTGAGACGGATCTGGGCTCGGGCGAGGACGCGGTGGCCGTGCGCGCCGTGGGGCCGGAGCTGTCGGATGCCTCGGTGCGGCCGGAGTTGATGGAGGCCATCGCGAAGACGACGGGTGGCAAGGCATACAAGCTGCCCCAGGACGGGCTGCCGGATGTGCCGCTGCTGGACCCGCCGGTGGTGGAGGTGGGCCGCGCCAAGGACCAGCCGCTGTGGGACCGCTGGTACTACCTGGTGGCGCTGATTGCGCTGCTCGGCGCGGAGTGGTTCGCGCGGCGCCGGTTCGGCTACGTCTGAGCGGGGCGTGGCTGTAGCGGAGTGTCCGGGTGCGGTAGACAGTCGCCTGTCCCCCACCCGGAGCTCCCGTGCGATACGCCCTCGCGCTTCTCCTCTTCGTCCTCCCGCTCACGCCCTTCGCGCAGCAGCAGGTTTCCCAGCCGGACATCGACGCCGCGCTTCAGCGGACGATGGAGGCCTTCGAGGTGCCCGGCATCGCCATCGCCGTCGTGAAGGACGGGAAGGTGGTGCTGGCGAAGGGCTATGGGGTGCGGAAGCTCGGTGAGCGCGCGCCGGTGACGCCGGACTCGCTGTTCGGCATCGCCTCCAACACCAAGGCCTTCACCGCGGCGGCGCTGGCCATGCTCGTGGACGAGGGCAAGCTCGCGTGGGACGACCGCGTCATCGACCACCTGCCGTCGTTCCAGATGTTCGACCCGTACGTCACGCGCGAGCTGACGGTGCGTGACTTGCTGGTGCACCGCAGCGGACTGGGGCTGGGCGCGGGCGACTTGCTCTACTTCCCGCAGACCACGTTCACCGAGGAGGAGATTGTCTCGCGGCTGCGGCGCATCCCCCCGGCGAGCAGCTTCCGCAGCCGGTACGCGTACGACAACATCCTGTATCTCGTCGCGGGGAAGGTCATCGAGAGGGCGACCGGGAAGACCTGGAGCGCGTTCATTCGTGAGCGCATCTTCATGCCGCTCGGGATGCGCACGAGCAACACCAGCGTGACGGCCTTCCGCCCCGGCGCCAACGTGGCGATGCCGCATGCGAAGGCGGATGGCGTGCTGAAGGCCATTGCCCCGGTGCCCTTCGACAACAACGCGCCGGCGGGTGGCATCAACACCAGTGTGAATGAGCTGTCCCGGTGGATGCTCGCGCAGTTGGAGCGCGGCGTGGTTCCGGGCACGGAGGGGAAGAAGCGGCTCTTCAGCGAGGAGCAGTCGCGCGAGATGTGGTCCGCGCAGACGGTGCTGCCCATCAAGGAGCCGTCGCAGGCGCTGGCCGGGACGCGCGCGAACTTCGCGGCGTACGGGCTGGGCTGGACGCTGCGCGACTACCGGGGACTCAAGCTGGTGGGGCACACGGGCGGACTGGCGGGTTACGTGTCGCGCGTGGTGCTCGTCCCGGAGCAGCGGCTGGGCATCGCCGTGCTGACGAACCAGGAGGCTCGCGGCGGGTACGAGGCGCCCACGTGGACGCTGCTGGACGCGTACCTGGGCGCGCCCGCCACGGACTGGGTCGCCGCGTTCAAGGCGGACGAGGTGGAGAAGGAGGCCAAGGCGTATGCGGCGATAGGTCTGGCGAGCGCGGGACGGAATGCGCAGTCGCGGCCGTCGCTTCCCATTGATGCCTATGTGGGGCGGTACCGCGATGCCTGGTACGGGGACGTGGCCATCGCGAAGGAAGGGGAGAAGCTGGTCCTCCGCTTCAGCCGCACGCCCGCGTTCACCGGTACGCTGGAGCATTGGCAGTACGACACCTTCGTGGCGAAGTGGAAGGACCGGGCGCTGAACGCGGATGCGTACGTGACGTTCTCGCTGAAGCCCGACGGCTCCATCGGCGAGATGCGGATGCAGCCCGTGTCACCGCTGACGGACTTCAGCTACGACTTCCAGGACCTGCTCTTCACGCCCGTGAAGGACGACGCGCCCGGAGCCGTCGCTCGTCCCGTGCACTGACTCAGACCTCCTGCGCGCACCGCCCAGCCATGTCGCATGCGGGAGCTACTCAAGGGCTGGAGGGGCAGGACGCGTTCCATGCCGAGGTACGAGGAAGAAGCGCACGCGCGTGAGCTGCTGGCCCTGCTGGAGTTGCGGTTCGCGCGCCCTTCGGCTCCCGTGGCACTCGCGATGGAAGGGGCGGGCGTTCACTGGCACGTCGACGCGAGGGCAGGGGCGCGGTCCTGCCGGGTGCACACGTTCCATTACAACCGCGAGGGAGCGGAGTACTACCTCGTGCTCTCCGAAGGAGAAGGCGCGCCAGCGCTGGCGAAGGGGCGGACGCGCTCGCTCGACGTGGTGCCTCACGTCCTCCAGGCCTGGCTCCTGGATGAGACGCCGCTCCATGAATTGTACTCACGCTTCCCCTTCATCGACCGGCAGAAGCGGGCACTCGAGGCGCTGCGCGGGAAGGTGGATGTCGTGCTGGAGCGCCTGGGGTCATCCCGCCGGTGCTCCTTCAAGAGAGAGATTGGGGACTTCTACACGTTGACCGTGGAGGGGGATGGCCGCTCCTGTGAACTCGAAGCGCCCCAGCCGGGCTCCGAAGCACGCTGCACGTTCAGCCACCTGGGCACGAACCTGGCCGTGGGAGCAACCTCGGATGTAGACGCGCTCGCCACCGCCGTCGGGCAATGGCTGGACTCCGGGGCTCGCGTCGACCCGCTCACGCGCGAGTTCTCCTTCGTCCAGGGCGAACCGCACGCTTCGTCCTACGAGCAGGGCCGCTACGCGGAGTGGCTCTGGGATTTCCACATTGCACACGCGCGGCGGAGTCAGGCCTCGGGAAGCTGGGACCCGATGGTGGCGCATCTTCCTCTGCTGGAGCGAATGGCGCGGCACCCCACCATCCGGCGCTTCTTCGTGTTCACGAGCCACGAGGTGCTTTGCTTCTCCCGCTGCCCCGTTTACCCGTTCTCGACGGCAGGGCTCCCGGCCGTCATTCCCGACCAGCGCTCCCGTGCCCCCGGGGCTGGCTCGGGACTGGCGCGATACACGGTGCGCGCGAGTGACCGGAAGCTGGAGGGAAGCGCGGAGGAGGTCCTCCAGTTCGTCGAGGAGATTCTGACGGCCGAAGGTGACACCACCTTCTACGGAAGCGTCGAACGCCGGGAGTCCTGACCCGGGAATGCGGGCGGGCTTGCGTGGCGGAAGCTCCTGCCGGACCTCGCGGGAGCTCCCCGGGGAGGCGAAGGGAGCGTCCTGTTCGGAAATGTCGGGGGGTTTGTGGCGCGGCGGTCTCAACCGGTGAACGCACCAGTCGGGATGCACGGCATAGCGGCGTGCATCCGGGGAGGTGTCCGGTGCAGAGGCGAGGCAAGCTCGGCAGGATGAGTGCAGAGGACTGGCTGGCGGTGCGGCGCTCGGTAGCGGCCGGGCAGACGCTGGAGGCGGCAGCGCGGGCGGCTGGGGTGAGTGAGCGCACGCTGCAGCGGCTGCGCCCTGGGGCTGGCAGCATGATGCAGAGGGCCCACGTGCGTTCCGCTTTGCGGCTGTCGGTGCAGGAGCGCGAGGAAATCTCGCGGGGGCTGCGGGCGGGCGACTCGCTGCGTGCCATCGCGAGGCGCCTGGGCCGGGCGGCCTCCACGCTCAGCCGTGAAGTGGCCCGTACCGGTGGGCGCAAGCGCTACCGGGCGTGGCGCGGCGAGCGGGGCGCAACGCACCGGGCACGGCGTCCCAAGCACACGAAGCTGCAGGAGTACCCACGGCTGCGCCAGGAGGTGGAGCGGCGGCTGGAGGAGTGCTGGAGTCCTCAGCAGGTTGCCGCCAGTCTCAAGCGAGACTTCCCGCACTGCCCCGAGCTGCACGTGTCCCACGAAACCCTTTACCGCAGCCTCTACGTCCAGACGCGCGGCGCCCTGCGCAAGGAGCTCACCGCGTGTCTGCGCACGGGCCGCACCCAGCGCCGGCCCCAGGGGCGCACGGACCTACGCGGCCAGTTGCCGGACAAGCTGATGCTGAGCGCGCGTCCACCCGAAGTCGAAGACAGGGCCGTGCCGGGCCATTGGGAGGGTGACCTCATCCTCGGTAAGCAAGGCAAGTCCGCGGTGGGCACGCTGGTGGAGCGCCACAGCCGCTACGTCATGCTGCTGCACCTGCCCGAGGGCCGCACCGCGGGCCACGTGCGCCAGGCCCTCACCCACAAGATTGGCCAGCTGCCTGACGCCCTGCGCCGCAGCCTCACCTGGGACCAGGGCAAGGAGATGTCCGAGCACGTGCGCTTCACCCTCGACACCGCCGTGCAAGTCTACTTCTGCGACCCGCACAGCCCCTGGCAGCGCGGCAGCAACGAGAACACCAACGGCCTGCTGCGCCAGTACATGCCCAAGGGCATGGACTTGAGCCACCTCTGCGCGCAGCAACTCGATGCTATCGCCGCCCAACTCAACAGCCGCCCGCGCCAGACACTCGACTGGCACACCCCCGCCGAGGTATTCGCCCGAGCCGTTGCGATGACCGGTTGAGACCGCCCGCGAAATGTCCCGACATTTCCGAACAGGACGCTGCCAGGCAGGGTGCCCCTCCCCGGCATGGGAGAGGCACTCGCCGCGCTGCCTGCTACTGCGCCTTCTCCACCACGCCGCAGGCGATGCGGCCACCGGCGTCGCCAGTCGGGTCGGTGAAGTAGTCGTCCTCCTTGGTGTGCACCATCACCGCCGAGCCGTCCTTGTCGAACAGCTGCTTCAGCTTGAGGCCGTTCTGCGCGAAGGTGTCGAACTTCACGCTCCCGTCCTGGCCCACGTAGAGGTTGGGCAGGTCACCCTCGTGCTTGCCCTTGGGCGACATGATGCCGTGGGCCTTCTTCGTCGGGTTGAAGTGGCCCCCCGCCGTCTTGAAGTCCGGGGCGTCGCACTTGCCCGTCTCGTGGATGTGGAACGCGTGCTGGCCCGGCGGCAGGTTGCTCAGCGTGCCCTTCACCACCACGCCCTTCGCCGTCTGCTCGAACGTGATTTCCCCCACGTCCTTGCCCTGGGCGTCCTTCACCATCGCCTTCGCCATCTCACCCTTCGGCGGCGCCTTCTTCTCCGGAGCCGCGGCCGGAGCCGGAGCGGCCGGCGCACCCGTGGCCGGCTTGTCCTGACCCGGGGCCTGAGCGGCGGGCGGCGCGGCCTGCGGGGCCTGGGCCATCGCGGGCATGGCGGCGGTGAGGGCGGCGGCGGTCAGCAGGGCTCGAATCTTCATAGGTCGGTCCTTCCTCCTGGGGGGTACTAGGGAGAAGAGGCGACACTAGCCACAGCCCGCACACGTTGTCGGAGAAACCGTGCGGGCCTTCGAGCAGGACGCGCTGGAAGCGTTCACTGCTTCGCGGGAGCCCCGAGCGGCACCGGCACCACGCGCGAAGCGCCGAAGGCCGGCGCCCAGACGTCCTGCACCTCGGGCCCGTTGAGGAACGTCACCAGCGCCCGGAAGGCGGACAGCGGGCCTCCCAGGCTTTCCGCCCACGCCTGTCCCCGAGGCGAGAGGTTGGGCACCAGCGGCCCCAGTTCCTCCAGCGTTGACGCGGAGCGGGTGACGGCGAGCCCCTCATCTCGCAGCCGCTGGGGCACGTACAGCGGCGCGAAGCGCGCGTGCCGGTGGTCGTGCACGCAGCCCTCCTCTTCCAGCAACGCGGCCGACAGTGGCAGCTCGCGCACGTTGAAGAGGAGCTTCACCGAGCCCAGGTGCGGGTCATACGGCCCGCGCAGCCGGTGGTCGCCCCGGGGGATGAGGCGCCGGTCCAGGTAGCAGTACGCCAGCGCCTCGTGCGGCACCGTGCCCCGGTGGCGCGCGCCTCCGTAGCGGAAGAAGGGACGCACGTGGCTCGGGTCCACCTCCAGCGGCGGGCCCGCCTTCAGCTCGCGCAGCTTGGGGAGCAGCGTCTCCGGCAGTCCATGCGCCCGCGCGAAGTCGGGCAGCTCTTCCTTTCGGGCCGCGGCGAAGGCTCGCAGGCGCGCCAGCAGTCGCTCCGCGTCCGCATCCACCAGCAGCTCGTCGAAGCGTGTCTTCACGCCGGGCAGGCTCACCGGAACCAGCGTGCTCAGCGGTTCGCCCTCCGCCCGCCAGCGCGCGTCCAGGTCCGCGGCCTCCGGGGCCGTGGGCGCGAGGCGCCACTCCGGGGATGCGGGCGTGAAGCCCTGCCAGACGCCCCGGCGCTCGTAGCGCGGTGCCCCCCGAGGGCCCGGCAGCGAGGACCACACGGTGATGCACGTGCGCACCTGCGTGCCGGAGAAGGCGCCGGGGCCCAGGTCCACGACCTCGCGCAGGGACAGCGTGGCCAGCAGGGACTGGCGCAGCGGAGCGTAGAGGAACGCGTCCAGAAGCGTCGCCGGGGTGATGAAGGCGAGCACTCCGGGACGCGAGACGAGCCGGTGCGCGGCCACCAGCAGGAAGAAGGCGAAGTCGTCGCGCAGGCTGGTGCCCGGCGGCAGGGCCAGCGGGAGCAGGGCGCGCAGGCGCGCGTAGGTGCTCGCGTCCTTCAGCACCGGCGACGTGCCGTTGTAGGGCGGGTTTCCCACCCACAGCTCCCGGTGCTCCGGCGGCGTGGCGGCGAGCAGCGGCTCCAGCCCGCCGCGCAGCGAATCTCCCACGCGGATGTCCGCGCCGGGCACGCGGGACTGGCAGACGCGCGCCACCTCCGGGTCCAGCTCCAGGCCGCACAGTCGCGCATCGGGCCGCCGCTTCGCCGCCGCCGCGAGGAAGGCTCCCGCGCCGCACGCCGGGTCCACCACGGTGAGCGGGCCTCCACCCAGGTGCTCCAGCGCGAGCGCCAGCGTGCGCTCCACCAGCGGCGCGGGCGTGAAGAACGCACCCACCGCCTTGCGGTTCAGCCCGGGGAACTGACGGACGAGCTTCTCCTCGTCCACCTCCAACGGGCTGTTGGCAGCGCGTCGCATCCGTCCCCCCATCCTAGCCACCGACATACCGCGCCCGGGCCGGGCCCACCCCGAGGTCCTCCACTCAGACGCGCTGGTGTGTCCTTCGCGTCAACTCACCTGCCCTGGAGGGCGATACGCGTCGCGGCGTGCCTTCGCGGCCGACCCACGGCGCAAGGGCCGTCGCGCGTTGGGCGGTGGCAGCAGGGCCCGCGCTGGCGGGTCATGGCGGGAATGGCCGGGGGGCTCGACCCTGCGGCCACCATGAAGACCCCCACCCGCCGCAGGGCCCTGTCGAGAGCCCTCGCCGCATGCTGCCTGCTGGTCGTCGTCCTCGCTGCTTCACCCGCCCAGGGACTGCCGCGCCTTCCTCCCGTGGCCGCCGTGACGCTGTCGCAGGCGACGCCGCCCCTGGACCTCGAGCCTGGACAGGTGGTGGTCACCTTCACCTTCGCGGACACGCTGAAGACCCAGGTGCTCGTAGGGCCGCTGTTCGCGAAGTACGGGATGCACGCCACGTTCTACATCAGCGCCGGGCGCATCGGCCGGTCGGGCTATCTCACGCTGGCGGACCTGCGCGCGCTCGCGGCCGCAGGGCACGAGATTGGCGGACACACGCTGGACCACGAGGACCTGGACCCGCTACCCCTGGCGGAGCAGCGGCATCAGGTCTGCGACTGCCGCGTGGCCCTCATGGGCTACGGATTTCCCGTCACCTCGTTCGCCTACCCCTTCGGCTCGGAGGGCGCCACGGCGAAGCAGACGGTCATCTTCTGCAACTACAACAACGCGCGCCACACGGGCCGCATCCGCTCGCCCACGGGGTGCAACTCCTGTCCGTTGGCGGAGAGCGTCCCTCCCGCGGACGCGTTCAGCATCCGCTCGCCCACCTCCATCAAGTCGGACTGGACGCTCGCCAATCTGCAGAGCCTCGTGCTCCAGGCGGAGAACGGCGGTGGAGGGTGGATCATGATTTCCCTCCACGACATCTGCTCGGGCTGTGGCACCTATGCCATCACCGAGTCCCTGCTGGACTCGTTCCTCGCCTGGCTCGCGCCGCGCGTGTCCCGAGGCACCTTCGTCCGCACCGCGCATGAGGTGGTGGGCGGGGCCGTGAAGCCGCCCATCCGCGCCGATGGTGGTGTGGTCGACGGGGGCGTTCCCGATGCGGGCGTGCTGGACGCCGGGTCACCGGATGCGGGCACTCCGGATGCGGGCACTCCGGATGCCGGGACTCCCGACGCGGGCATCCCCGACGCGGGCGTACCGGATGGAGGCTCGCCGGACGGTGGTGGGCCCCAGTTGCTCCCGAACCCCTCGCTGGAGGTGGACGCCGATGGCGACAACGTCCCGGACTGCTGGAAGCGCACCAATGCCGGCACGCAGTCCGGAAGCTGGAGCCGGACGACGGACGCGCACAGCGGGAGCTGGGCGCAACGGGTGACCCTCACCAGCCTCTCCACCGGCGGCGAGCGGCGGCTGGAGATTCGTCAGGACTTCGGCACGTGCCCGCCCTCCGTCGTGGTGGGGCGCCGCTATCGCGTCTCCGCCTGGTACAAGACGACGGCTCGCGCGGGCTTCAGGGCCTTCTACCGGACGGCCTCGGGCTGGGTGGCCTGGAGCGCGGGGCCGGACCTGCCCACGAGCACCAGCTACAGACAGGGAGAGTGGCTCACCCCACCGGTGCCCTCGGGCGCGGTGGCCATCAGCGTGGCGCTGGCATTGCGCTCCACGGGCACGCTCACCATGGATGATTTCAGCCTCGTGGACGCGGGCACTTCACCCACCTCGACGCTCACCGTCCTGTCGCCTCGTGGCGGTGAGAGCCTGTCCGAGGGTGCTCCGATGGGCCTGCGCTGGAGCGACACCGGCTCGGAAGCCACGGTGGACCTCGCCTGGTCTCCCGACCTGGGGAGCACGTGGACGCCCATTGCCTCGGGTGTGCCGAACACGGGTCGCTACACCTGGAGGGTGCCAGGGATGCTCACCACGCGCGGGTTGCTGCGCGTGTCCCATCCTGCGGCGTCCGGCATGTCGGCCCAGAGCCAGGGGCCGTTCTCCATCTTCCTGCCCGCCCTGGGCCGCGTGGTCCGGTTCGGCGACGTGTGGCGCTATGACGCGAGCGGCGTGGACCCCGGGCCGGACTGGTTCCTGCCTGCCTTCGACGACTCCGCGTGGGCCACGGGGCCCGGCGAGCTGGGCTACGGAGACGGCGACGAGGGCACGGTGCTGCTGCGCACGTTCTCCGCGCAGCCCAGCATCTACTTCCGCAAGAAGGTGATGCTCGCCCGTCCCATCTCCTCCGCCACCCTGCGCGTCCGCTTCGATGACGGAGTGGCCGTGTGGGTGAATGGCACGCTCGTCTTCAGCCGCGAGGTGGATGGAGGGCTGGCGCACACGGCCTATGCGAGCGCCTCCCTGGACAACGCCGTGGTGGACGTGGCGCTCCCCGCTTCGGTGTTCGTCGCCGGGGAGAACACGGCGGCGGTGATGGTGAAGCAGGTCGGGCCCAACTCGCCAGATGTCTCGTTCGACCTGCAGCTCGACACGGTGGCCGCGCCTGCCGCTGAGTGACGCTCAGGGCGAGGAGCCCACGTGCTGGCGTCCGCCTTCGCCAGCACTCGGTCCGCCGGTGGGAAGCCCATCGGGCCCGACGGACTTGCGCCGCATCACGGCTGCCTCCCATCCGCGGAAGAGCCCCATGCCCGCCAGCATGGCCGCGACGAAGAGCAGCACTGTGGGCGCGCCCTTCGCGAGCGAGACGAGCGCCGGCCCCGGGCAGTAGCCCGCCAGCCCCCAGCCGATGCCGAACAAGGCTGCTCCGCCAACGAGCCGCCGGTCCACTGGCGTCTGTGCCGGCTTGGGGAAGGCCGGCGCGAGCACCGGCTGCGGCCGCTTCAGGATGAACCGTCGCAGAACGGCGTGTGTCCCCACGGCCCCGGCCATGAGGAAGAGGAGGCTCGGGTCCCAGTCGCCAGCGACGTCGAGGAAGCCCATGACCCGGGCCGGGTCCGTCATTCCTCCGATGCCCAGGCCCAGCGCGAAGAGCAGGCCGGTCAACCCGGCCATCAGCACCGCCTTCATCACGCACCTCCCATCAGGTGACGCATCACGAAGGCAGTGCCTATGCCGGTGGCCACGAAGACGCAGGTGGCCACGAGCGAGCGCGTGGCGCCGCGTGCCACGCCACAGACGCCGTGCCCGCTGGTGCAGCCTCCGCCCAGCCGTGAGCCGAAGCCGACGAGCAGGCCCGCGAGGACGGTGACTCCCACACCCGAGACGACCGGGGCTCCCAACGCCCGGGGCAGGAAGACCGCCAGCAGCGCGCCCCCGAGGACGAGGCCGCCGATGAAGGCCGCGCGCCAGGCGATGTCACCGCTCGCGGGCGTGACGATGCCCGCGGTGATGCCGCTGACGCCCGCGATGCGGCCGTTGAAGAGGAGCAGCAGGGAGGCGCTGATGCCAATGAGGACGCCGCCCAGGAGCGAAAGGAGGAATGGATTCATCGTCGGATCACCTGAGAGCATGAAGGCCCGCCCAGGGCTTCGGGGCGAGGAAGGAGAAGGCGCGCGTCGCGCACGTTGATGCGACACCCGGTGGTGTGTCGGCGCCGGGGGGCACGCGGCTCGCCGCGCCGCGGGAGGAGGGGCTGTTGTCGGGAGTGGGCATGGTGCGGGGCCTCACTGCATCGCGTGCTGGGAAGACGGCGGGAGCCCGCAGGCGCGGTTCGCGGGCACGGCCACGTCGATCTGCTTGGGCTTCGGCAGGTCGAGGTGGTCCATGATGCGGATGAACTCCTCACGGCTCCTGCCGGCGACGCGCGGGTTGTGGTGCTTCTCCTCGCCAATCGTCGTCACCGTCAGGCCCTTGTAGTCATGCGCGGGGTAGACGAGCGTCTCGTCGGGAAGGGCGAACAGCACCCGGGTGATGGAATCATAGAGCACGCTCGCGCTCCCGTTCTGGAAGTCGGTGCGCCCATTGCCCCGGATGAGCAGCGCGTCCCCGGTGAAGACGCGGTCGCCCAGGAGGTAGCTCACGCTGTCATCGGTGTGGCCCGGCGTGGCGAGCACCCGGAGTTCCACCGCTCCCACGCGCACCACGTCACCGTGATTCACGTGGACGTCGGCGCAGCCCGCGCCCGCCGCGCCTCCCACCACCGTGGCGCCCGTGCGCTGACGCAGGAGCCCCGACGCCGTGACGTGGTCCGCGTGCACGTGCGTGTCGAAGACATGGCTGAGCGTGAGGCCGAGCTGGCGCACCAGGGTGAGGTCGCGCTCCGCCTGCTCGGCCACCGGGTCGATGAGGAGCGCCTTGCGGCTGGCCAGGTCGGCGATGAGATAGGTATAGGTCGACGACGTGGCATCGAAGAGTTGTCGGAAGAGCATCGGCATGGCCTCCTCACGGTGAGAGTCAGGCCGATGGAAAAAGGATTCAGCGGGGCGTCCGGAAGAGGGCGTCTGCTCCCCAGCCGGGCGGCCCCCGGGCCGGGCGGCCGAGAGAAGGACTCCCATGGCGGCGAGAAGTGAGGCGGAGCTGTTGGCGGCGGCCCGGGAGGGAGATGGCGAGGCGCTGGAAGCGCTGCTCGTCCGGCATGAGCGTCAGGTGTACCGGTTCGGGCTGCGCATGTGCGGCTCGGAGGAGGACGCGAAGGATGTGCTCCAGGAGACGCTGCTGACGGCCTTCCGGGGCCTGCACGCCTTCCGTGGGGACGCGGAGCTGTCCACGTGGCTCTACCAGGTGGCCAGGACGCATTGCTTCCGCGCGCGGCGCAGGAGGGCCGGCGTGCCCGAGGAGCACCTGCCCCTCGACTCACCCGCCGCGGCCGATGTGCCCGTCGAAGGCCCGCCGCCCGACGAGAAGGCGCACGCCCGGCAGATGGGTGAGGTCCTCCAGGCCGCCATCCTCGCGCTGCCAGACGCGTACCGCGAGACGCTCATCCTCCGGGACGTGGAGGGGCTCTCCGCAGAGGAGGCCGCGCGCGTGGTGGGCATCGAGGTGCGGGCGCTCAAGAGTCGGCTGCACCGCGCGCGGATGCAGCTCCGTGAGCACCTCTCCACGCTGCTCGGCGAGGACGCGGCGGCGGGAGGCCAGGGCTGCCCGGAGCTGGCCCAGGAGCTCTCCGATTACGCCGGCCAGGACATCGACCAGGCCACCTGTGTCCGTATCGAGGACCACCTGGGACGCTGCCCGCGCTGCGCCGAGGAGTGCGAGTCTCTCAAGCGCACCGTCTCCCTGTGCCGCCGTATTCCCGGCGACGAGGTGCCCGCGCCCGTGCGCGCGGCGGTGCGGCAGGCGCTCCACGGCACCGTGGCGCCGCGGGCCTGAGCTTCACGTCGAAGACGGGCGCGGGACCCGGGCCCCTTGGTGGCCCGGGCCCCGTCCCTGCCCTCCCATCGAGGAGGAGTGGGAGGGCGAACCTTCAGGCCTTGCTCGGCTGGACTCCCGACGGCGGCGTGGCGACGGCCGCGGAGGCCGGCACCTCCGGCGCGGGCAGGCCCTCCGTGGGCGCGCCCACGTGCATCCGGTGCCGCACCTCGGCGAAGCGCTCGGAGGCCTCGCGCTCCGGGAAGAGCAGCGACACCACCACGCCCACCACGAAGGCCAGGGGGATGGTGATGACGCCCGGGTTCTTCAGCGGGAAGAACGCCTCGGTGTTCTTCAGCAGGTCCACCTGCACCGTGGGCGACAGGAAGATGAGCACCACCGCGCTGAACGTGCCCACCAGCATGCTGGCCACCGCGCCATTCGTGGTGAACTTCTTCCACGACATGGACAGCAGCAGCGCGGGGAAGTTGCCGCTCGCGGCGATGGCGAAGGCCAGTCCCACCATGAAGGCCACGTTCTGCCCCTTGAAGATGACCCCGAGCACCACCGCGAGCACTCCCAGCAGGAGGCTGGCGAGCCGCGCCACCTTCAGTTGCTCGTGCTCGGGTGCCTTGCCCTTGCGCACCACGGTGGACCACAAGTCATGGGACAGCGCCGCCGCGCCGGACAGCGTCAGGCCCGCCACCACCGCGAGAATCGTGGCGAAGGCCACCGCGGAGATGAAGCCCAGGAAGCCCGTGCCGCCCACCACCTCCGCCAGCATGGGCGCCGCCATGTTGCCGCCCTTGTCCACGCCGGTAATCGCCGTGCGGCCCACCAGCACCGACGCGCCGAAGCCGAGGATGAACGTCACCAGGTAGAAGTAGCCGATGAGCCCCGTGGCGTAGAACACGCTGCTGCGCGCCGCCTTCGCGTCCGGCACCGTGTAGAAGCGCATCAGGATGTGCGGCAGGCCCGCGGTGCCGAACATCAGCGCCAGGCCCAGGGAGATGGCCTCCAGGGGGCTCGCCACCAGCTTGCCGGGCGCCAGTGTCTCCGCGCCGTACTGCGTGGCCGCCTCGTTGAAGAGGTTCACCGGATTGAAGCCGAACTTGTAGAGCACCGCCACCGCCAGCGCCGTCGCGCCCGCCAGCAGCAGCACCGCCTTCACGATTTGCACCCACGTGGTGGCAATCATCCCGCCGAAGAGCACGTACAGAATCATCACCGCGCCCACGATGATGACGGCCATCTCGTACGACAGGCCGAAGAGCAGGTGGATGAGGTTGCCGGCGCCCACCATCTGCGCAATCAGGTAGAAGCTCACCACCGCGAGCGTGCCCAGCGCCGCGGACAGGCGCACCGGCGTCTGCTTCAGTCGGTACGCCACCACGTCCGCGAAGGTGTACTTGCCCAGGTTGCGCAGGGGCTCGGCGATGAGGAACGTCACCACCGGCCAGCCCACCAGCCAGCCCACCGAGTAGATGAGCCCGTCGAAGCCGGACATGGCCACCAGCCCCGCGATGCCGAGGAAGCTGGCGGCGCTCATGAAGTCGCCCGCCAGCGCGAAGCCGTTCTGTACGGCGCTCACACCGCCGCCCGCGGCGAAGAACTCGGACGTCGTCTTCGTCTTGCGCGCCGCCCAGTACGTAATCGCCAGGGTGATGCCGACGAAGAGGAGGAAGAAGACGATGGCCGTGGTGTTGGGCTGGCCGAGCTGCGTGCCCGTCGTGGTCGGGTTCATTCCGTCCTCACTTCCTGTCCCGGTACTGGTGGAGGGCCCGGTCGTACTTCCCGTTCGCCCAGACGATGTAGATGCCCGTCAGCAGCCAGGCGGCGAGGATGACCAGCACCCCCAGCACGATGCCAATGGACAGGCCGGGGATGATTTGCTGCCCCATCAGCGGCTTGTTGAAGGCCACCAGCAGGATGAAGCCGAGGTACGCCACCAGCATGGCCACGGTGAGCGCCGCGGCCACGCGCCAGCGCAATCCGGCCAGCGCTTCCAGGGCTTCCTCTCGGGAATTCGCTTGCATCGAAGTTCCTCCACTCATCGCTTGGCCTGCGGGGGGACGCCCTTGGTGAGCAACTCATCGAGCACGGCCGGGTCGGCCAGGGTGCTGGCGTCGCCCAGGTTATCCGTCTCTCCGGACGCAATCTTCCGCAGCATGCGCCGCAGAATCTTTCCGGAGCGCGTCTTGGGCAGGCCATTGACCAGCACCACACGGTCCGGCGTGGCGATGGGGCCGATGACGTGGCGCACCTGCTCCTTCAGCGCGCCCACCATCTGCTCGGCCGACGCCTCCGCCCAGTCCGGCTTCATGGTGACGAAGGCGCACACGCCGGTGCCCTTGAGGTCATGCGGGAAGCCCACCACGGCGGCCTCGGCGACGGACTCGTGGGCCACCAGCGCGCTCTCCACCTCGGCGGTGCCCAGGCGGTGGCCGGACACGTTGAGCACGTCGTCCACGCGGCCCGTAATCCAGTAGTAGCCGTCCTCGTCGCGCCGGCAGCCGTCACCCGTGAAGTACAGCGTGGGGAAGCGCGAGTAGTACGTCTCCACGAAGCGCTGGTGGTGGCCGTACAGCGTGCGCGCCTGCCCGGGCCAGGAGCGCGCCAGGCACAGGTTGCCGCTGACGCCGTTGCCCTCAATCACCCGGCCCTCGTCGTCCACCAGCACCGGCTCCACTCCGAAGAAGGGCAGGGTGGCCGAGCCGGGCTTGCACGGGGTGGCGCCCGGCAGCGGGGCGATGAGGATGCCGCCTGTCTCCGTCTGCCACCAGGTGTCCACCACGGGGCAGCGGCCCTCGCCCACCACGTCGTGGTACCAGCGCCACACCTCGGGGTTGATGGGCTCGCCCACCGAGCCGAGCAGGCGCAGCGTCTTGCGCGAGGACTTCTTCACGAAGCCGTCGCCCTCCTTGATGAGGGCGCGCAGCGCGGTGGGCGCGGTGTAGAGGATGGTGGCCTTGAGGTCGTCCACCACCTGCCAGAGCCGGCCCGCGTTGGGGTACGTGGGCGTGGACTCGAACATGACGGTGGTGGTGCCCGTCGCCAGCGGCCCGTAGAGGATGTAGCTGTGGCCCGTCACCCAGCCGAGGTCCGCGGCGCAGAAGTGCACGTCGTCCGGCTGGATGTCGAAGACGTAGCGGAACGTGGTGGCCGCGTAGGTGAGGTAGCCGCCGGTGGTGTGCAGCACGCCCTTCGGCTTCCCGGTGGAGCCGGAGGTGTAGAGGATGAAGAGCGGGTCCTCGGCGTCCATCCACTCGGCGGGACAGGTGCCGCGGTGCCTGGACATCTCCACGTCCAGCCAGGCGTCGCGGCCGGCGCGCATGGGCACCTCCTTGGCGGTGCGGCGCACGACGAGGATGGACTCCACCTGGGTGAGGCCCTCCACCGCCTCGTCGGCGATGGCCTTGGTGGGCACGAACTTGGGGCCGCGCGGGCCCTCGTTGGCGGTGACGAGCACCTTCGCGCCCGAGTCGAGGATGCGCTCGCGCAAGGACTCCGACGAGAAGCCGGCGAACACCACCGAGTGCACCGCGCCGATGCGCGCGCAGGCGAGCATGGTGTAGGCCAGTTCCGGCACCATGGGCAGGTAGATGCAGACGCGGTCGCCCTTGCGCACGCCATGGGCCTTGAGCACGTTGGCGACGCGGCCCACGTGGTGCTGCAAGTCACGGAAGCTGATGACCTGGTACTCGCCGGGCTCGTTCTTCGCCCAGATGATGGCCGGCTTGCCGGGGCGTGTCTTGGCGTGGCGGTCCACGCAGTTGAAGGCGACGTTGAGCTTGCCGCCGCCGAACCAGGAGAAGTCCACCTGCTCCGCATCCACGTCGAGCACGGTGTCGGGCTTGTGGAACCAGGTGAGCTGCTGGGCCATCTCGCCCCAGAAGGCCTCGGGTTCCTCCAGGCTCTTTTTGTAGAGGCGCTGGTAGTCCTCCAGGCTCTTCACGTGCGAGGTGCGGCTGAACTGCTCCTTCGGGGGGATGAAGTCGTCCTTCGTCGGGGCCATGCGCGTCATCCTTGAGGGCGGGAGGTCAGTAGAAGAGCTGGAGTTGGGCCGTGCCGGTGATGCCGGTGACGGCCTCGGAGAGGTCGCCCACCTTGGCGATGGCGACCTCCGACTTGAGGTTGAGGGTGTGCTTCTGGAACCAGAGGTTGAAGCCCGGCTTCAGGGCGAGCAGGTCCTGGTCCGGCACGCGCGAGTTGAAGTACTCGGCGGAGAGCACGGGCTCGAGCTGGCCGAAGCGCCAGCCGACCTCCGAGAAGAAGCCGGTGCCGCTCTGGGGCGAGTCGAGGCCCTGGCGGTAGGTGTAGACGCCCGTGTTGAAGATGACGGCCTGGTCTCCGGCGAGGGGGAGGTCGAGGAAGATGTCCGTGGACGCGGCGAACGAGTCATGGACGCCGCTGGCGGTGGCGACGGCGGAGGGCTGGTAGTCGACGCCCACGCCCACGGAGAGGCGCGGCTTGTCGTCGAAGTAGATGCCCTGGAAGAAGAGGTCCTCCTCGCGGGTGAGGAAGTTCCACCGGACGGACGCGACGCCGCGCGGGATGTCGTCCGGGTTGACGACGGTGCCGTCGGGCTTCCGGACGCCCTCGGCGCCGTTGAGGATGGCGGCGCGGAAGCCGAGCGGCCCCGCGAAGCCGCGGAGCTGGATGCCCACGTCCCGCCACACCTTGCCGACGCCCGGCGTGAAGCGGATGAGGTTGGAGTGGTAGTCCACCGTGTTGAGGGCGATGGCGCCCTGGAGGTTGTGGCGCGACAGCGGGGCGATGAGGAAGCCGGCGTCCACGAAGAGCTTGTCCGCGAACTCGTACGAGACGAACGCGTCCTGGATGAAGAAGGCGACGTCGTAGTTGCCGTCCTTGCCGAAGTTGGGCTGGTCCGTCTCGAAGAAGAAGGACAGGTGCTTGGTGACGTTGCCGTAGACGAGCAGGCGGGCGCGCCGCAGGAACAGGTCGGTGCCCACGTCACCTACGGGCGCGCCGTCCTTGATGAGCTGCAATTGCGGCTGGAGCAGGAGGCTGACGTTGAGGACGGCTTCGTCGCCAATGGGAATCTTGGCTGCGACCGCGGGGCCGGCGGGCAGCAGGGCCACGAGGGCCAGGAGCGACAGCAGGCGGATGGGGGCAGGGCGCATGCCCACCGCCCTGAGCAACGCCTCTGCCAACGGCCCTTGCTCAGAGATTCAGGACCTTACAGGTTGGCCCGGTGCGTCAGGATGTTACGGAAGGTGACGTGCGCGTTACCGCGGTAACGATTCATGCAATGCGTCGTAACGGTGTGTGCGGGAGGCCGTGTCTGCGCCTGGCTAGGGGCTGCCCTTGCTGGCTTCGGGCTTCAGCCCTCGCAGCCACCACACCACGAAGGTGTGCAGCCGCTGCCCGCGGAAGTCCCCACCCAGCAGCACCGCGTCGCTCATGGAGGTGAAGCGGTCGGTCAGCGTTTCCGGTGGCCCGGGGCCGCCCTCTGTCACCCAGAGCACCTCCTGTCCGGGCGCGAGGGTGGGGTCCGGCCACAAGTCGTACTGGCTGAACCTCGCGGGGAACGCGGTGTCCGTGATGCCGCCCGCGTAGTACGCCACCTGCGAGGCGAGCTGGTATTCGGACGCGTAGATGGCCGCGATGTTGTGCGCGTCCAGGCCGGGGAACAGCTTCTGGGGCGTGGCCAGCTCGCGCAGCACGCTCCAGCCGTGGGTGCGCCACAGCACGGTGTCCCGCCGCTCGGTGCGCACCAGCGGGAAGAGGACATGGGTGCCCACCGCAAGCACCAGCACCAGGCTGGAGGCCGCGACGGCCCGCTGCCAGGCTGGGCGCAGGCCCGCCACGCCCACGCACGCGGCCACATAGGCCGCCGCGGGCCAGTTGGCCTCGCCCTGCGCGCGCACCGACGCGTAGCCGAAGAAGAGCAGCGGCACCACCGCCGCCATGCGCAGGAGGAACTGCTCACGCGGGCCGCGCACCGCGTACACCAGGGCGAGGGGGAACAGCACCGGGCCGCCGAGCGCGAGCTGCCCCGCGAGGAACTGGCCGAAGGTGTTCCACCCGCCGCGTCCCTCGAAGCCGTGGTGGAGCTGGAAGAGGAACCCCACCCACTCATGCCGCGCGTTCCACAGCACCACCGGGACGAAGCACAACAGCGCCAGCGCGCCCGTGCCCCAGGCCCCCCACGGCAGCCGCCGCGCGCGCGCCGCCGCCAGCAGGAAGGCCAGGCCCAGCAGCACCGCCGGGTACTTGGACAGCAGCGCCAGGCCGCAGGCCAGCCCCGCCCACCCCCAGCGCTCCTTCCAGAGGGCCCACAGCCCCAGCGTCCAGAAGAGGAGCAGCGGCGAGTCGGGCGTGGCCCACACCCCGGCCACCATGCCCGCGGGCACCACGCTCCACAGCGCCGCCGCGCGCCACGCCGCCTCCCGGCTGCCGTACACATCCCGCGCCAGGCCCCACACCGCGGCCACCGTGCCCGCGCCACACACCAGCGCCGTGGCATGGATGCCGAGCACCGCGATGAGCCACGCCGCCATGGGCGGATGGTCGTAGTAGCCCCACGCCAGGTGCCGGGCCCACTGCCAGTAGTACGCGGTGTCGAAGTAGACGTCCGTGCCCACCGCCAACGCGAGCCGCAGTCCCGCGGACACCGCGAGCAGGGTGAGGCAGGCCTTCACGGAAGGGGAAGGCGTGGCTGGGGGAGACGGCGGGCTCACGCCTCTGGACTAAGCGCACCGGGCGCCCGTTGGCCAGAGGCGTGTTGTGCCTTCCGTGTCTTCCGCTTCCGGGCACCACCCGGGTGGGGATAGACATCCGTTCCCCATGAGCCCGCCTCCTGCTCCTCCGCCCCTTCCGCCTGCCAGCTCGCTGAGCGGCCCCGCGTTCCGGTGGCTCCATGCGGGCGCGTGGGTGCTGCTGGGTGTGGCGCTGGCGCACGTCTTCTTCCGCTTCAGCGATGGGACGCTGGACCCGATGGAGCTCTTCAACTCGGACGAGCTCTATCTGCCGGCCCTGTACCGCGACCTCTTCGAGCTGGGCGGCAGGTGGGCCGGGTGGCGGCTGACGCCCGCGCCGTACTTCTTCCCGGACATGCCGCTGTACTTCGCGCTCCAGGCGCTGTCCGGCTCCCTCGTGTACGCCACCCTGCTGTACGCGGCGGTGCAGGTGGCGCTGCTGGTGCTGTCCACGCAGTTCCTCGTGCGCACGGCGGCGCCTCCTGGCGCGGCGGCGCTGGGGCAGGTGGTGGCCGTCTGCGTGGTGGCAGGGCTGCTGGTGGCCTACGGCACGGGGACCTTCCGCGTGATGCAGACCTCGGTGCTCAGCGCCATCCACTTCAGCACGGTGCCCATGGCGCTGGCGGGGCTGGCGCTGGCATTGCGGACGTTCCGGGGGGACTCGCGTCTCGCACCCTGGCTGCTCGGCGTGCTGTGCTTCCTGGCGAGCGCCTCGGACAGCCTCTTCGCCGTCGTCTTCACCGTGCCCGCGGGGCTGTGCCTCGTGCTCCTCGCGGTGGCACGGCGTCCGGTTCCATGGCGGCGGCTGGGTGCCATCCTCGGCATCCTGGGTGGGGCCACGCTGCTGGGCTTCCGCGCGGTGCGGTGGTCGACGCTCAAGCGCTCGGGTTCCGGGTATACGAAGCTGCGGGCGGACGCGGCGTGGGAGAGCCTCCGGCAGCTCGGGTCCCTGGTGGTGGAGCAGGTGCAGCGCTCTCCGGGGCTGACGGTGCTGTGGGTCGTCATGACGCTGGCCGCGGTGGCGGTGCTGGTGGCGCGGCGCCGTCAGTGGACGGCGTCCGGCTCTCCGAGGGGGGGCGTGTACGCGGTGTGCCTCTTCGGAGTGCTCGCGCTGGGAACGAACGTGGGCGCGGTGGTGCTGACGGGCCTCTTCCGAGACGACACGTGCTTCCGCTACCTCCCGATGTCCCTCCTGCTTCCATTCCTCGGCCTGGCGTTCGCGGCCGGGCTCGTGCCGCGCGAGACGTGGCAACGGGCGCTCGGCGCGGTGGCCCTGGGCGTGGTGGCGGTGGCCTGGGGGGGGACGTTCGCTCGCAATCCGTGGCGCACCGAGGGGCCGCTCGTCTCCGGGTACTACCCGCGCCTCGTCGCGTGCCTGGATGAGAACCGCGAGCGCCATGGGCTGGCGTGGGGCGTGGGGGACTACTGGAACGCGAAGTTCGTCTCGCTCTTCTCACGCACCGGGCTGTGGGTGAACCAGGTGGAGGGGGAGGGCCGCGTCCAACCCTGGATTACCAACGTCGACTGGTACCTGGCCCGGCACGGCGAGCGCCCGGACCACACCTTCGTCATCACGGAGCGGCTCGACATGGCGGGCTTCAAGCGCAGGTTCGGCGAGCCGCGCGCGAGCTTCCAGTGTGAGGGCGTCGAAGTCTTCGTGTACGGCGACGGCTTCGACACCGCGCTGCGCGACGCCTTCGCCGACGAGCTGAAGGTGCCGCGTCGGTGACGCGGCACCTTCACGGGGTTCAGGCGGCGGGCTTCGAGTTGGAGTGGTCGTTCGCCTTGCCCAGCAGGTAGCCGCCGTGGCTGAGGGCGAGGAGCGCGACAAAGCCCTGCGAGAGCGCCGGCAGGCCGTCCGTCTTGCCCGTCATGACGGACGAGGCGACGTCCATGAAGTAGCTCACCGAGGCGATGAGCGTGAAGTAGAACATCTGCACCTTGGCGAGGTCGATGTGGGCGGTGTTGCCGACCTCGTCACCCTGGAACATGTCGGAGACGCGGGCGTCTTGAATGCTCTTGTTGGCGTAGAGCGTGCCGACGCTGTTCTGCTCGATGTCCTTCATGTCCTCGGCGAGCTGGGTGGACGTGTTCCGCATCATCTTTTCGTCCGGCTTGCGGGTGCGCTTGGCGCCGAGGATGAGCGGCGTGCCCAGCAGGGACGTGGTGGAGATGCCCATCGCCAACCAGAGCTCCTGGGGGATGCCGACGGCCACCGCGTCGGGCGTGCCCGCCTTCACGCGGGAGAGGGCCATGGTCAGGTAGCCGCCGACGACAATCACCGTCCACACGACGGCCTGCATGCGCGAGAGGCTCATCATGTTGCGCTCGTTGACGAGCACGCCGAAGGGGGTGCCTGAAATCGCCTGTCCCAGCACGAGGAGGAACAGTGCCAGTGCGCCGGTGGTCGCGACGTAGCTCCAGCCGGGAGCCACGAACCAGGAAGTGGCGAGCGCCACCAACGGCAGCGCGCCCGTGAGGAGGACGAGGCGGCTGTTCTCCTGCTGTGGAATGGGAATGACCGCGGTGTCTCCAGGCTTGGGCTCACCGACGGCGACTGTGGTTGCGACAGGTGGATTCTGCGCCATGACTTCCCCCCGGGTGGTGGAGGCCATGCTAACGAGCTGTCGTTGATTCCGGTCTATGCGGGCTGGCAGTCTCGACTGATGGACACTCGTTCGGGACTTGGGGGCGGTGGACTATTCATGGAGGGGGCGCAGCAGCCCGGCCTCGCCCAGAATCGCTTGTACGTGTGCGGCGAGAGCAACGTGCTCGGGGTTGCTCGCCGTGAAGCACTCCGGGGTGAGGATGACGAGAGTACCCTTGTCCTCCACAGGTTCGATGCGTGCCGGAGCGGGGAGGGGAGGTACCGCGCCGCGACTCCGCGAGAAGTACATGACCCAACCCGCGAAGGTGCCGGGCTCCGCTGCCTTGAGCACTTCGGCTCTATGGAGTTCGGAGGTCGCGATGCCCCAATCCGGTTCCCAGGCCAGCGCCATGGCGCGAAGAGCGCGGGTCATCACGGTCCCATTCATGACCCGCTGTGCGATGAGCCCCTGACGGGGAGGATTCAGCGTGCACGAGTTGCATACGGACGCTGACGTCAGCCCGCACTTCAGAATCACGCCGGTAGCGCTTCCCTGGGACTCTCCACTCCATGCTGTCAGGGTGAAACCACCCAGCAGGTGATGCTTCTTCGTCGTGAATAGCTGCTCGAAGGTCGCTGGTTGAGGCGCCAGAGGCCGTTCGAGTGCCTCTTCACGAGTCCTGCCTGTCGCAAACCAATGCTCCCAGGTTGGCTCCAGGGGTCCCAGGTCCTGGAAGAGACGCGTTGTGCGTCGAGCGCAGGCTTCGGCCGACTCCTTGCGGCCGGGCCAGTAGACACCGGCGTAGTAGCCCTCGGACATGAGGCCCTCCTATCAGGGCTGCGCGGGAACGTGGACGACCTCGATGTTCGTACCGCCTCACGCCCGGGTGCGCGGGATGCCGAGCTTCTGGCGCTTCTCCCACAGCGCCTTGCGGCTGATGCCCAGCCGCTTCGCCAATTCCGTCTCGCCCATGTGCTCCTGGTGCTCCAGCACGAAGCGGCGGAAGTACTCCTCCATTGAGTCCGTCGACTCACCCGCTTCCTCGACACCACTCTCACCGACGTCCGGCGCCACGGCCTCTCCGCCGCCCGGCAGCTCCAGCGCCAGCAGGTCCGGCGTCACCACCGGCCCGTCCGCGAGGATGACCGCGCGCTCAATCGCGTTCTCCAGCTCGCGCACGTTGCCCGGCCACGGGTGTGACGTCATCGCCATCATCGCTTCCGTCGAGAACGTCGCCACGGGTCGCCCGAGCTGCCGGCACGCCTTCTCCAGCAGGTGCTTCGCCAGCGCGGGGAGGTCCTCTCCACGCTCCCTCAGCGGCGGAAGCCGTATCTCCACCACGCGCAGCCGGAAGTAGAGGTCCTGGCGGAACGTCCCCTCCTGCACGCGACGCGGAAGGTCCCGATGCGTCGCCGCGACGATGCGCACGTCCACCCGGCGCGGCCGCGTCGAGCCCACCCGTCGCACCTCACCGTCCTGCAACATGCGGAGCAGTCGTGCCTGCGCGGGCGCGGGCAGCTCGCCAATCTCGTCCAGGAACAGCGTCCCGCCGTGCGCCGCCTCCACCAGGCCCGCGTGCGCCGCCTGAGCTCCCGTGAAGGCGCCCTTCTCGTGGCCGAAGAGCTCGCTTTCCAGCAACCCCTCTGGAATCGCCGCGCAGTTCACCGCCACCAGCGGCCCGTCCGTCCTCGGGCTCTGTGCGTGAATCGCCCGGGCCACCAGTTCCTTGCCCGTGCCGGACTCGCCCAGCACCAGCACCGTGGCCGGGGAGGGGGCCACCTTGCGCACGCGCTCGAAGACCTCGCGCATCGCCGTGCAGCTCCCCACCATGCCGCTCACCGGGTGCGCCTGCTCCACCTCGCGCTTCAGCGCCGCGTTCTGCCGCGCCAGCTTCCCCTCGCGCAGCACCCGTTCCACCTGCATCAGCAATTCGTCGTGGTCGAACGGCTTGGCGATGTAGTCCACCGCGCCCAGCTTCATCGCGTCCACCGCGGACTTCACCGTGGCGTAGCTCGTCATGATGAGCACCGGCACGCCCGGGCACAGCGCAATCACATCCGTCCCCGGCGCTCCCGGCAGGCGCAGGTCCGACAGCACCAGGTCGAACGAGTCCAGCGCGTAGTCGGCCGACGCCTCCTGCACGCTGCCCGCCTCGGACACGTCGTGCCCCGCGCGCACCAGCAGGCGGCGCAGCTCCGTGCGGATGATGGGCTCGTCCTCGATGACCAGGATGCGACTCATGCCAGGGCTCCCCGTCCGGTCTGGACTCCCAGCGGCTCCGGCAGGCTCACCGTCACGCTAGTGCCTCCCCCGGGGCGGCTGTCCACCTGCATGGCCCCTCCATGCTCCCGCACGATTCCCGCCACCAGCGCCAGCCCCAGCCCCGTGCCCTCGCCCGGCTGCTTCGTCGTGAAGAAGGGCTCGAAGATGCGCTGGGTCAGCTCTCGCGGAACGCCAGCGCCCCGGTCCAGCACCCGCAGGTGGACGCCCCTGCCGTCAACCTCCGCCACCAGTTCCACCAACGCGCCGTCGGGCGAGGCGTCGATGGCATTGGTCAGCAGATTCACCAGCACCTGCTCCAGCCGCTGCGCGTCGCCCAGCACCTCCAGCCCCTCCGGACAGCGGTGCTCGAAGCGCAGCCCCCGGTCCTTCCGCGTGCCGCGTGCGAGCCTCGCCAGCTCCACGGATTCCGTCAGCAAGGGGCCCACCGCGACTCGCGTGAAGGGGCGCGCCTCGCCGCCCGCCGTGCCCGCGTGGCTGAAGCCCACCAGCGCCCGGACAATCGCGTCGATGCGCCGGCACTGCTGGAGGATGAGTCCCACGCGCTCGCGCACCGCCTCCGCGTCGTCCAATTCGTACTTGAGGTTCTGAGCGAGGCTGGCAATCGCCGTCAGCGGGTTGCCAATCTCGTGCGCCACGCCCGCCGCCACCCGGCCCAGCGAGGCCAGCCGGTCCTGGTGTGCCAACCGCGCGTCCACCGCCTTGCGCTCCGTCAGGTCCTCTACCAGCAGTGCCATGCCCTCGGACGCGCTGCCCCGCTCCTCCGCCGCCGACAGCCGCGAGCGGTGCAGGCGCAGCACGCGCTCGCCTCCCGCCACGGTGACGCGCGCTTCCGTGTCCTCCTCGGCGCCGGCCGCGAAGCCGGACAAGAGCGGGCCCCAGGGCCCCGGCAGCGCCGCGAGCAGGTGGCCCCGCACCGCGCCCGCCTCCACGCCGGCCAACCGCTCCAGCGCCGCGTTCCAGATGACCACCTCGCCGTCCGGCCCCACCGCGCACACGCCCAGCGGCAGGTCCTCGAGGATGCGCCGCAGGTAGCGCCGCACCGCCTCCAGCGCATGGACGGGTCCGCCCTGCATGCTTCGCGCGTCCCGCAGCAGCTCCTCCACGAAGCGCAGTTGCTCCGCCAGCGCGGTGCGCGCTTCCGGCTCCAGCCGCAGCGCCTCCTCCACCGTCAGCCGCGCCAGCACCGGGCCGAGGAGCCCCGACAGGTTGCGCTCCACGCCGTCGCGCAGCCGGCGCAGCTCCGCGGGCCGCCGCTCGTCCGGGGGCAGGCCCAGCGAGGCCAGCGCCCGGTCCACCTCCGCCGCCGCGGCCTCCTTGCCCAGCAGCGGCGCCAGGCTCCGACGGAACTCCTCCGGCGAGCCCGCCACCACGCCACCCGAGGCCAGCGCGGGCGCCTCGCGCGTGCAGGCCCGCGCGGCCTCCGCCTCCCGCGCCGACTGCCGCGTGGCCAGCGACACCGCCACGAAGGCCAGCACGTTGAGCGTCAGCGACGCGAAGGTGGAGAAGCCCCACGGTTCATCCGAGGGGAAGCCGAGCAACCCCGCCACCCGCCGCGTCCACGCCACCACACCCGGCGAGGCCCACAGCGGCACCACCAGCGTCACCGCCCACGTGGCTGCGCCGACGCTCAACCCCGCGAGCAACCCCGCCCGCGTGCCGCGCTTCCAGAAGAGCAGCCCCAGCACGCCCGGGGCGAACTGCGCCACCGCGACGAAGGACACCAGCCCCAGGTCCACCAGCCCCGTGCCGCGCGTGTCCAGCAGCCGGTAGAAGCCGTAGCCCGCCAGGATGATGATGGCGATGAGCAGCCGCCGCGCCCACAAGAGCCAGCCGTACAGGTGCGGCTGGCCGCGCGCGTAGCCCAGGGGCAGCACCAGGTGCGTGAGGCACATGGGCGCCAGCGCGAGCGTGGTGACGATGACCATGGCGCTCGCCGCGGACACGCCGCCCAGGAAGGCCACCAGCGCCAGACCCGTGGCCCCGCGCGACGCCGGCACGCCCAGCACGTGGAAGTCCGCGGGCCAGGGCAGCCCCACCGCGTCCCCGCTCCACAGCAGCACCGGCACGAACAGGTTCATCACCAGCAGCAGCAGGGGGAGCGCCCAGGTGGCGGTGGCCCACCCGTCCTTCTCCGGCGCCTCGGTGAAGGCCACGTGGTAGCTGCGCGGCGTCAGGAAGGCCGCCGCGCAGGACAGCACCAGCAGCGGCGCCCAGGACGCGTCCCGGGCCGGCCGCTGGAGCCCGTCCACCGCCTCCGGGTGGGCATCCAGCCACGCCATCAGCCCGTCCACGCCGCCGAACACGGAGGACACCGCCCACAGGCCCACGGCCGTGAGCGCCACCACCTTCACCGCGGACTCGAAGGCGATGGCCAGCATCAGCCCCTCGTGCCGCTCGCGCGGGGTGAGGTGCCGCGCGCCGAAGAGGACGGAGAAGCCGGTCAGCACCGCGCAGAAGCCCAGGCCCACGAGCGTGGGCGACGCGGAGGGGCTGAGCACCTTCGCGGACTCCACGACGGCGCGCACCTGGAGCGCGAGGTACGGGAGGCTTCCGGCCAGCATGAACAGCGTCACCGCCGTGCCGGTGGACTGGCCCGGGTAGCGGAAGGCCAGCACGTCCGCCAGCGACGTGAGCTGCAACTCACGCGTCAGCCGCAGCAGCGGGCGCCACAGCACGGGGCTCAGCAGGCAGGCCAGCGTGACGCCCAGGTAGATGCCCAGGTAGCGGAAGCCGTGCCGCGCCGCGTACCCCACGCTGCCGAAGTAGGACCACGAGGTGGCGTACACGCCCAGCGCCAGCGAGTAGACGAGCGGGTGCTGGGTGATGCGCGCGGGGATGACGCCCCGCTCGGCGGCGTACGCCACCAGGAAGAGCACGAGCAGGTACGCGACGGACGCCGCGACGAGCGGGCCCAGCTCAAGTGTCATGGCCACCGCTCCGGTGTGCCACCCAGCCGCCCAGGGCGATGACGCCCAGCCAGACGAGGAAGGGCAGGTAGCCGGGCGCTCCCTCCGCCAGCCACAGCCGGCGCAGCGGAGAGCCGAAGACGAGCACCGCGATGGCGAAGACGAGCAGCGACGGCATGGCCGGCGCGTCGGGCTCGGAGGGGCGCTTCATGACCTCCGAGGATAGCAGCGGTGGAACGGCCCGGTAGCCCACCCCCGGCCCCGGCTGATAATCCAGGGGCCACATGGCGGACGTCCCTCCCTTCTCCGAGCTCTCCCAGTTCACCCTGGACCGTCCCTCGCTCCGGCTGCTCCCGGAGTCCTTCTGCCGGCGCAACAAGGTGGCGGTGCTGGGTCGCGTGGACCCGGCCGCGCATGCCTCGCCGGTGACGGTGGGCATGGTCCAGCCGGACAACCGCGTCATCATCGAGCTCATCAGCGACTTCCTCCGGCGCCCGCTCCAGCCCGTCCACCTCAACCACTACGAAGTCGAGTCCGCGCTGGAGGTGGGCTTCGGCGCGGGGCCCCGCATCACCGCGGACCTCACGCTCAAGGCCCGCGTGCCGCTGTCCGAAGCGCCGTCCGCGGTGGAGCTGGTGGACCACGTGCTCGCCACCGCGGTGGAGCTCAAGGCGTCCGACATCCACGTGGAGGGCTACTTCGACGACGTGGACCTGCGCTATCGCATCGACGGCATCCTCCACCAGTCGTACACGGACATCGACCCGCGCTCGCTGCCGGAGGTGGTCAGCCGCATCAAGCTGCTCGCCGGGCTGGACATCACGGAGCGCCGCCGCCCGCAGGACGGCCGCTTCCGCGCACTCCTGGAGGGCTCCGAGGGACGCAAGCTGGTGGACTACCGCGTCAGCGTGGTGCCCAGCCCCGTGGGCGAGGACGTGGTCATCCGCATCCTCGACGCCAGCGTGGGCCTGGTCCCCGTGGAGCAGCTGGGCATGTCCCCGGCCATGCAGACGCTCTTCCTCCAACTGCTGTGCAACCCGGAGGGGCTGGTGCTCGTCACCGGGCCCACGGGCAGCGGCAAGACGACGACGCTGTACTCGGCGCTGGCCCGGCTCAACGACGGCCGCAGGAAGATCATCACCGCCGAGGACCCCATCGAGTACTACGTCCCCAAGGTGAACCAGAAGCAGGTGACGCAGCAGATGCCGCACGCGACGCTGCTGCGCGCCATGCTCCGCCAGGACCCCAACGTCATGCTGGTGGGCGAGGTCCGTGATTTGGAGACGGGCAGCATGGCCCTCACCGCCGCGTCCACCGGTCACGTGGTGCTGGGCACGCTGCACACCGCGGACGCGGTGGGCGCGGTGGCGCGGCTGCGCGGGCTGAAGCTGGACGACGTGGACATCAGCGATTCGCTGCTGGCGGTGCTGGCCCAGCGACTGGTGCGCCGCATCTGCGAGCAGTGCGTGGAGCCCGTCCCGCCCACCCTGGAGCAGGAGGCGCTCCTCGGCCGGCTGCTGAAGGGCGTGCAGCCGCACGCGGGCAGGGGCTGCGAGGCGTGCCACCACACCGGCTACAAGGGACGTCTGGGCATCTTCGAGCTGCTGCTGGTGGACCCGGACCTCCAGGACCTCATCGCCCGGAGCGCGCCCACCGTGGAGCTGCGCCGCCATGCGCGGGCGCACGGGCTGCGCACGCTGGTGCAGGACGCGCTGGACAAGGTGTCCGCGCGCATGACGACGCTCGCGGAGCTGGTGCGCGTGGTGCCGTACCGGCACATCCTCACAATCCGCGACGAAGGGCAGGACGCCGGGTAGGATGCCGGCCTCGAAACGAGGGTGGGGGACCAGGCCATGCTGACCGTCCAGGAACTGCGAGCGCTGAGCAGGCGGCTGACGGAGCCGTTCTTCTGCCGGCAGGTGGGGCCCTTCGTGCTGGTGCAGAAGCCGCCCAGCCCGGTGATGGCGCAACTCGCGCTGAAGATGGGCGCGGCCCGCACGACGATGGCGCGCGACATTCCCAGCCTGGAGCGGCAGCAGGTGGCCCTCTGGCTGCACTTCGACGCGCTCACCGTGGCCACGCTGCCGCCGGTGGACGGGCAGGACGTGCTCACCGTGGGCCGCCAGCCCGACTGCGACCTGGTGGTCAACGAGCCGTCCGTCTCCAAGCGCCACGCGCAGCTGTGCTGGCACGGCCCCGCGGCGGGCTGCACCCTGGTGGACCTCAAGTCGAGCAACGGCACCTTCATCAACGCGAAGGAGCTGGCGTCGGGCGGCGAGCTGCACGTGCGCGACGGCGACCTGCTGGGCTTCGGCGACGCGACGTTCGCCTACCTGCTCGCGCCGTCCTTCTACGCGAAGCTGCAGCGCATGGCGCCGCTGTGAGCCCCTCCCGTTTCCCTCGCACCGGGGCTACCTGAGAGGCATGGACCGGAGGGGATGATGCAGGCGGCCGGACACGGGGACGCACGGCACCTCACAGCGTCATGGTGGCTCAAGGGCACGGCCTCCGGTGAGCCCGGGGCACCAGAAGCCAAGGTCGAGGAGTCCCTGGAGACGCGTGAGCCGGAGGCACCGCTGTGCTGCGCGCGCTGTGGCCATCCCGTGACACGCGAGCGCCACCGCATCCCCGTCAACAGTCGGCACGAGCACACGCGCGTCAACCCGTTCGGCATCGTCTTCCACTTCGGCTGCTTCGCCCAGGCGGAGGGGTGTGCCGTGGATGGCCCGCCCACGGCCGAGGCTACGTGGTTCCCCGGATTCGCCTGGCAGGTGGCGCACTGCGCCGCGTGTGGCGCGCACCTGGGCTGGGCATTTCGTGGCGACGGTGCCTTCTTCGGGTTGCTGCTGGACAGGCTGACCCTGCCGTCCTGAGCGTGCTACGCATTCCAGAGCATAACGGCACGCATCGGGAGGGGATGCACGTGGACACGACACCTGGAGACTACGGGTCTCCGCGAGACGAGCAGGAACTGGCGGCGGCCGCGGAAATCATGGTGCAGTCGTATGCGATGGCGCCGGCGGCGGCGACCACCTGGACACAGCGCGTGGGGGCGTCGAGCCTGCGGCTGATGCGCGAGGGCGGCCATGTCGCGGGGACACTCGTCTTCATTCCGATGGGCCAGTGGTACGGCGGGCGCAACGTGCCCATCGTGGGCATTGGCGGGGTGGGCGTGTCCCCCGTCCATCGCGGTCGCGGTACCGCCACGCGGATGATGCAGAACGTGCTGCGCGAGGCCCGCGCGACGGGAGCCCCGCTGTCCACGCTCTATCCCGCCACGCAGCCGCTCTACCGGCGCGTGGGCTACGAGCACTCCGGCGCGCGGTACGAGGTTCGCCTCCAGGTGCCCATGCTGGACGTGAGCGAGCGCACCTTGTCGCTGCGGCCCATCGAGGCGAAGGACGAGGCGGCCATCGCCGCGAACTACCAGCGCTCGGCCCAGGCGCGGCAGGGCTGGCTTGCCCGGGGCCCCTATGTGTGGAGCCGCGTGTACGCGCCGCGCGACGGAACGGCGAGCGGCTACCTCGTGGAGGGCGCCTCCGGCGTGGAGGGGCACCTGTTCGTCGTGCGCAAGTCGCTCGCGGGCTGGAAGCAGGAGCTGTCCCTGTCGGATGTCGTGGCCAACACGCCCGCGGCGGCGCGGCACATCCTGAGCTTCCTGGGCGACCACCGCTCCCTGGTGACGGAGGCCGTGTGGTACGGCGGGGCGGATGACCCGCTGCTCATGCACGTGCGCGAGCAGACGTACACGGTGAAGCTGGACATGCACTGGATGGTGCGCGTGCTGGACGTGGCGAAGGCGCTGGAGGCGCGCGGGTGGCCTTCGGGGCTGTCCGGGGCGCTGCACCTGGAGGTGGAGGACGACCTGTTCCCGGAGAACCGCGGGCGCTTCGTGCTGGAAGTCTCGGACGGCGCGGCGCGCGTGCGGAAGGGTGGGGAGGGGAGTCTGCGCCTGGACGTGCGCGGACTGTCCCCGCTCTACACGGGCTACCAGTCCGCGGAGACGCTGCGGATGGCGGGCCTGCTGGACGCGGATGACGCCACGGTGCGCGCGGCGGTGTCCCTGTTCTCCGGCCCGCAGCCGACCATTCGCGACATGTTCTGAGTCAGCGCTCGGACTTCAGGCCCTGGCTCGCGGGAAGCGAGCGGGCTCAGGGCCCTCAGAGCCACGTGTAGTTGGGCATGCTCGGATTCGCGAGGAACGTCCGCAGGTTCGTCAGGGTCGGCGACAGCGGCACGGCGCGGCTGAACGGCAGGGCCGGGTTGCCTCCGCCAAGCGCAACAGCCGGGTTGTAGTACTCGTACGGGTAGAGACGGATCTGGCCCAATGCTGGCATGGCCATGCTTGCGAGGGCTGCCTGCTCCACATTCATGGGAGTCACCACCCCTCCGATATTCGTATTGAAGTGCGCGAGGAGGGACAAGACCGTGGTGGTCGTGATGGGCACGGAATGGATGAAGGCGCTGATCTCTCCGTCGTACTGCATGCTGCGGAAGGACCAGTTCGCCGAGCCCACCACGAGCCATTGGTCGTCGAAAGCGGCGACCTTCGAATGGGTGTAGATGGAGTTGGGGGTCGGTGGCGCTCCAGGATGGATGTACTTGGGGCAGTAGAAATGGATTGCGGACTCCACCGCGATGATCTGGTGAAACCGGACCACGACCGCCCCCGCCCCGGAGTCGAAGGTCAGCGTGTCGTTCTCCAGCCAGCTCGTCGCAGTCGGTGCCCCCGGATTGTAGCAGTCGAACACCTGCCAGTTGGCCCCGCATGCCGCTCGCATGACGGTCACCGGGCCCGCGCCAATGTCGTAGACGACACGCGTACAGTAGGGCGCCGCCGGAGCCACGGTTCCGTCCTCGAAGGTGAGCGCGAAGTGCAGCCACGCCCGACGGGTCATGTAGCCTGACTTGCCGTCCATGGGGTCGGGCACGACGATGGCGACCCGGAGGTTGGCACCCACCGCCGAGCGGGCCCGGTGACGCGCGACGATGGCCTGCACCAGGTCCGGATCACAGAAGTGATAGTTCTCGAAGTAGATGTAGTTGTTCGCCGCGTTGATGCGCTCGATGACCGCGTCGCGGATGTGTGTGTATCGCGTCGTGCCCTCGGCCCGGGTGACGGCAATCTTCACCTCGGTGTTCTGCGCGTCGGCTGGCTGCAGCGTGGTGTTGTCGACGGTTTCGACCGTCCGGCGGCGGACCGTGGAGGACTCGAAGAACGTGAAGTCACGGGCGAGGAATTCACCGTTGTACCCATACACGTTCGCCAGGCCATACCACTCCGCCTCGAGCGCCCGGGTCCTGCGCCAGCGCCGCATCCACTCGCGTTCGATGTCATCGGTGGCCGGGCCACGGATGTAGACGGCTGCGTCGTGCCAGGGCTGGCAGTGAGCGGCCAGCGGCGGGAAGGTATGGTCCTGCGACCCGAAGTAGCTGTTCGAGAGGTTCAAGCCGCCAATGGCGGCGTGACGCACACCCGCAACGGAGAAGATGGCGATCTTCTGGTGGATGGAAGAGCCCGTCTCACCTTCCGAGTGCTCGAAATAGACGCGAACACGCCCGGCGCCCTCCACCGCGGCCATGGCGACGTCCATGTCGTAGAGCTTCTTCGCCATGTCCTGGTTGGACGAGAACACGCCCTTGCCCATGTCGAACCGGCTCTCGAGCGCGTTGGGGCGCCAGAGGATGAACTCGACGTGGTGTCCGGCCCGGACCACCCGCTCGATGTAGTTGATGAGCCGGTGATTGGGCTGCTCCAGATTGGCCCGGGGGCCGACGGTGACGTCGTCGTGCGCATTCCAGAACGCAAGACGGACGTACGTGAGCCCCTTCGGGTCCGGTGGAGCCTGCCGCACCGTCTCGAAGCCGAGACGGAGGAAGTCGAAGAAGTTCTCTCCGTCCTGGATGAACTGGACGAAGTTCTGTCCCGTGGGGGTGTGCGGGGCGGCGACGTAGGTGAAGGCGTTCAACCGCGCGGGGCCGGGCGTCGGGTCTCCCGGGTTCTGCACCGCGATGGAGACCTGTCCGGCCGCGCGCGGGGGCACGCGACAGCGCAGCGTGGTGGCATTGACGTACTCGACGTCCGTCGCCTGGTGCCCGTCGACGAGGACCGTGGCCTTCTGGAGGAAGTCGGCGCCGGTGACGATGATGGCGCGTCCGCCCGTGATGGGGCCCATCGCCGGGTCCGCGTCCGCGGTGACGGTGGGCGCGTTCCGATACGTGAAGAGGTTGTTGCCGACGCTCGGAGCAGGCGCGCCGGGATTGAGGACCGACACATGGACGGCGGCGTACGGAGGGCCTCCGGCCGCGGCCGGGGTCCTGGCCGTGAGGGTGGTCGGGGAGACGAAGACGACGTTCGTCGCCGCGACGTTGGCGATGAAGGCGCTGGCACCCTTCACGAAGCCCGTTCCGGTGATGGTGATGTCCGTACCGCCCGCGCTCGTCCCCGTCAGGGGTTGGATGCCGGTGACTGTCGCCGCGGGCTGGAACGTGTAGCCCTGGGTGTAGCTGCCGGCGCCCGAGTTCGTGACGACAACGTCCACCGGGCCGGCTGCATGCACCGGACTTGCGACGGTGAGCTGGGTTGCCGAGACGACCACCACGGGCGCGGCGGCGACCCCGTCGAAGCTCACCGCGGTGGTGCCATCGAAGCCCGAGCCATGGATGGTCACCGTGGTTCCCTGCGGACCGGCGTTCGGCTCTATCTTCGTGATGGCGGCATACTCGAAGCCGTTCACCCGCGTGACACCGTCGACGATGACGTCCACCTGGCCCGCCGCGTGCGCGGGCGTGGTGACCGTGAGGTCCGGGCCGGCAGCGGGCGCCGCCGCGTTACCACCGAATGTAATCGCCGCGCCGGGCAGGGGAGGGACCGGCAGGTGGATGCGCACGTTCTCGCCACCGGCCGGGAGCCCGCGTCGGGGCTCGATGCGAAAGTCGGCATAGGTGAAGCCATTGACGAGCGTGCCGGTGCCGCCGCCGTCGTTCTGGACCTCCACGTTCACCGCGCCGTTGGCGTGAGGGGGCACCGTGCAGCGTATCGCGGTGGCGGAGATGACGTTGACGTCGGTGGCGTCGACTCCCCCGATTCGGACCGCCGCACCCTTTTCGAAGTGGGTCCCCTGGATGGTGACCTCCGTATCCTCGGGACCGTCCGGGGGCTCCACGGCCGTCACCGTCGCGAGCGCGACGAAGGTGAAGCCATTGGCCAGGACCGCCACCGGGTCGCCGAGGCTGTTCTGGACCGTGATGTTGACCGGTCCAGGCGGTCCTGCCGGTGTCGTCGCGGTGACGGTCATCGCGTCCACGAGGTGCCCGTTGAGCGCGGCCGTGCCTCCGAGCTGCACGCCATTCACCGCGAGCGTGAGCAACCCGCGCCCCTTGATGGTCACCGCGGTCCCACCGGCCGCGGGGCCCTTCGCGGGCTCGATGCCGAGGACCTCCGAGCTGCCGTACTCGAAGCCGTCCAGGGTCCCGGTGGAGAGGACCACCGCCGGAGCCGGAGTCGCGCCCCCGACAGGCGGCAGCGCGGGGTTCGTCACCCGGACTGCGACGCGGCCCGCGAGGTGTGCAGGCGTCTGGGCCACGAGCTCGGTCGACGAGTTGAAGGCGACAGCGGCGGCTGCCACGCCCCCGAAGTCGACTGCCGAGTTGGGCACGAAGTGTCGCCCGGTGATGGTGACACTCGTGCCACCGCCGGGCCGGCCTTTCGCCGGTGAAAGCGCGCTGATCAGCGGCTCACAGAAGTGGAACCCGAAGGGGAAGGCGAGGTTGTCTCCCGGGTTCAACACGCACACCTGCGTTGGACCGAGCGCATGCTGCTGGAGGGTGCAGGTGATGACCTTGGCCGAGACGCGGTTCACCGCCAGCGCCGCGATGTCGGCAAGGCCAGCGGGGCGAACGACGACCTGCGCGCCCATGGGAAAGCCTTCGCCGTTGATTGTCACGGCGCCGCCAGCGGTCGGGAGCAGGTTCGGCTCGATGCTCTTGATGACGGCGTAGTACTGGAATTGAGTGGCCCATGTGGCGGTCGGCCCGCCGTCGTAGAGGTATCCAGGGTCGTTCGTCACCGAGACGGTGACCGGTCCAGCCACGGGCTGCGCCGGCACGGTGACCGTCAGGGTCGTCGAATTGACTCGCAGTACCTTCGGCGCTTTCTGGTTCCCGAACTTCACGCGCACGGACACGGCGAAGTCCGTTCCGGTGATGGTGACGACAGCGCCGCCGGTGACCCTGTCCAATGCCTGCGCTACGTTCGTGACAGAGAGTGCCAATTCGCCTCCGATGAAACTACGTCGAGCAGGGAGCCATCCGGTACTTCAAGGCGAGTACAGCTTCGCGAGCTGCGTCCGGGTCGGTTCATCGATTTCGCCCGACTCACGCAGGCCGTACTTCTTCTGGAACTCAGCGAGCGCGCGGCGGGTCAGCGGGCCCACTTCGTTGCGCTCCGAGCCGCACCAGAACCCGAGATTGAAGAGCCGCCCCTGGACGCCGGAAATCGTCTCGAGCGGGTCCAGGTGCGCGAACCGGAAATGATAGGTCTCGGGATGGGGCTCGGTGGCCAGCGTGAGCTCCATCGTCACCGCTTCGGCCGGGACGGCCTCGTCGAGCGCCCCGGCGCCATCCGTCTTCCCGGTCCAGGAATGCTCCGACCCGTCGCGGGTGGTCACCGTGATGAGGAAGCCAAGCCCGGAGCGTGCGGCGCCCTCCTCATCCTGGAAGCGCAGGCGTGCTCGCGCCTCGGCCCGCTCGCAGCGGAGCCGCGCCTCCTGACCGGTGCCGACCTCCACGAGGGTCGGCTGGCTCTCCGTCAGGTTGACGACGTCGTCGGGGGCGAGCACATCGGGGCTGCGCTGCCCCTGGTGGAGGTCGGGGTTGTTCTTCCACAGGGTCTGTGAGTCGAGGCCCAATCGGACGGCGAGCGTCCAGAGGGATTCGCCCTGCGCCACCTTGTATCGCCCCGACTCACCGGACGTGGAGGGCGCGGCCCACGCCGCATCGAAGGCCGAAGTCGCGCGGTCCCCCGGGAGCGGCCCGGTGCCTTCGAGCGCCCACGTGCCGACGCCGAGGGCCCGCACCTGATGGGTATCGGAGTCGAGCAGGCCTTCGAAGCGGACCCGTCCCTGGGAGTCCGCTCGCAGGGTGAGGATGCCGGCCTTCCCCTTGCGGCGGAGCTCGACGACGGCGCCCGCGACGGGGCCGTCATCGCTGGTGAGCACCACCTCGACCGCGTGGTTCGGGTGCTTCAGGGGGCAGCGTTGGACGGCGCTGCCCACCTCGCCTTCCAGCTTGGAGGAGGCGGCGTCGGCGGCCCGAAGGCGCGCGGCGCGCGCGCGTGACGCGTCCTCCGCGGGGGGCTCTTCGGGCTTCCAGATTTCGTGCGGACCGAAGCTCGTGCGCCAGTCCCGAAGCAGGTCCTCCGGCGCCGTACCCGTGCCGCTGAAGACCTCCGGCGAGGTGACCTCGCTGCTGGAGCCGGATGCGTGCGGCTCGTGGTGCGGGGACCAACTCGCGAAGCCGTCGTCAGAGGTTGCCATGGTTACATCCCCAGCACTTGTCTTTGCGTGGCCTTCGTTGCCGACTGCTCGAGCGATTGGAGGCAGCGCTCGTGAACGCGCGCCAGACGCGCGCTGGGGCTGCCCGTCGGCTCACGGAGCAGCTTCGCGGGCCATCCCAGCTCGGTATCGAAGGACCAGCCGAAGCACGCGGCCAGCTCGAGATAGCGGGCGCAGTCCCGGCGTGACGAGATTCCGTACTCCGCCGCCCGGTCGAGACAGCGCTCGAGCTCCTCACCCAGCTCCCAGTCCTGCAACGCCGCCAGCTCACCCGGAAAGTGGGTGCGGAGGTGGGTCATCATCTCCACCACGAACTGTTGCAGGCGTGCTCGAGAGAGGGAGCGCAGCTGACTGTCACGGATCTTCAGATGCACCACGCTCCTCGCAGGACGTTCACGCGGAGTCCTGGTCGCCTGGAAAAATACTACTTCCATGACGTTCGAGCGATAGGAATCGAGTCCGGCATCAGCGCGCGCCAATCTGTCCACTGAATTGCATCTTAGATACAATAGCAATTGAGGTGGATGACTCCACGGTGCGCGCGGCGGTGTCCCTGTTCTCCGGCCCGCAGCCGACCCTCCGCGGCATGTTCTGGGTCAGCGCTCGCCGCCAGGCGGCTCCACGCGGTGCAGCTCCTCGGAGAGCGCGGTGAGCAGCTCCCGCGCCTCCGTCAGGGACTCCGCTGGCATGCGCAGGAGCAGCCGCTGGGTGGCGGCCTCGACGGTGCCGGTGGCTGGGATGACCAGCGCGCTTCCCGGCCCGGTCACGAAGAGCAGCGCCCGGCGCATGTCACCCGGGTCGTCCTGGCGCACCAGATAGCCTCGCTTCACCAGCCGCTTCACCACGCCGGTGAGGGTGCTGGGGTGGACGTGGAGGACGCTCGCGAGCCGGGTGGCGGTGATGCCAGGGGACTGCTCCACCAACTGGAGCACCAGCCGCTGGAGGTCCGTCAGTCCCAGCACGGCCTCCATTCCCTTCGAGGCGGTGCTCAGGCCCTGGGCCACCGCCCACAGCAGCCGCATGAACTCCAGCACCTCGCCCAGGTCCGGCTGCGCGGGCACGGCGCCCGTGGAGCGGGCCGTGGCGACACGCCTCGCCTTCATGGGCAGGGGCTGACCCACCGGGGTTTCACGGGTCATGGCTGCCCGGCCTGCTCGGGTGAAGGCAGGCCCAGGGCTCCGGCCAGCTCCGAGAGCTTCGCCTGCACCTTGCGCATGTTCTCCGGCCCCATGCGCAGCAGGTGCTTCTCGGCGCCGCCCAGGGCCTCCAGGCGCGGGTCCGCATAGACGTAGAGCGCGCCCTTCGGGGTGAGCTCCACCGGGCCGCGAGGCACCTCGACGCGGGTGAGCCTGCCAATGGCCTGGGCCAGGGCCTGCTTCAGGCTCCGCCCGGGCGGGGCCATCTCCGCGTGGGCCGCGTCCAGCAGCGGCTCGAGCTCCTGGTACACGCGCTGCACGCCCTTCACGTCCACCGAGGCCAGGGCCCGGACGACGCCGTCGTAGCGGGCCTGTCCCTCCGGCGCCATGACGGTCCGCCCGGCGCGCTTCACGACGCGAAAGCCTCCGGTGGGCGCCATGAAGGACAGCGGCGCACGCGGGCTCTGTCCCTCGGCGACGAGGTTCGTGGCGGCGGTGAAGCGGCGGACGAGGTCCTCGGCGGACAGCCAGCGCAGGAAGTCCGCGTCGCTGGAGAGTCCACGCAGCAGCTCCCTCACGCGCGGGTCGGTTCCGGACAGCTGCACCGCTGGAGGGGCGGGGACGGCCGCGACGGGTGCCGCCTGCTCGGGCACCGGGGCGGGCGCGGGGGCGGGCTCGGGCGCGCGCAGCAGGTATGCGGCCACGCCTCCGACGAGCAGCACCACGACCAGGGCGGTGGCCACCAGCGGCCCGCGAGAGGAACGGGTGGATGGGACGGACGACGGCGTGGGCGCGTTCTCAGGGGTGTTCATGGGTGTTCTCGGGCGGGGAGGGAAGGGCTACAGCTCGCCCGCGCGGGCCTGCTCGGCCAGGCGGAAGGAGAGCTCGGCGCGGCGGTTCTTCTCCGGGGTATTCACGTCCGCCGGCCGCTCCTCGCCATAGGACACGACGGCGATGCGCTGGGGCTCGACGCCCAGGCGCACGAGGTAGGCGCGCACGATGTCGGCGCGGCGCTGCCCCAGCGCGATGTTGTACTCGGTGGTGCCCAGCTCGCAGGTGTGGCCCGACACCGTCACCTTCGCGAGCGAGCGCTGGCGCAGGGCCTGGGCGACGTGCTCCAGCCCGTCACGCGCTTCGGGTGCGAGCGTGGCGGAGTCGAGCGAGAAGTAGATGGGCGCGGAGGTGAGCGCCAGCAGCGCTTCGGTCTCCTCCCCGGAGGCCGGGCGGGAGGAGTCGTCATGCCGCGGCGTCGCGGGCGCGGAGGCGGTCGGCGGGGGACCGGCGTGGGAGGTGGAGCTGTTGGCGGCGCGGCTCGCACAACCGACGAGGCCGGCCGTCAGGAAGAGGCAGAGGAGGGTGCGGGTCATGCCCTGCTGTTTGAGCAAGGCCCATGCCGCGAGAGGTGCTCTCTGGAGGGACTCGCGAAGCCGCCTCCGAGGATGGCAAAGCGCAGCGTCCTAGCGTTGCGAAATGCCGGTGTCGGAGCGCCGTCTGTGAATGGTGGAGACATCAATCCCCAGCAGCTCCGCCGCGCGCGTCTTGTTGCCTCCGCAGCGGGCGACCACCCAGGCGATGTACTCGCTCTCGAGCTGCCGCAGTGGCACCACCTGCTCGTAGGCCGCGGCCAGCGGGTGGGGTTCCAGTGCACCCCCCGAGGCGTGATGCCGCAGGAGCGACAGGTCCACGGTGGACTGACTGCCGAGCACCACCAGGCGTTCGATGAGGTTCTCCAGCTCGCGCACGTTGCCGGCCCAGGGCATGCGCGCGAGCGCGGCGACCACGTCCGGGTCCAGCGCGGTGACGGGGGAGCGCGGGTTGCGGGTGCGTGCCCGGGCCACGAAGTGCTCGACGAGCATGGGAATGTCCTCGGGCCGCTCGCGCAGCGGAGGAATCCGCAGCGACACCACGTTGAGCCGGTAGAAGAGGTCCGCCCGGAAGCGGCCCTCCTTCACCCGGGCCTCCAAATCCTGGTGGGTGGCGGCGATGACGCGCACGTCCACGCTGCGAGAGCCGTCCGCCCCCACGGCCCGCACCTCGCCGTCCTCCAGCACGCGCAAGAGCTTCGCCTGGAGCTCGGGCGGCATGTCCCCGATTTCATCGAGGAAGAGCGTGCCGCCGTCCGCCTCGACGAAGAGGCCCCGGCGCGCGGTGGTGGCGCCGGTGAAGGCACCCTTGAGGTGGCCGAACAGCTCGCTCTCCAGCAGCGCGTGGGGCAGCGCGGTGCAGTTGACCGCCACGAAGGGCCCGGGCCGCCGGGGCCCCTCCGAGTGCAGTGCCCGGGCGACGAGCTCCTTGCCGCTGCCGCTCTCGCCGCGCACCAGCACCGGGGCGCCGGATTGGGCCACGCGTTCGATGAGCGCGTAGAGCGCCTGCATGGAAGCGCCGCGGCCGATGAGCGAGCCCAGGCCGCTGCGGTCGGCCACCTGCCGCTTGAGGTCGCGGTGCTCGGCGCGCAGGCGCCGCTCCTCCACCGCGCGCCCGACGTAGAGGAGCACCTCGTCCAGGCGGAAGGGCTTGGTGAGGTAGTGGTACGCGCCGCGCTTCATCGCCTCCACCGCGCTCTCCACCGCGCCGAAGGCGGTCATCAGCAGCACCGGCAGCTCGGGGTCGAGCTTCCGCGCCGCCGCCAGCACGTCCATCCCGTCCACGTCCTCCATGCGCAAATCGCACAGCACCACGTCGTAGAGGCGGGCGCGGAGCTGGGCGATGGCGTCCGCTCCGCCCGTTGCCAGGTCCACCCGGTAGCCCGCGTCCTCGAGCGGTGCCTGCATCATCTGCCCCATCTCCTCGTGGTCATCCACCACGAGGATGCGCGCGCTAGACGGCATGTCGCTCCTCCAAACCGGGGACGGCGGCCGTGGGCCACCGCAGCATGACGAGGGTGCCCAGGCCGGGCTTGCTGTCCACCTCGACGCGGCCGCCGTGGTTGCGGACGATCTGCGCCACCATGGTGAGGCCCAGGCCCGTGCCCTGGCCCCGCTTCTTGGTGGTGAAGAAGGGGTCGAACACCTGGTGCAGGTGCTCCGGGGCGATGCCGCGGCCATCGTCCTGGATTCGGATTTCCACCACGCCCGCCTCCGGACTCTCGCCCGCGCTCAGCCTCACGGAGCCTCCGGCGCTGCATGCATCACAGGCATTGAGGGTGAGGTTGAGCAGCACCTGCTGGAGCTGGTCCGCGTCGGCCGCGAGGGCAGGGAGCCGCTCGGGCACGTCGACCTCGAACCGCACGCGCCGGCGCTCCGCCTCCACGTGGAGCAGCTCCTGGAGGCCGCGCACCACGGGCGCGAGCGAGATGGCGCGAGCCCTGGCGGGCTGCAGGCGCGAGAGGTCCAGGAGCTGGCGGATGATGCGGCTCACCCTGTCAATCTGGGTGACGATGGCGCCGAGGCCCCGGCCCTGGGGATGCTCCGTCCCGCCCGCCTTCTGGAGCATGTACTCGGCGTGCCCGCGGATGATGCCCAGCGGAGTGCCAATCTCGTGGGCCACGCCCGCTGCGAGCACGCCCACCGTGGCCAGCTTCTCCGCGCGCAAGAGCTGGTCCTCCAGCATGCGCACGTTGCTCAGGTCCTCCAGCACCAGCAGGGAGCGGACCTCGCCATCCCGGTGCTCCAGCGGCACCGCGTGGACGTTGTACTGCCCCTTCTCGCTGAAGAGGTTGAGTGGCTCCCCATGCAGGCTCCGGACGCCGCCGCCCTCGCGCGCGGACGCCACCAGCGCTTCGAGCTGCTTCACCACGGCGGAGGGCGCGTCCGGAAAGGCCTCGGCGAGGCTGCTGCCCAGCACGGTGGCGGGCAGGCGCGAGCGGAGGGCCTGGTTCACCGCGCTGATGCGGCCCTCGTGGCTCAGGGCGAGGACGCCGGTGGGGATGTGGTCGAGAATCTTCTGTGTCTTCTCGTGCAGGTGCGCGAGCTGGGCGGCATGGCGGCGGCTCTCGCGAAGCTGCACGGCGCGGCGGTTGGCGAGCACGACGTACGCGCCGAACGTCACCAGGAAGACGGCGACGAGGAGCGCCGCCAGGGACAGGCGCAGGACGAGGGTGCGCTCGTGGGTGCGCAGCGCCCGCGTGGAGGAGAGCGTGGCGACGGACCAGGAGGACTCGCCGCTCATGCGCAGGGGCATGAAGGTGGCCACCACGTCGGCCGGCCCCAGGCCGAGCCGGTCCGCCTCGGCCTCGTCGAGCCTCAGCGTCCCGGACTCGCCGCCGCGCATGCGCTCCACCAGCGCGCGCAGGCCGGGCACGTGCGTGCTCCCGGCCTCCTCCAGGCGCGCGTACCAGGAGGCCAGGGTCGGGTCGCTCATGGGGGCGGGGGTGCCGTGGACGCCGAGCAGCAGCAGCCGGGTGTTCTCATCCACCGTCACCAGGCGCAGCGGCGCGAAGAGGGGCTCGGTGTCCACGAGGATGGCGACGGCGCCGCCGCCCCCGTCGGTGGGGATGGGGATGGCGAACACGCGCATCCACCCGGAGGCGGAGGAGCCCAGCGGGTGGGACGCGACGATGCTCCCCGGCGGCGCCGTGAGCGCCTGGCGCGCGGTGTCCGCCAGGGCCGGAGGGCGGACGGCATCGGCCGGCAGGTGGCGCGACCGATTGTCCACCAGGGTGAGCAGCTCGCCGCCATCCGGCCCGAGCACGGCGATGGCCCGGTACTGTCCCACGGCCTCCAGCAGGGCACGCAGCTCCCGGCGGTGGTCTCCGGCGGAGCCCGGCTGGGCGAGCAGCTCGCTCGCGAAGCGCAGGTTGTCCCCCAGGTCCTCCAGGGACTTGGAGACGCCGCTGGCGGCCTCCTCCAGCTGGGCGTGCCGCTCCTGGCCGAACTGCTCGACGAGCGCCTGGCGGTCCCGCTGGATGAACCACACCGCACCGCCCGCCACGCTGGCCAGGGCCATCAACAGCAGGAGGATGGGGACGAGGGGGCGTTGCATCGGAGGAGGGGCCAGACGGCTGCACAACGCAAGCGCGATGCCAGCCGTTCCCCCGCCTGGGGTGCGGCGCTCGGCGCCCGGGAGCCCTCGTAAAGCGCAACACCCGGCTGGCATTCTGCCAGCGTCGTCGGGGCGGCCCGCCTGCGGACAGGGGCGCCCCGCCTCGCTCGCCAGGCCCCCGGCCGGCCCGTCGGGTCAATTCCTGGCGGTGCCCGGGAAGTGCCTGGCCTGGCCGTGGGGCATGTCCGCGTGCCGTGCTCGCGGAGCGGCTGCGCCATTCCATCCCTTCCCCGGTCCACGTCGAGGAGGCCGGGGTTGAAGAGCCAGGCTTGCCAGCGTGGACTTCACGGCCGGTGACAGGCGGCCAGGTTCGAGGTGCCGGCCTCATTGTGGCGTATTCTCGACCTTCTGACAGGGGCGGAACTTCCGGGTTTTCCCTGTCCACGCCATCGACCATGCACGCGCCCCGAACCCTCATCGATCTCCTTGAAGAGCGAAGCCTCTCGCGCGCCGAGCACACCCTCTACACGTTCCTCGAGGACGGGGCCGAGCAAGGCACCACGCTGACGCGGGGCGCGCTGTACACGCAGGCGCGGCGCATCGGCGCGGCCCTGCAGGCGCTGGCGCCCGCGGGGGAGCGCGCGGTGCTGCTGTACCCGCCCGGCGCGGAGTACCTCGCCGGCTTCTTCGGGTGCCTCTTCTCCGGGCTGGTGGCCGTGCCCGCCTACCCGCCGGACCCGGCGCGGCTGGAGCGCACGTTGCCGCGGCTGCGCGCCATCATCGACGACTCGCGCGCCACGGTGGTGCTCACCACCTCCTTCATCGCCTCCATGGTGGAGGTGCTCTTCGAGAGCGCGCCGGATTTGAAGTCGCTGCGCTGGGTGGCCACGGACACGCTGGAGGAGGGGAGCGAGTCCGCGTGGCGCAAGCCGGAGGTGACGGCGGACTCGCTGGCCTTCCTCCAGTACACGTCAGGTTCCACCGGTTCACCGAAGGGCGTGGTGCTGAGTCACTCCAACCTGCTGAGCAACCTGGAGCTGATTCAAGGCGCGTTCGGCACGCGGGATGACAGCGTGGGCGTCATCTGGCTGCCGCCCTACCATGACATGGGGCTCATCGGCGGCATCCTGGTGCCGCTGTACCAGGGCTTCCACACCGCGCTGATGTCGCCGCTGGAGTTCCTCAAGCGGCCGCGCTTCTGGCTGGAGACGCTGACGCGGTTCGGCGGCACCATCAGCGGCGGTCCCAACTTCGCCTTCGAATTGTGCGTGCGCCGCATTCCCCCCGCCGAGCGCGAGGGGCTCGACCTGAGCCGCTGGGAGGTGGCCTTCTGCGGCGCGGAGCCCATTCGCGCCGAGACGCTGGAGCGCTTCACCGACGCCTTCGGGCCCTGGGGCTTCCGGCGCGAGGCCTTCTATCCCTGCTATGGCCTGGCCGAGGCCACGCTCATCGTCTCCGGTGGCGCGAAGGCGGCGCCGCCCCTGCTGCGCGAGGTGGACACCGCCGCGCTGGAGAAGGGGCGCGCGGAGCCGCCGAGAGGCGAGGCCCGGACGCTGGTGGGCTGCGGCGGTACGCTGCCCGGGCACCGCCTCCTCGTGGTGGACCCCGACCTGCAACGCATCTGCGCGGAGGGGGAGGTGGGCGAAATCTGGGTGAGCGGGCCCAGCGTGGCGGGGGGCTACTGGCAGCGGCCGTTCGAGTCGCAGAGCGTCTTCGCGGCGAGGACGAACAAGGGCGAGGGGCCCTTCCTCCGCACCGGAGACCTGGGCTTCCTGGACGAAGGCGAGCTGTACGTCACGGGACGGCGCAAGGAGTTGCTCATCCTCCGGGGGCGCAATCTCTACCCGCACGACCTGGAGCTGACGGTGGAGCGCAGCCACCCGGCGCTGCGGCCCGGGTGCGGAGCCACCTTCAGCATCGAGGTGGACGGTGAAGAGCGGCTGGTGGTGGTGCAGGAGGTGGACGCACGCAAGGTGACGGGGTCGATGGAGGATGTGGCGGGCTCCATCCGGCAGCGACTGGCGGAGACGCACGAGGTGCTGCCGCATGCGCTGGCGCTCATCGAGCCCGGCAGCCTGCCGAAGACTTCCAGCGGCAAGGTGCAGCGGCGCGCGTGCCGGGCCGCCTTCCTCGCCGGGGAGCTGCGCGAGGTGTACGCGTGGAGCGTGGCGCTCGGTGAGGCGCCTCCGCGTCCCATGGCCTCGGAGGAAGCCGCGCGCGAGGTGCCAGCGGAGCGCGTGGCGACCTCCGACGAGCCCGACACCGTGCGGAACGTTCCGGTCGAGCTGCCCCTCTCCGGGCACGCGGGTTCGACGGGCGCTGTCCCGGACACCGCGACGGCTGTGGCGTCCGGGAGCAGCGTGTCCGCGCAGGTCGGGACGGCACCCGTGAATCACCCGGACCCGGCGCCTGTCGCCGAGCGGGACGCATTGCTGGCGCGAGTCCTCGCGCGCGTGGCGGCCCGTCTGGGCGCTCGCGTGGAGACAGTGGATGCGGAGGCGCCGCTCACCCGCCATGGCCTGGACTCACTGGCCGCGGTGGAGCTGGCGCACGCCCTGGAGAAGGACCTGGGCGTGGCGTTGCCCGTGGAGTTGTTGCTGAGCGGCGCGAGCGCGTCGGAGCTGGCGCGGGAGCTCGCCGCACGGCGTTCGGCGGCGGGGCTGCTCCCGCCCATTCCCCGCGTGCCACGGACGGGGGCCCTGCCGCTGTCCTTCGCCCAGCAGCGGCTCTGGTTCCTCGACAGGCTGGAGCCGGCCAGCGCCTTCTACAACGTACCCGTCGTCTCGCGGCTGGACGGGACGCTGGACACGCCGGCACTGGAACGCGCGCTCCAGGCGCTGGTGCAGCGGCACGAAGCGCTTCGCACCGTGTTCGTCGAGGAGCAGGGCGAGCCCGTTCAACGCATCCGGGACTCGCTGTCCCTGCCGCTCGCGCTGGTCGACCTGCGCTCGCTGTCCGGGGAGCTGCGCGAGGCGGAGGTGCTCCGGCTCTCCGCGGAAGAGGCCCGGTGCCCGTTCGACCTGGCCCAGGGGCCGCTGCTGCGGGCCGTGCTGCTGCGAGAGGACGACGAGCGGCACGTGCTGCTGCTCACGCTGCACCACATCATCGCGGACGGCTGGTCCATGCGGGTGCTGGTGCGCGAGCTGGCGGAGCTCTACGAGGGCTTCCACTCCAGCCGCATGCCCGCGCTGCCCGAGCTTCCCTTGCAGTACGCCGACTACGCGGCGTGGCAGCGCGAGTGGCTGCGCGGCGAGCGGCTCGAAGACCTCCTCGGCTGGTGGCGCACGCACCTGGCGGGCGCGCCCCCCGTGCTGGAGCTTCCGACGGACCGTCCCCGTCCGAAGACGCAGTCCTACCGTGGCGCGCACGTGTCGCGGCGGATGGAGCCGTCCGCGTGGGCGCGCGTGAAGTCGCTGGCCCAGGGCGAGGGCACCACCCCGTTCGTCACGCTGCTGGCCGGCTTCCAGGTGCTGCTGCACCGCTACACCGGACAGGATGACGTCGTGGTGGGCGTGGACACCGCGCACCGGAGCCGCGCGGAGACCGCGGACCTCATCGGCCTGTTCGTCAACCAGCTCCCGCTGCGGGGGGACCTCTCCGGAGACCCGAACTTCCGCGAGCTGCTCGCGCGCCTGCGGCCCGTGACGCTGGACGCCTGGGCGCACCAGGACCTGCCCTTCGACGAGCTGGTGCGCGGCCTCAACCCCGAGCGCAGCCTCGCCCATGCGCCGGTGTTCCAGGTGAAGCTGGTGCTCCAGGACGCCACCCCCGCGCCACTGCGGCTGCCGGGGCTGTCGCTGGACAGCACGCTGGGGGACACGGGCGCCACCAAGCTCGACCTCACCCTGTCCGTCACCGACACCGCCAGCGGCCTGGAGCTGCTGTGCGAGTACGCCACCGACCTCTTCGACGCGGACACCGTCGGCCGCATGCTGGAGCAGCTCGGTGCCCTGCTCACGGAGGCCGCCGCCGCGCCGGAGCGCCGCATCTCCGAGCTGCCGCTGCTCTCCGCGTCGGAGCGCCGCCGCGCGCTGGAGGAGTGGAGCCACACCGCGCCCGCGATACCCGACGCCTGCGCGCACCACCTCTTCGAGGAACAGGCACGCCGCACTCCGGACGCTCCCGCTGTCTCCACGGGAGACCGCACGCTGACGTACCGGGAGCTGGACGCTCAGGCCAACCAGCTCGCGTGGCACCTGCGCGCCTCCGGTGTCGGCCCCGACGTGGTGGTGGGCGTGCACCTGGAGCGCACGCCGGAGCTGGTGGTGGCGCTGCTCGGAGTGCTCAAGGCAGGCGGGGCCTTCCTGCCGCTGGACACGGGCTACCCGCTCGCGCGGCTGGAGCTGATGCTGCGCGAGGCCCGCGTGCCCGTGCTCGTCACCCGCGAGGAGCTGGCCGACCGGCTGCCCTCGCAAGGCGAGCTGCTGGTGCTGATGGACTCGGAGCGTGCCGCACTGGAGCGCCAGCCCTCGACGGCACTGACGCCCGCGCCGGACGTCACTCCCGCGCACCTCGCCTACGTCATCTTCACCTCCGGCTCCACGGGGACGCCGAAGGGGGCGCTGCTCGCGCACCGGGGCCTGAGCAACACCGCCTGCGGCATCCGGGACGCGCTGGGCCTGCGAGCCGGTCATCGCATGTTGCAGCTCGCGGCCATCGGCTTCGATGCCTCGGTGTCGGAGGTCTTCTCCACGCTGCTCTCCGGCGCGGAGCTGTGCCTCGCGTCGCCCGAGTCGCTGCTGCCCGGGCCTCCGCTCCAGCAGGTGCTCGCGGAGCGTGGCATCACCACGCTGCAGGCCACGCCCACCTCGCTGGCTCCGCTGGAGCCGGAGGCACTGCCCGGCCTGGCCGTCGTGGCCTCCGTCGGAGAGGCGTGCACGCCGGCCTTGGCCGCGCGTTGGAAGCCCGGCCGTCGCTTCCTCAACTTGTACGGTCCCACCGAAGTGGCCATCTGCGCCACCATCGACCCGGACGTGGACCCGCTCCGGCCCTCCATCGGCCGCGCCATGGCGGGCGCCCGGGTGTACGTGCTGGACGCGCGGATGGCGCCGGTGCCTCCGGGCGTGCCGGGCGAGCTGTACGTGGGCGGCACGGGACTGGCCCGGGGCTACCTGCACCGTCCCGCGCTCACCGCCGAGCGCTTCGTGCCCGACCCGTTCTCCACGACACCCGGAGCGCGGCTCTACCGCACCGGGGACGTGGTGCGCCCGCTGGCGGACGGACGGCTGGAGTTCCTCGGCCGGCGTGACGCGCAGGTGAAGGTGCGCGGCGTGCGCGTGGAGCCCGGCGAGGTGGAGGCGGCGCTGGCCCAATACCCCGGCGTGCATCAGTCGGTCGTGGTGGTACGCGAGGAGCGCCTGGTGGCGTACGTCGTCACCGCCGAGGCCCTGGAGCCCGCGGCGCTGCGACGCTTCCTCAAGGAGCGGCTCCCGGAGGTGATGGTGCCCTCCGCCTACGTGAAGCTGGACGCGCTGCCGCTCACCCCGGGCGGCAAGATGGACCGCCAGGCCCTGCCTTCGCCCGAGTCGGTGCGTCCGGCGCGGGAGTCCGCCGCCGCCGAGCCCCACTCGGAATTGGAGCAGCGCATCGCCGAGGTCTGGGCGCGGGCGCTCCAGGTGCCGCACGTGGGGCTGCACGACCACTTCTTCGATGACCTGGGTGGCAGCTCGCTGCTGGTGGTGAAGGCCAGCACGCAACTGCGCGAGGCGCTGGGCCGGGACATCCCCATCACCCACTTCTTCGAGCACCCCACCGTGCACGGGCTGGCCGCGCGACTGGAGCGGGAGCAGCGCTCCGAGCCCGCCCCCGCGAAGGCACCCGAGCGCAGGGACCTGACGGACTCGGGCTCCGGCGACATCGCCATCATCGGCATGGCCGGTCGCTTCCCGGGGGCCGCGGACCTGGACGCCTTCTGGCGCAACCTGCGCGGCGGCGTGGAGTCCATCTCCCGCTTCTCGCCTGAAGAACTGGAGTCGTCGCCGCTGTTCCCCGACTCGCTGCGAAGCCACCCGGAGTTCGTCCCCGCGGGCGGTGTGCTGGAGGGTGCCGACGGCTTCGACGCGCGCTTCTTCGAGGTGTCCCCACGCGAGGCGCAGTGGATGGACCCGCAGCAGCGTCTCTTCCTCCAGTGCGCGTGGAATGCGCTGGAGGACGCCGGCTATGACCCGGAGCGCTCCGAGGGCCTCATCTCGCTGTATGCCGGCGCGGGCTCGTCGGGCGGGCACATGCTGTCGCTGCTCGGCCAGACGCGGAAGGACCCGGCCTCGCTGTTCGAGGCGCTGGGCACCACGACGGGCGAGAATGCCGCCACCAAGACGGCCTACAAGCTGAAGCTCGGCGGTGAGAGCCTCAACGTCTACACCGCGTGCTCCACCGGCCTCGTCGCCGTCCACCTGGCGTGCCGCAGCCTGCGCATGGGGGACTCGGACGTGGCGCTGGCCGGCGCGGTGAAGGTGTCGCTGCCGCAGCGCACCGGCTACCTCTATCAGGAGGGAATGATTCTCTCGCCCGACGGGCACTGCCGCGCCTTCGACGCGCGCGCTCGGGGCACCGTCCTGGGCAGCGGCCTGGGCGTGGTGGTGCTCAAGCGGCTCGACGAGGCGCTGCGCGACGGAGACCGCGTCTACGCGGTCATCAAGGGCTCCGCGCTCAACAACGACGCGGATGCGAAGGTCAGCTACACGGCGCCCAGCGTGCAGGGACAGCGCGAGGTGATTACCCGGGCGCTGTCCGCGGCGGGCGTGGACGCCGCCAGCATCGGCTACGTGGAAGCGCACGGCACCGGCACCCCGCTGGGGGACCCGATAGAGATTGCCGCGCTGACCCGCGCCTACCGCACGCACACCGACCGGACGGGCTTCTGCGCCATCGGCTCGGTGAAGACGAACATCGGCCACCTGGACACGGCCGCGGGCATCGCCGGCCTCATCAAGACGGCGCTCGCGCTGCACCACGGTGAGCTGCCCCCGAGCCTCCACTTCGAGCGGCCCAACCCGGAGATCGACTTCGAGAAGAGCCCCTTCTTCGTGAACACCACCCTGCGCCCCTGGCAGCGGGGCACGGAGCCGCGAAGGGCGGGCGTCAGCTCCTTCGGCATTGGCGGCACCAACGCGCACCTCGTGCTGGAAGAGGCGCCGTCGCGGGCGAAGGGGAAGGACAGCACGCGTGAGCGGCAACTCATTACGCTCTCCGCCCGCACCGCCTCCACGCTGGAGGCGATGTCTCGCGAGCTCGCGGACCACGTGGAGGCGCGCCCGGAGGTGGACCTCGCGGACCTGGCCTTCACCCGGGCCATGGGCCGCAAGGGCTTCGAGTTCCGCCGCACGGTGATTGCCCGGGACACCGCGGGACTCGCGCGGACGCTGCGCAAGACGGGCACCGTCTTCCAGGTGAAGGACCTGGAGGAGGCCCGCGCCGCGCGCGTGGCATTCCTCTTCCCGGGCCAGGGCGTGCAGTCCGTCCGGATGGCGCAGGGCCTCTACGCGTCCGAGCCCGCCTTCCAGCAGGAACTGGACGCCTGCTTCGCGCTCCTGCCTGAAGCGGGGCTGAAGGAAGACCTGCGTGCGGTGCTCTTCCCCGAGCCGGGCGCGGAGGCCCTCGCGCAGGCGAAGCTCGTCGAGCCCCGCTTCGCACTGCCCGCGCTGCTGTCGGTGGAGTACGCGCTCGCGCGGATGTGGATGGTCTTCGGCTTCCGGCCCTCCGCCATGCTGGGGCACAGCTTCGGTGAGTACACGGCGGCGTGCCTGTCCGGCGTGCTGTCGCTGGGAGACGCGCTGCGGCTCGCCGTGGTTCGCGGAGAGCTGATGTCGCGGCTGCCGCCCGGCGGCATGCTCGCGGTGGGGCTGTCCTCGGAGGAGCTGATTCCGCAGCTTCCCCCCGAATTGGAGCTGGCCGCCTTCAATGGCCCGTTCCGCTGCGTGGTGTCCGGTCCTCTGGAGCCGCTGGAGGCCCTGGAGCGCGAGCTCGGCGGCCACAGCGTGGCCATGATGCGCCTCTCCGCGGCCCATGCCTTCCACTCGCGCGCGGTGGAACCGCTGATGCCCGAGCTGGAGCGGGCGGTGGCGGGCCTCACCCTGAGGGCGCCGTCCATCCCGTACGTCTCCAGCCTCACGGGGACGTGGATTCACGCCGACGAGGCCATGTCGCCGCGCTACTGGGCCCGGCAGATGCGCGAGCCCGTCCGCTTCACCGCGGGCATGGACTCGCTGATGAAGTGGGGTTGCGGCTGGTTCATCGAGGCCGGCCCGGACCAGCACCTCAGCTCGCTGGCGCGGATTCGCCTGCGCACCGAGCGTCATGCGCTGGTGGTCGCCTCGCTCCCGAAGAGTGGCACCACCACCTCGGACGGGCGCACCCTGTTCGAGTCGCTGAGCGCGCTGTGGCGTGCCGGCGCGGCCGTCGACTGGGAGGGTTTCTACGCTCACGAGCAGCGCCGGCGAATCTCCCTGCCGGGCTACCCCTTCGAGGAGCGGAGCTTCCCCGTGGCGGCGCAGCCCATGCTCCTTTCGGAGCTTCCCGCGCCCGTTGCTCCCGTCGCGCTGGTGGAGAGCGTCGTCGTGGCGCCAGTGGACGCGGCGCCCCGGAGCGACATCGAGCAGCGACTGGTGGAGCTGTGGCGCGACCGGCTGGGCATCGCGGACATCGGCCTGGACGACAACTTCCTGGAGCTGGGCGGCAACTCGCTGATGGCGGCGCAGCTCCTCACGCGGCTGCGCGAGGCGTTCCGCGTCCAGATTCCCCTCAGTGACTTGTTCGAGGCCCCCACGGTGGCCAGCCTCGCCGAGCGCATCGAGCTGCGGCTCCAGGCCGAGCGGCCCGAGGGGAGCAGCGCCGCCGCGACGGCGATGCAGCCCGTTCCACGCACGGGCGAGCTGCCCCTGTCCTACGTGCAGGCGCGCGTCTGGGAGCTGGAGCTCCAGGCGCCGGGCAGCTCCATCTTCAACGAGCCGCTGGCGGTCCGCATCTCCGGCGCCCTCCAGGTCGCCCAACTGGAGCGCGCCTTCAACGGCGTCATCCGCCGGCATGAGTCGCTGCGCACCGTCTTCCAGCAGGCCGGAGACAGGGCCGCGCCGCGCATCCTGTCGGAGGTGCGCATCCCGCTTCCCGTGGTGGACCTGCGCGACTTCGCGGGTGACCGCGAGGCCGAGGCGATGCGCCGCGCGCGGCTGGAGCCGGCCGAGCCCTTCTCGCTGGACCGGGGCCCGCTGGCGCGGGTGCGCCTGTTGTGGCTGGAGCAGACCGAGTACGTCCTGCTCGTCACCATCCACCACATCGTCGCGGACACGCTCTCGCTGGTGAACTTCATCCGCGAGGCAGTGGCGCTCTACACGGGCTTCACGGTCGGCGTGTCCGTGCCGCTGCCCGAGCTGTCCGTCCAGTACCTCGACTTCGCGGTGTGGCAGCGCCGGGTGCTCGCGGATGGCACCCTGGCGACGCAGCAGGCGTACTGGCGCCAGCGGCTCGCGCAGCGGCCCGGGCCCCTCCCGCTGCCGCTGGACCGGCCTCGCGTCGAGGGTGCGCGCAGGCGCGGTGCGCGGCACTCGTTCGCCTTCTCCCGGAAGCTGGGCGCGGCGCTGAAGGCGTTCAGCCAGCGTGAGGGGCTCACGCCGTACATGACGCTGCTGGCGGGCTTCAAGGCCCTCCTGGCCCGCTGCTCGGGGCAGGAGGACATCCTCGTCGGCACCTCCATCGGCAACCGCACGCGGCCCGAGTTGGAGCCGCAGATTGGCTACGTGGCCCACGCGCTGGCCCTGCGCACGAGCCTGGAGGGAGACCCGGGCTTCCGCGAGCTGGCGCTGCGCGTGCGCGACACCACGCTGTCCGCCTTCGCCCACCCGGACGTGCCCTACGAGCAGCTCCTGGGGGAATTGGAGCCCGGCGAGGAGGCGAAGCTCTCCCGCCTCTTCGACGCCATCTTCCTGCTGCACACGCAGGACGTGTCCGCGCCCATGCTGGAGTTCCCCGGCCTGCGCCTGGGCTACTTCGACGTCACCGGCCTGCCCGCTCAGTACGGCACCTCGCTGGCGGACCTCACGCTGCTGATGCGCGAGGACGAGCACGGCTTCTCCGGCACGCTGGAGTACGCCGTCGACCTGTTCGACGTCTCCACCATCGAGCGCCTGCTCTCGCAGTTGGAGGCGCTGCTGTCGGACGCGGTGGTCTCACCGGACCGGCCGCTGTCGCAGCTCTCGCTGGAGGGCACGGCCGAGGAGCGCCAGTCCTCCGCGGCGGATGCAGTGGTCCGCGGGGCAAGCCGTTGTCTCCGCTCTCCGTGGCGGACGCGGCCGTGGAGCGCCGGTCCTCCTCGGTGGCGGTGGCCGCCGACGGTGTCTTCGCCCCGGCGCTGCTGACTGCGCGGGCGGAGCAGGCGCCAGACGCGGTGGCACTCCGTGCAGGGGCTCGGAGCCTGAGCTGGCGCGAGCTGCGAGCGCACGCGCACGCACTGGCGACGGAGCTGCGCGCCCGGAGCGTGGGGCCGGATGTTCCGGTGGCCGTGTGTCTGGAGCCCTCGCCCGAGCGGGCCGTGGCCCTGTGGGCCGTGCTGGCCTCCGGTGGCGCCTTCACGTCCGTCACGGAGGACGAGCTCGGTGCGCTGCCGGCGCTGGGCACGTCGCTCCTCGTCGTCTCCGAGTCGCTGCCCGTGCCTCCCGGCGTGGAGGCGGCGCGTGTAGTGCGGCTGTCCCTCTCCGGTGAGCCACGCCCGGCGTCCGCGCCTCCCTCCGTCGATGCGGACACGCTGGCCTGCCTGGTGCCGCAGGGCGAGGCGGGGCCGCGCGCGCGGGTGATGCTCAGCCACCGCAACCTCGTGCACCACTTCGCCGCGCTGGACTCGCGCGTGGAGGCGAGGGCAGGGGAGACGTGGCTCAGCACCGCCGACGGGGACCTGGAATTGCTGTGGGCGCTCACGCGTGGGCTCACGGTGGTGTTCCCCTCGAAGCCCACGGAGCATGCCGTTGCACCGCGCGCCGAGAGCGCACGGAGGCCGCTGGACTTCAGCCTCTTCTACTTCGCCAACGACACGGAGGTGTCCGGGCGCGGCCGCTACCAGCTCCTCATCGAGGGCGCGAAGTTCGCGGACACCCACGGCTTCAGCGCGGTGTGGACGCCCGAGCGGCACTTCCATGCCTTCGGCGGGCCGTACCCCAGCCCCGTCGCCACCAGCTCGGCGCTGGCCATGGTGACCGAGCGCATCGCCATCCGCGCCGGCAGCGTGGTGCTGCCGCTGCATGACCCCATCCGCGTTGCGGAGGAGTGGTCCGTCGTCGACAACCTCTCCAACGGCCGCGCGGGCGTGTCCTTCGCGACGGGCTGGAACGTCAACGACTTCGTCTTCGCGCCGGAGAACTTCCACCAGCGTCCCGAGGCCGTGCGGCGGGGCGTGGAAGAGGTGCGTGCGCTGTGGAAGGGCGGCACCGTGCGCCGCACCAACGGCAACGGCGCCGAGGTGGACATCTCCATCCGCCCCCGGCCGGTGCAGGCCGAGCTGCCCATGTGGCTCACGGCCGCCTTCAACCCGGAGACCTTCCGGCTGGCCGGAGAGCTGGGCGCGGGCCTGCTCACCAACGTGCTGGGCCTGGGCCAGGACTTCGAGGAGCTGTCGCGCAAGATTGCCCTGTACCGCGAGGCCCGCCGCAAGGCGGGGCACGACCGGGGCCACGTGGTGTTGATGCTGCACACCTTCGTGGCCGGCAGCGTGGAAGAGGTGAAGCGGCAGGCGCGCGAGCCGCTCATCCGCTACTTCCGCAGCTCGGTGGAGCTGTTCAACAGCCTGGTGGCCAGCCAGGGTCCGGGCCTCGATGTGCGCGGCCTCACGCCCGCGGACATGGACGTGCTGCTGGAGCAGGGCGTCACGCGCTACCTGGAAGCGGGCGGACTCTTCGGCACGCCGGAGACGCTCGCCGCGCGCGTGGAGCAGTTGCGCCAGTGCGACGTGGACGAGGTGGCCTGCCTCGTCGACTTCGGCCTCGGTCAGGACGTCGCGATGGAGGGACTGCGCCACCTGGACGTGCTGCGCCGCGAGAGCCAGCGCGGGCAGGTGGACACGGTGTCGTCGTGGGAGGAGTTGGCGCGTGCCGGGGCCGCGCGCCTCACGGCTTCATCGCTGGAGGAGGCGCTTCGCACCGGGACTCCGAGCCACCTGCGCCTCACGGCCGCGCTGGCCCGGACGCTCGCGGGGATGCCGGATGCGGCCACGGTGCTCGCGCCCGTTCGCACGCTGGTGCTCGAAGACGCGGAGCGGCTCCCCGTGGACCTCGCCGCCGCGCTGAAGGCCGCGACGTCGGCGCGCGTGGTGTCCCCCGTGTCCCTGCTCCCGGAAGCCCGAGTGGGGGCCATGCAGGCGCCTCGCGTCGTCCTGGACGGAGCCGGCCGCCGCGTCCCCGTGGGCGTGGTGGGTGAGCTGTTCCTCGGCGGAGACGCCGTGCCGCTGGGCTTCTGGAAGGCGCCGGAGGTGTCTCGCGCACGGCTGCGCGCGTCGCCCGAGGACACGGGTGTCCAGTTGTTCGGCACCGGCACGCCTGCCCGCTACCGCGCGGACGGGGCCGTGGAGGTCCTTACCCCCGCCATCCGCCGGAGCACACCTGCGTCGGTCCGGAGCGGTTCATCCTCCGCTCCCACGCATGGAGACCTCTCCGCGCGCTCCGGCACGGCCCCGAGCCGCCCCGCCATCCCCGCGCCTGGGGGCGTGGGGGGCCTCACCCCCTCCGCACACTCCGGGACGGCGCCGAGCAACTCCGCTGCTGTCCCCGTGCGAGCGGACGCGCTCATTCCCCGCCTGCCGCGAAACGGCGCGCTGCCGCTGTCCTTCGCGCAGCAGCGGCTGTGGTTCCTGGACCAGTTCCAGCCGGGCACCGCGCTCTACAACATCCCGTCCGCGATGCGGCTGGAGGGGACGCTCGACGTGGGCGCGCTCGGACGCGCCTTCGCTGAGTTGATGCGCCGGCACGAGGCGCTGCACACCACCTTCCAGGCGCGGGAGGGTGAGCCCATCCAGGTGCTCGCTATCGACAGCGTGGCGACCACGCTGGACCTGGTGGACCTGGGGGTCCTGTCGCCCGAGCAGCGCGAGCAGGAGGCCCTGAGGCTGGCGCGTGAAGAGGCCAGTCGTCCCTTCGACCTGTCCAGGGGACCGCTGCTGCGCGCGCGGCTGGTGCGCCTGTCGGAGTCGGAGCACCTGCTGCTGGTGACGATGCACCACATCGTCTCGGACGGCTGGTCCATTGGCGTGCTCATCCGTGAGGTCGTCGCGCTGTACGAGGCCTTCGTGGCCGGCCGGCCGTCGCCGCTGCCGCCGCTGCCCATCCAGTACGCAGACTATGCGGTGTGGCAGCGCGACTGGCTGAAGGGCCCGGTGCTGGAGGAGCAGCTCACCTGGTGGAAGGGCCGGCTCGAAGGCGCGCCGCCCGCGCTGGAGCTGTTCACCGACCGTCCCCGCACCACGGACACGAGCAGCCCCGGCGCGTCGCACCGGGTGCAGCTGCCGCTGGAGTTGATGCAGGGCCTGCGCGCCCTGGGCCGGCGTGAGAAGGCCACGCTGTTCATGGGGCTGCTGGCGGGACTCCAGGCGCTGCTGTTCCGCTACACCGGACAGGAAGACCTCTGCGTGGGCTCGCCCATCGCCGGGCGCACGCAGCCGCAGACGGAAGCGCTCATCGGCTTCTTCGTGAACACCCTCGTCCTGCGCACGCAACTGGACGGAGACCCGAGCTTCCAGGACGTGCTGCGGCGGGTGCGCGAGGTGACGCTGGGCGCATACGCGCACCAGGACGTGCCCTTCGAGAAGCTGGTGGAGGTGCTCCAGCCGCCGAGGCAGGCGGGGCACACGCCCTTCTTCCAGGTGACGCTGGTGCTGCTCAACACGCCCTCGGTGGAGCTGGCCGCGCGCGGGCTCACCTTCCGCCCGGTGGACGTGGACAGCGGCACCTCCAAGTTCGACCTCACCCTGGTGTGCACCGAGACGCCCCGGGGCCTGAGCACCGTGCTGGAGTACCGCAGTGACTTGTTCGAGGCCCGCACGGCCGCGCGGATGATGGAGCACCTGCGCACGCTGCTGGAGGACGCCGTGGCCCACCCGGAGCGGCGCCTGTCCGAGCTGGCGCTGATGCCGGAGGCCGAGCGCCGCAAGGTGCTGCTGGAGTGGAACGCCGCGGCGGAGGACTCCAATGACGAGCCCTGCGTCCATGAGTCCTTCGACGCCCAGGCCGCGCGGACACCTGATGCGGTGGCGGCGGTCTTCGACGGCGGCCAGCTCACCTACGCGGAGCTGGAGCGCCGCGCCAACCAGCTCTCCTGGCACCTGCGTTCCCTGGGCGTGCACACCGGGGACCGCGTCGCGCTGTGCCTGGAGCGCTCGCCGGAGATGTTGGTGTCCGTGCTGGCCGTCCTGAAGATGGGCGCGGCCTTCGTCCCCGTGGACCCGCAGTACCCCACCGAGCGCCTGTCCTTCATGCTGGAGGATTCGGGTGCGCCGTTGGTGCTCACGCAGTCGCACCTGCTCTCGTCGCTGCCCCAGGGCCTGAAGGCGCGCGTGGTCTGCGTGGACACGGAGGCGGATGCCTTCGCCCGCCAGCCCGATGACGCCCCGTACTGGCCGCTGTCGCCGGACGCCCTCTGCTACATCATCTACACGTCCGGCAGCACGGGCCGGCCCAAGGGCATCGCGGTGCCACACCGCACGCTGTCCACCGTGGTGGCCTGGCAGCGCGCGCGCTCCGTGCGAGCGAAGGCCACGACGCTGCAGTTCGCCTCGCTCAACTTCGACGTGTCCTACCAGGAGATGTTCGCCACCTGGTCCGTCGGCGGCACGCTGGCGGTGCCCACGCAGCAGGTGCGCCAGGACATGCCTGCGCTGCTCGACTTCATGGTGCGCCATGACGTGGAACGACTGTTCCTTCCGTTCATCGCGCTCCGCGCGCTGGTGGAGGCGGTGGCCCACGCGAAGCAGTTCCCACCGCGCCTGTGCGAGGTGGTGACGGCGGGCGAGCAGCTCCAGGTGACGCCCGCGCTGGTGTCCTTCTTCGAACGACTGCCGGACTGCGTGCTGGAGAACCAGTACGGCCCGTCGGAAGCGCACGTGGTGAGCGCGTACCGGCTGAAGGGGGCGCCGTCCTCATGGCCGCTGCTGCCGCCCGTGGGCAGCGCGGTGCCCGGCACGCGCCTGTACGTGCTGGACGTGCACGGCCGCCCCTGCGCCATTGGTGTGCCCGGTGAGGTGTACGTGGGCGGCGTGCAGGTGGCGCTCGGCTACCACGAGCGGCCGGAGCTGACGGCGGAGAAGTTCGTCCCGGACGCGCTCTCCGGCGTGTCGGGCGCGCGGCTGTACCGCACGGGGGACCGCGCCCGTTGGAAGGAGGACGGCGTCCTCGAATACTTCGGCCGGCTGGATGGCCAGGTGAAGGTGCGGGGCTTCCGCATCGAGCTGGGCGAGGTGGAGGCCGCGCTGCGCGACGCCCAGGGCGTGCGCGAGGCCGCGGCCATGGTTCGCGAGGACACGCCGGGCGACAAGCGACTGGTGGCCTACGTGGTGCTCCAGCCGGACACCGCGTGGGAGCCGGAGGCGCTGCGCCAGACGCTCGCGCGCCGCATGCCCGAGTACATGCTGCCGTCCGCGTTGGTGCGGCTGGACGCGCTGCCGCTGATGCCCACCGGCAAGCTCGTGCGCAGCCTGCTGCCCGCGCCGGACGTGGAGAGCCTGCGCGGCGAGGCGCCCCTCGTCACGCCGCGCAACCCGCTGGAGCAGGCGCTGGCGGAGGCCTTCGCCAGCGTGCTGAACCTCTCGCACGTCGGCGTCACCGATAACTTCTTCGCTCTGGGTGGGCACTCGCTGCTGGCCACGCAGGTGGTGGCGCGGGTGCGCACCGCGCTGGGCGTGGAGGTGGCGCTGCGGGAGATGTTCGAGGCCCCCACGGTGGAGTCGCTGGCACGGCGGCTCGAAGCACGGATTCCCGCGGGGCCGCGCCGGCCGTCCGCGCCGAGGATTGTCCCGCGCGCGGGCACGGGCGACGTGGAGCTGTCCTTCGCCCAGCAGCGGCTGTGGTTCCTGGACCAGTTCCAGCCCGACAGCGCGCTCTACAACATGCCGGCTGCCCTGCGGCTGGAGGGCGTGCTCGACGTGAAGGCCCTGGAGCAGGCCTTCACCGAACTGGTCCGCCGGCACGAGGTGCTGCGCACCACCTTCGACGCCGGGGACAACCGCCCCATCCAGGTCATCTCCCCCGTGCCGGACTGGACGCTGGAGGTGGAGGACCTGTCGTGGCTGCCGGCGCCAGAGCGGGAAGAAGAGGCGATGACGCTGGCGCGCGAGGAGGCGCGCCGTCCCTTCGACCTCACGGAAGGGCCGCTGCTGCGCACGCGGCTGTTGCGACTGGCCGAGCAGCACCACCTGCTGCTGGTGACGATGCACCACATCATCTCGGATGGTTGGTCCATCGCCGTGCTGACCCACGACATGGTGGCGCTGTACGAGGCGGCCCTGGCCCGGAAGCCTTCGCCGCTGCCGGCGCTGCCCATCCAGTACGCCGACTACACGGTGTGGCAGCGCGAGTGGCTCCAGGGCGAGGTGCTGGACTCGCAGGTCGACTACTGGCGCAAGCAGCTCGACGGAGCCCCGCCCGCGCTGGAGCTGCCCACGGACTGGCCGCGCACCGCGGAGACGAGCAACCCGGGCACCTGGCTCCGCGTGGAGTTGTCGCGGGAGCTCACGCAGGCGCTGACGGCGCTCTCCAAGCGCGAGGGCGCCACGCTGTTCATGGGCCTGCTGGCCGGGCTCCAGGCGCTGCTGTCGCGCTACTCGGGGCAGGACGATGTCTGCGTGGGCGCGCCCATTGCCGGCCGTACGCAGGCGGAGACGGAAGGGCTCATCGGCTTCTTCGTCAACACGCTGGTGATGCGGACGCGGCTCGACGGAGACCCGACGTTCCGCGAGCTGCTCGGTCGCGTGCGGGACGTGACGCTCGGTGCGTACGAGCACCAGGACGTGCCCTTCGAGAAGCTGGTGGAGGCGCTCCAGCCCCCGAGGCAGCCCGAGCGCACGCCCTTCTTCCAGGTGGCGCTGGTGATGCTCAACACGCCCACGACGGAGCTCACCGTCCCCGGGCTCACGCTGAAGCTGATGGAGCTGGACAGCGGCACCGCGAAGTTCGACTTCAACCTGACGGTGAGCGAGACGCCCGAGGGCCTGCGCGGCGCGCTGGAGTACCGCACCGACCTGTACGAGGACCGCACGGCCGCGCGGCTGATGGAGCACCTGCGCACGCTGCTGGAGGACGCGGTGGCTCATCCCGAGCGCCGCCTCTCCGAGCTGTCGCTCCTGTCCGAGGCCGAGCGCCGCAAGGTGCTGGTGGAGTGGAATGACACGGCGGTGGACACGGCTCGCGCGGCCTGTGTGCACGGGCTCGTCGCGGCCCAGGTGGCACGGACGCCGGACGCCGTGGCCGTCCGCTTCGAGGAGGAGCAGCTGTCCTACGCGGAGCTGGAGCGTCGGGCGAATCAGCTCGCGCACCACCTGCTCGCGCGGGGCGTGCGCCCCGGAGACAGGGTGGGGCTGTGCGTGGAGCGCTCGCTGGAGCTGGCGGTGGGCGTGCTGGGCATCCTGAAGACGGGGGCCGCCTACCTGCCGCTGGACCCGGCCTATCCGGTGGAGCGGCTGGCCTTCATGCTGGAGGACTCGGCCGTGCCGGTGGTCGTCACGCAGGAGCGCCTGGCTCCCGTGCTCCCGGCGGGTGCGCGCCTGCTGCTGGACACGGAGGCGGCGGCCATTGCCCGCCAGCCTTCCGAGGCTCCGGCGCTCGACGTGTCGCCCGAGTCCGCCTGCTACGTCGTCTATACTTCAGGAAGCACGGGACGGCCGAAGGGCGTGGCGATGCCCCACCGCGCGCTGTTCCACCTGCTGACGTGGCAGCTCGGGAAGTCCGTGAAGCCCGACGCCACGACGTTGCAGTTCGCCGCGCTCAGCTTCGACGTCTCCTTCCAGGAGCTGTTCTCCACGTGGTGCGCGGGTGGCACGCTGGTGGTGCCCACGGCCGAGGTGCGGCGGGACATGCCCGCGCTGCTGGGCCTCATGGCCCGGCGGGGCGTGGAACGACTGTTCCTTCCGTTCGTCGCGCTCCAGGCCCTGGCGGACGCTGTGGCCCAGGGCGCACCGTTGCCGGGACAGTTGCGGGAAGTGCTGACGGCGGGCGAGCAGCTCCAGATGACGCCCGCGCTGGTGTCCCTCTTCGAGCGGCTGCCCGGGTGCGAGCTGGAGAACCAGTACGGCCCGTCTGAGACACACGCGGTGAGCGCGTACCGGTTGCAGGGGGCTCCGGCATCCTGGCCGCGTCTGCCTCCCATCGGCGCGCCGCTGCCGGCCGTGCGGCTCTACGTGCTGGATGCGAGCGGCCAGCCCTGCGCCGTCGGCGTGCAGGGAGAGCTGTTCATCGGCGGCGAGCAACTGGCGCACGGCTACCCCGGACGCCCGGAGCTGACCGCCGAGCGCTTCGTGCCCGACCCGTACTCCTCCGAGCCGGGAGCGCGTCTGTACCGCACCGGAGACAGGGCCCGGTGGAAGTCGGACGGCGTCCTCGAGTTCCTCGGTCGCCTGGACGGCCAGGTGAAGGTGCGTGGCTTCCGCATCGAGCTGGGCGAGGTGGAAGCGGCCCTGCGAGATGCGCCCGGAGTGCGCGACGCCGCCGCCGTGGTGCGCGAGGACGTGCCCGGTGACAAGCGACTGGTGGGCTACGTGGTGCTCCCGCCCGACGCCGCCTGGGCGCCCGAGTCCCTGCGCGAGGCGCTGCGCAGCCGGCTGCCCGAGTACATGGTTCCCTCCGCGCTGGTGCGGCTGGACGTGCTCCCGCTGACGCCGAGCGGCAAGCTCGCCCGTCGCCAGTTGCCCGCGCCGGACGCCGACAGCCTGCGCGGCGAGGCCCCCTTCATCGCGCCGCGAAGCGCGCTGGAGCAGTCGCTGGCGGACGTCTTCGCCAGCGTGCTGGGCGTTCCGCGCGTGGGAGTCACCGACAACTTCTTCGCCCTGGGCGGCCACTCGCTGCTGGCCACCCAGGTCGTCTCGCGCCTGCGCGGAGTGCTGAAGCTGGAGGTGCCGCTGCGCGAGCTGTTCGAGGCGCCCACCGTGGAGGCGCTGGCCCGTCGACTCGAAGGCAAGGTCTCCACCGAGGCGCGGGGGATGTCGGCCCCGGTGATTGTCCCGCGCACCGTGGAGGCGGAGCTGTCCTTCGCGCAGCAGCGGCTGTGGTTCCTGGACCAGCTCCAGCCGGGCACGCCGCTCTACAACATGCCGTCCGCGCTGCGCCTGGAGGGCGCGCTCGACGTGACGGCCCTGGAGCGGGCCTTCACGGAGTTGGTCCGCCGGCACCAGGCCCTGCGCACCACGTTCCGCACCCACGAGGGGAGGGCGGTCCAGGTCATCGCTCCCGCCTCGCCGTGCCACTTCGCCATCGAGGACCTGGGACAGTTGCCGGAAGCAGAGCGGGAAGCGGAGGCACTGAGGCATGCGCGCGAGGAGTCGCGGCTGCCGTTCGACCTGTCTCGCGGCCCGCTGCTGCGCACGCGGCTGCTGCGCCTGTCCGCGGAGAAGCACCTGCTGCTCGTGACGATGCACCACATCGTCACGGACGGCTGGTCCATGGCGGTGCTCATCCGGGAGATGGCCGCGTTGTATGACGCCTTCGTGGCCGGCCGGCCGTCGCCGCTGCCGCCGCTGCCCATCCAGTACGCGGACTTCGCGACGTGGCAGCGCGGCTGGCTCCAGGGCGACGTGCTGGAGGCGCAGCTCGACTACTGGCAGAAGCAGCTCGCGGGCGCACCTCCCACGCTGGAGCTGCCCACGGACCGGCCGCGCACCGCGGACACGGACAGCCCGGGGGCTTCGCTGCCCATCGACCTGCCGCCGAGGCTGACGCGGGCGCTGGCGGCGCTCTGCCAGCGCGAGGACGCCACGCTCTTCATGGGGTTGCTGGCGGGGCTTCAGGTGCTGCTGTCGCGCTACTCGGGACAGGACGACGTCTGCGTGGGCGCGCCCATCGCCGGCCGCACACAGGCGGAGACGGAGGGGCTCATCGGCTTCTTCGTCAACACGCTGGTCCTGCGCACGCGGCTGGAGGAGAGCCTCTCGTTCCGCGAGCTGCTCGGGCGCGTGCGGGACGTGACGCTGGGCGCGTACGCGCACCAGGACCTGCCCTTCGAGAAGCTGGTGGAAGCGCTCCAGCCTCCGAGGCGGCCGGGCCGCACGCCGTACTTCCAGGTGGTGCTGGCGATGCTCAGCATGCCCGAGGCGAAGCTGGAGCTGCCCGGGATGCGGATGGAGAAGCTGGAGGTGGGCAATGGCTCCTCCCGGTTCGACCTCTCGCTCGTCTTCAACGAGACGCCGGCCGGGCTGCGCGGAATGCTGGAGTACCGGACCGACCTGTATGACGCGGCCACTGTCTCGCGGATGGTGGAGCACCTGGGCGTGCTCCTGGAGGAAGCGGTCTCCAAGCCCGACCATCACCTGTCCCAGCTCTCGCTGATGTCCGAGGTAGAGCGGCAACGCATCCTCGGACGGTGGAGCACCCGCGTGACGTCCCACCCGGTGGGGACGAGCATCCACGCGCTGTTCTCCGCCCAGGTCGAGAGGACTCCGGAGGCGGTGGCGCTGGTCTCCGGCGACGTCCAGCTCACCTACGCGGAGCTGGAGCGGCGGGCCAACCAGCTCTCCTGGCACCTGCGCTCACGCGGCGTGCGGCGCGGTGCGCGCGTGGGTGTCTGCCTGGAGCGCTCCGTCGACCTGGTGGTGGCGCTGCTCGGCATCCTCAAGGCGGGCGCTGCCTACGTTCCCATCGACCCGGGCCTGCCCGCGGAGCGCTCGGCGCTCCTGCTCCAGGAGTCGGATGCCGGCGTCCTCGTCACCCGCGAGGCGCTGGCGGACGCGCTCCCCACCGTCTCCAGCCTGCTCGTCCTGGTGGATGCGGAGGCCGCGCTCATCTCCACCTGGCCGGACACGGACCTCGCGCTCGACTTCGGTGGCGAGGCGCTGGCCTACGTCATGTTCACCTCGGGCAGCACCGGCCAGCCCAAGGGCGTCTGCATCCCCCACCGGGGCGTGGTGCGGCTGGTGAAGTCCGACCCGTTCATCCACTTCGGCGGCGAGCAGGTCTTCCTCCAGCTCGCACCCGTCGCCTTCGACGCGTCCACGCTGGAGGTCTGGGGCGCGCTGCTGCACGGTGCGCGGCTGGTGCTGGCACCTCCCGGCGAGCTGTCGCTGGAGGACCTGGGCGCGCTGCTCACCCGGCACCGCGTCACCACGCTGTGGCTGACGGCGGCCCTGTTCGAGCAACTGGCGCGGCACCAGGGCGAGGCCCTGGCCCGTGTGTCCCAGGTGCTCGCCGGGGGCGATGTGCTGCCGGCGCAGACGGTGCGCGAACACCTCGCGCGCCTGCCGGAGGGCGAGGGCGCGGTGCTGGTCAACGGCTACGGCCCCACGGAGAACACCACCTTCTCCACCACGCACACGCTGCGACGCGAGGACGTGGTGGGCATCTCGGTGCCCATCGGCCGGCCCATCGGGAACTCGACGGCCTATGTCCTGGATGCCTCGCTGAGCCCCGTGCCCGTGGGCGTCCCCGGCGAGCTGCATGTTGGCGGTGACGGCCTGGCGTGGGGCTACCTCCACCGCCCGGACCTCACGGCCGCGGCGTTCGTCCCGCATCCCTTCAGCAGCATCCCCGGCGAGCGGCTCTACCGCACCGGCGACAAGGCCCGCTGGCGCGCCGACGGCACGCTGGAGTTCCTGGGCCGCTCCGACTTCCAGGTGAAGGTGCGGGGCTTCCGCATCGAGCCGGGTGAGGTGGAGGCCACGCTGCGCCAGGCGCCCGGCGTGGAGGACGCCGTCATCCTGGCGCGCGAGGACGTGCCTGGCGACAAGCGCCTCGTGGCGTATGTCGTGGGTCCGGCGGCGGAGGACTTCCGCGCGCTGCGCACCTTCCTCGGGCGGAAGCTGCCCGACTTCATGGTGCCGGCTGCATGGGTCCGGCTGGAGGCGCTGCCCCTCAACGCCAACGGCAAGGTGGACCGTAGGGCACTGCGCGCGCCGGAGGCCCCCGTCTCCGACGAAGCGCGCTTCGTCGCGCCGCGCACGCCCGTGGAGGAGCAGCTCGCCTCGCTGTGGAGGGAGGTGCTGCACACGCCTCGCATTGGCATCCACGACGACTTCTTCGAGCTGGGTGGCCACTCGTTGCTGGCCACGCAGTTGCTGTCCCGCATCCGGAGTGCCTTCTCCGTGGACCTGCCGCTGCAGGCGGTCTTCGAGGCGCGCACGCTCGCGGAGCAGGCGGCGCGCGTGGAGGTCCTCACACAGCGTGACGCGCGGCTCCAGGCGGCGCACCCCCGGCCCATGCCGCGTCAGGCGCGCATGCCGCTGTCCTTCGCGCAGCAGCGGCTGTGGTTCCTGGACCAGCTCGAGCCCGGCAGCCCCACGTACAACATCCCCATCTCCTTGCGCGTCGAGGGCGCACTGGATGTGCCGGCGCTGGAGCACGCCTTCCAGGAGGTGGTGCGCCGGCACGAGGCCCTGCGCACCGTCTTCGTCGACACGCCCGAGGGGCCCGCGCAGACGGTGGTTCCCGACGTCGAATTGCTGCTGGCGGGCGCGGACCTGAGCGTCCTGCCGGCGGAGTCCCGTGAGCAGGAGACGCGCCGGCTGGAGGCGGAGGAAGCGCTGCGTCCGTTCGACCTGTCCCGGGGCCCGCTGCTGCGCGCGACGCTGCTGCGGCTCCAGGAGGAGGAGTACCTCCTGCTGCTGACCATGCACCACATCGCCTCGGACGGCTGGTCCATGGGTGTGCTGGTGCGCGAGGTGGTGACGCTCTACGCCGCGCACCGCGAGGGCCGGCCCGCGCCGCTCCCGAAGCTCACGGTGCAGTACGCGGACTACGCGGCCTGGCAGAGGGAGTGGCTCAAGGGCGACGTGCTGGAGGCGCAGCTCGCGTACTGGCGCCAGCAACTGGAGGGCGCTCCCTCCGTCCTGGAGCTACCCGCCGACAGGCCCCGTCCCGCGGCGCGCACGTACCGGGGCGCGCGGCATGTCTCGACGCTGAGCTCCGCGCTGGCGGAGAAGCTGGAGGCGCTGGCCCGGCGCGAAGGGGCCACGCTCTTCATGGTGCTGATGGCGGGCTTCCAGTCGCTGCTGCACCGCTACAGCGGCCAGACGGACGTGGTGGTCGGCACGGACGTGGCCAACCGCAACCACGGGGAGACGGAGGGGCTCATCGGCTTCTTCATCAACCAGCTCGTGCTGCGCCTGCGACTGGAGGGCAACCCCGTCTTCCGCGACGTGCTGGAGCAGACGAAGCGCGTGGCGCTGGACGCCTACGCGCACCAGGACCTGCCCTTCGAGGAGGTGGTGCGTGCGCTCAACCCGGAGCGGAGCCTGGCGCATGCGCCGCTCTTCCAGGTGAAATTCGTCCTGCAGAACATGCCGCTGACGCCGCCGGAGCTGCCCGGCCTGAAGCTGCACATCGGAGAGTCCGAAGCGGCCGCGTCCAAGCTGGACCTGACGGTGCTCGTCAGCCCCATGCCGGAGGGGCTGGTGTGCTCGTGGATGTACAGCACGGACCTCTTCGAGGCCTCCACGATGGAGCGCCTGTCGCGGCACTTCCAGCGGGTGCTGGAGGCCGTGGTGGCGGAGGAGGGCCGGCAGCGGCTGTCCGCGCTGCCGCTGATGACGGACGTGGAGCGGCACCGGGTGCTGGTGGAGTGGAACGACACCGCGGCGCCGTACGCGCGCCAGTGCCTCCACCACCTCATCTCCGAGCAGGCGGCACGGACGCCGGACGCGGTGGCCGTGGTGGCCGGTGACGAGCGGCTCACCTACGCGGAACTGGAGCGGCGGGCCAACCAGCTCGCGCACTGGCTGAAGTCGCTGGGCGTGGAGCCGGAGACGCGGGTGGGCCTGTTCGTGGAGCGGCGGGCGCACGCGCTGGTGGGCCTGCTCGGCATCCTCAAGGCGGGCGGTGCCTACGTGGCGCTGGACCCGGCGCATGCGCACATGAGCGAGCGCGTGCGGCACGTCCTCAATGACGCGCGGGTGCAGGTCATCGTCACCGAGGAGGCGCTGGCCAGCGAGCTGCCCTCCCAGGGCGAGTTCCTGGTCAGCCTCGACGCGGGGGACGGGCTGCTGGAGTCACAGCCCGAGAACGCGCCCGACAGCGGCGTGGTGCCGGGCAATGCCGCGTACGTCATCTACACCTCGGGAAGCACGGGACAGCCGAAGGGCGTGTGCATCGAGCACGGGCAGCTCGCCTGCTACGTGGCGGGCGTGAGCCGGCGGCTGGAATTGCCCCAGGGCATGAGCTTCGCCTCGGTGTCCACGCTGGCGGCGGACCTGGGCCACACGGCGCTGTTCCCCACGCTGTGCGCCGGAGGCGCGGTGCACCTGGTGGGGACGGCGGCGGCGGCCGACGCGGCACGGCTGTGGGCCTATGGGCGGAAGCACGAGGTGGAGGGACTGAAGATCGTCCCCACGCACCTGGAGGCGCTGCTCATGGACGAGGGCGCGAGCGAGTTGCTGCCGCGCCGCCGGCTGGTGCTGGGCGGAGACCGGGCGGAGTGGGCGTTGGTGGAGCGGGTCCACGCGCTGGCGCCGGAGTGCGAGGTGTTCAACCACTACGGCCCCACCGAGACGACGGTGGGCGTGCTCTCGGGACGGGTGGAGCGCGGCGAGAGAGTGCCGGGGACACGCTCGGTGCCGCTGGGCCGGCCGCTGGGCAACGTACGGGTGTACGTGCTGGACGGCTACGGGCAGCCGGTGCCTCCGGGCGTGCCGGGAGAGCTGTACGTGGGCGGCCAGAGCGTGGGCCGCGGCTACCTGGGCCGGGCGGACGGGACGGCGGAGCGCTTCCTGCCGGACGGCTTCAGCGGTGAGTCCGGTGCGCGGCTGTACCGGACGGGAGACCGGGTGCGCTGGCTGGAGGACGGCCGCATCGAGTTCCTCGGCCGCGTGGACCACCAGTTGAAGATTCGCGGCTACCGCGTGGAGCCGGGCGAGGTGGAGGCCACGCTCGCGCAGCACCCGGGTGTCAGCGAGTGCGTGGTGGTGGTCCGTGAGGACGTGCCCGGTGACAAGCACCTGGTGGCGTACGCGGTGGGCCGGGCGGGCCGGCCGCTGGAGGAGCCCGCCCTGCGCGAACATCTGGAATCGCGGCTGCCGGACTACATGGTGCCCTCGGCCTTCGTGGTGCTGGAGGCGCTGCCCCTGACGCCGAACGGGAAGGTGGACCGCAAGGCGCTCCCCGCGCCGTCGCGGAAGAGCTCCGAGGCGGAGTACGTGGAGCCGCGCACGGAGACGGAGCAGCGGGTGGCCGGGCTGTGGAAGGAGCTGCTCGGCGTGCCCCGCGTGGGCGTGCGCGACGACTTCTTCGACCTGGGGGGACACTCGCTGCTGGCCACGCAGGTGGTGGCGCGCGTCCGCTCGCTGTTCGACGTGCAGCTCGCCGTCATCGACCTGTTCGAGGCGCCGACGCTGGAGGGACTGGCCGCGCGAATCGAAGCGGGCACGACGTCGGACTCTCCGCTGGTGACGTTGCGGAGGGGCGGCGATGCGAGGCCCTTCTTCTGCGTGCACCCGGTGGGCGGCGGCGTGCTGGCCTACCTGGAGCTGGCGAAGCGGATGGACGCGGACCAGCCCTTCTATGGCTTGCAGGTCCCCACGGGCGGCTCCGGCGACACGGTGGAGCAGATGGCGGCGCGCTACCTGGAGGCCGTGCGCGGGTGCAGCCGGAAGGCCCGTACCTCCTGGGCGGCTGGTCCATGGGCGGCCGGCTGGCGTACGAGATGGCGCGGCAGCTCCGCGAGCGTGGAGAGGACGTGGGGCTGCTCGTCGTCATCGACGCGAGAGGCCGGGACGAAGTCCCCGCCGAGGAGATGGAAGCGGAGGTCGTGCTGGAGTTCGCCGGCCACCTGACCCGGCTCTCCGGCCTCCACCCGAGGGCGGCGGAGGTGCTGGAGTACGTGGACGCGGCGGAGCTGGCGGCGGTGCTGGAGGAACGGCCCGGTGCGGATTCCGCCCTGGACGCGGAGGCGTGCGCGGAGCTGCGGACCCTCTGGACGACGTTCGCGCGGAACCGGCGGGCGTCTCGCGGGTACGTGCCCCAGCCTCTCGACGGCTCACTGGTGTTGCTGCGCGCCGCGGAAGGCCCTCCGGGACAGGAGGAGGACCTCGGGTGGCGCGGGCTCGCGCGGAGTGGGGTGGAGGTGTACGAGGTGCCGGGCGACCACTTCAGCCTCGTGGCCATGCCGCACGTGGAGCACCTCGCCGCGCGGCTGCGGGCCCTGCTGACTCGGGCCCGCTCGGGAGCTTCGCTGCAGAAGGCAGGGTAGCCGGGCCTCGCCCTCGCGAGGCCCGGGCCCTACTCCGCCGCTCTTCCCACCAGCAGCGCGCCCGGCACCGGTGCCGGCGCGCCAGGCCTCAACAGCTTGCGGGCCGGGCGCTCGACGAGCTGGAAGAGGCCCACCGCGGCGACGAGGGTGCCCGCCATGGATGCGTACGGCCACCACGCGGCCAGCTCTCCGCCGCTGCGCTTGTACATCACCAGCAGCACGCACGGCAGCCAGTGAATCATGTACAGCGAGTAGCTCGCCTCCCCCATGAACACCATCCAGCGGTGCTCCAGCAGCCTGCTCACGAAGCTACGACGGGAGGCCAGCAGCAGTATCAACAGCCCGCACACCGGCGTGTAGAGCACGTACCACCGGAAGATCTGCAGCACTCCGGCGAGGAATCCCCGGGGCGACGGCAGCGCCAGCAGCAGCGCCACCAGCGCCACCAGGACCAGGGCCCACGTGTGCGCCTTCGCCTGCGTCAGCACCGCGGTCAGCCGGGGGGACACTCCCTGCCGCTGGTGGTGCAGGAAGAACGTTCCGAGCACGCAGCCCAGGAAGAACTCCCACACCCGCAGCAGCGGCGACATGTAGACGACGTGGTAGATGCGGCTCTCCATCCCCTTGCCGGGGGGGCTGAGGAGGAAGATCACCAGCGCGGTGGCGATCACCGCCACCACCTGGATGGCGAAGAGCACGGCGGCCGCCCGCGCCATGCTCCTCACGTCGTTCAGACGTGCCAGCACGTACCGCGCGAAGAAGGGCAACAGGAGATAGAAGAACAGCTCCGCCCCGATGCTCCAGGAGGGCCCGTTCCAGATGTGCGAGAGCCGGTGGGGGATGAAGACCTGGACCAGCAGCAGGTTGGACAGCCAGGAGCCAGCGACCTGCGCCTGGGTGACCTCCATGGCCAGGTCGCGCGCCATCAGCGCCGGGTACGCGTCCAGCAGGTAGAGGGTGATGGGCGTCACCAGCGCCAGGGTGGCCAGGTGGACCGGGAAGACGCGCCCCAGGCGCATCCGCATGAAGTCGCGCCACCGCAGCTGCCCGGATGCGAGAGTGTCGCGGTAGTTATAGGCGAGGAGGAAACCGCTCAGCATGAAGAAGCAGTTGACGGCGGCCGAGCCCTGCGCCAGCAGCGTCTTCAGCAGGGGCGGGACGGCAATGAGCGGAAGGTAGTGGCACGCCAGGACGATGAGGGACATCACGAAGCGCAGTCCACTGAGCGCCTGAATCGGGGGAGTCTTGTCGAGCGTGGCTGCGGGCATGGCCATCCTCAGGACTCCAGGAGCAGCTCGGTGGGGCCGTGGAGCCGTTCTGCGGTGAGGCCTCGGGCCCGGGCCTCGGTGAGCAATCGCTCCGACTCCTTCATGCGCGGAGCCTCGGGAGGACTGGCCGGCCCGATGATGTGCTCCATCCAGGGCTCCAGCCCCATGGCGTAGTTGTAGAGCCGCGTGGAGCCCAGCAGCTCGAGGATGCGCAGGCCCTCGCCCGTGTTGCTGCCACGGCAGCGCCGGTTCTTCTCCAGCTTGCGGTCGCGCTTCTTGGGGAAGAGCGCCTCGAGCGTCCAGGTGTGCGGGGCGCCTTCGATTTCGGTGTTCATGAAGACCGTCTGGACGGGGCCGAGGTTCTGGCGCATGTGCCGGTAGACGGCGTCATCCACGCACATGGAGTCGGCGGCGAAGAGGAGCTGCTGCTTGCCGGTGCGCACCACGTACGAGGACTTGGCGTGGCCGATGTCACCGTGCTCGCCGAGGAAGGGCACGGCGATGAGCTCGCCGTCCGGCAGGGGGATGGACTCGTAGGTGTCCAGCTCCAGGACGTTCTGGAACCCCAGCGAGCGGGCCAGCAGCTTGGGGGAGTAGTCACCGACCAGGAAGCCATTGCAGCGCGGCACCACCAGGTGGCCGATGCGGTGGCGCAGCCGCAGCAGCGTGTCGATGGCGAGGTGGTCCGGGTGGCTGTGCGTGATGAGCGCGTAGTCGATGCGCGGCGGCAGCTCGTGGAAGGTGAGCCGCGGCATGCCTCCGCCGCTCGGCTTCGCGCTGACGACCGGGTCCACGAGGATGGTGATGCCCTTCCACTCCACCAGGGCGCAGGCGTGCCCCAGGTAGCGCACGCGCGGCCCCGGGCCCTCCCACGGCGTGTACCGCGAGGGCGGCGCCTCGGTGAGCAGCGGCAGCAACTGCTCGTCAGAGGTGACGGCCTGGCCCAGCACATCGCGCAGGTAGCCGAGCGGCCGGGGCGACAGGTCCGTCTCGAAGAGGCGGCTGACACGCTCCTCGGAGAAGGGCACCGCCCAGTCAATCTGCCCGGGCTCCATCAGGTAGGGCGTCGTGAAGAGGTGGGGGCGGCTGGAGTCCGACGCCAGCGGGAGCAGGCGCAGCGATTGGAGCTGCGGCTTGTGGTAGGCGCTGCGGTACAGCGCTCCCTCCATCACCCGGACGAAGGGCCGGTTGATGTAGTCGTACGAGAGCTCGACCAGTCCGCGCAGCGGCTCGGGCAGCTTCTCGTAGAGGGGCTCGAGTGACTGGCCCTTCGCTTCATCCACCAGCCAGCCCTGGAACTCCTCGAGGGCCTCGGCCAGCCGTGCCCGGTCGGCCTGGGCCTCCTGCATCTGCTGCAGCAGGGCCTTCACCTCGCCCGCTCGCTCCGGGGCGATGCCGACGAAGGTGCCGCCGCTGAGGGCCTGGTCCTTCGCCGCCCGCGCGTGGAAGTCGGGCGTCTGGAGGTAGGCCTTGAGCAGTGGCACCTGGGACTTGTGCACGTGCAGGCTGGCCGGAATGGGGGCCACATTCATCCACCACGCAGTCCAGCTCTGAACGAGTGGTGCGACGCAGGTGTGATCAGCCAATCGATAGGTGGACTCGGACATAGCGGGTGTCGGCGGGTGGAGTGGGGCTGCTCTTGGGTTGGGGTGCTTCAGCTGGACTGTGGGAAATGGGGACGTCTCACGACGCGAGCTGCCGTGCTCCCGCGGGAGCCGGCTCCGTCTGGGGCCGCAGCTTGCCGGAGTCGAGGTGCAGGAGCCGGTCCGCGACGTGGAAGTAGCGGTCGTCATGGCTGATGACCAGCACCGTCTTGCCCGCGCGTTTCATCTCGGGAAGGAGCTCTTCGTAGAAGACCGTCTTGAAGATGGGGTCCTGGTCCGCGCCCCACTCGTCGAAGACGTAGATGGGGCGGTCCTCCAGCCAGGCGGTGAGCAGCGCCAGTCGCTTGCGCTGGCCCTGGGACAGCTCGGTGGTGGAGAGGGAGCCGTCGTCGCCGAGCTGCACCTTGTGGTTCAGGTGGAGCCGCTCGAGGTACTGCCGGGCCCTGGGGACCAGGCCGGCGGGCGCGAGTCCCAGCAGGGAGTCGAAGAGGTAGTAGTCGGAGAACACCGTCGAGAAGCACTGGCGGTGCTCCTCACGGTTGTCCACCGTGATGGGGACACCATCGAGCCGAACCTCGCCGGACTCCGGTGAGTAGAGCCCGGTGACCAGCTTGGCGAGCGTCGTCTTGCCGCTGCCATTGCCTCCCACCAGGAAGACGAGCTCGCCCTTCTCCAACGTCAGGGAGATGGGCCCCAGGGTGAAGCTGCTGTCCTCGCGCTCCCGGTGGTACGAGTGGGTGACGCCGCGCAGCTCCAGGCGGGTGAAGGAGGCCCTCGGCGCGGGGAGGGCGCGAGCGGACTCCGACAGGCCCTCGACCAGGCCGGAGAGCTGCTCCACCTTGCGCAGGGCCACCTGGCCGCGGCTCAGGAAGGGGATGTTGGTCATGAGTGCATCCAGGGGCTGTTGCAGGTACAGCACGGTGAGGGTGTAGCTCACCAGCAGACCCGCGCCGCCCTGCTCCCCGTAATTGGGAAGGACGAAGAGCATCAGCCCGATGAAGGCGAAGAACAGGAACATCCCCCAGCTGCTCGCGGCGGAGAAGAGGCTGAAGCCCAGGACGTTGAGCCGCCGCAGCTCGCTGGTGAGCCCCGTGAGGTTCTTGTCCAGGAAGGCCTCGCGCCGGCCCGGGTGCAGCTTGAGCTCCTTGATGCCGTGGATGATGGCCTCGAAGAGCTTGTACAGCCCGTCCTGCTTGTCCCGGGAGGCGCGGATGTATTTGAGCGCCCGTGACATGGGCAGCCGGTACGACACGAAGCCCACCGCCATGAAGGCGAGCAGCCCCAGCAGGACGGTCGGCGACAGCCAGGCCAGGTACAGCAGGCAGCCGACGAGGATGGCGGAGTTGATGAGGATGTGGGGGATGCACAGCAGGCTGTTGCTGATGGTGTTCACGTCATCCGTCAGCACCGCGAGCAGCCGATGTCCTCCGAACTCCTCCAGCCGCCGGAGCGGGGTGGAGATGATTTGATGGGCAAGCTGCATGCGCATCTTCTGGAGCATTTCCTGCTGGAGATTGTTCAGGAAGAGCTGCGAGGCGACCCGGGCGACCAGCGCCACCAGCCCGATGCCGACGAAGCGCAGGGCCGTGGCGGCGGTGGCGGGGACGGAGCGCTCCAGCAGGGAGTTGATGAGGGAGATGAGCCCCGCGCTGGCGGCGCCGGAGAGCACGCCGCACAGGACTGGCAGCACGAGGCTGCGCTTCGAAACACGCAAGAAGAACTGGATGAGAGTCATGGGTTCCCCTTGCTCAAGCCGCACTGGACGCGGAGGAGGTGTTCCCCTCTCGCGCTCGCTCCAACAACTCCCGCAGCCGCTCCGCCACCTGCTCCACATGGGGTGGGGCGATGAGACTGAAGTGGTCTCCGGGCACCTCGTGCACCTCCACCTTCGAGGCCAGGGCGCCCCAGCCCAGGTCCTCCGCCAGGCCCTCCCGCGGCCCCTCCGCCGCGCGCAGCAGGACGAGCGGGCCCGGGTAGGGCCCGGGCAGGTACGCGTGTGAGGCGCGCAGGTTGAGGGAGAAGACCCGCCACAGCGCGCGCAGCTCGGAGAGCGCTTGCGGCGGCAGGTCCGCCCCCGCTCCCGGCGTGTCCTCCAGGAGTGCCTTCAGCTCCTCCGCGTCCACCTGCCCCAGCAGCCCGGCGGCCTCGGGGTTCAGTCCGGACAGGCGCGACAGGTGGTCGGCGAACAGGAACACCTCCCGGGCGAGGGCCTCCGCTCCCTCCAGCCTCTGCCCGTCCTCGTGGCTCCGGGCGTCGATGATGGCCAGCAGCGCCACCGTCTCTCCGCGCTGCTGGAGCTGGCGGGCCATCTCGTAGGCCACGCGTCCGCCCATGGACCAGCCGCCCAGCAGGTACGGCCCGTGGGGTTGCACCTCCTGGATGGCGTCCACGTAGCGGGTGGCCATCGCCTCCAGCGTGTCGTGCGACTCCTGCCCCGTGGGGGACTGCAGGCCGTAGAAGGGCTGCTCCGGATGCATCCGCCTCGACAGCTCGAGGTAGGCCAGCACGCCACCGCCCACCGGGTGCACGCAGAAGAAGGGCGTTCGGGGGCCCCCGCGCCGCAGCGGCACCAGGGCCGACTGCGAGGGTGCACCCGCGTCGATGCGTGCCGCCAGCGCCTCCAGGGTGGGCGCCTCGAAGAGGTCGATGACGGCCAGCTCCACGCCGAAGGTGCCGTGGACGCGCGCCACCACCTGCGTGGCCATCAGCGAGTGGCCTCCCAGGTCGAAGAAGTCATCCCGAGCGCCCACGCGCGGCACCTTCAGCAGCTCCTCCCAGATGGCGGCCAGCCGCAGCTCGGTGGCGGTGCGCGGCGCCACGTGGTCCGCGCCCTCCCGGACCCGCACGGGAGCGGGCAGCGCCTTGCGGTCCACCTTGCCGTTGGAGGTGAGCGGCAGCGCGTTGAGCACCACGAAGACGGAGGGCATCATGTACTCCGGCAGCCGCTTCTCCAGGAAGCGGGCCAGCACCGGTTCCTCCAGCGCCTGCCCCTCCCGGGCCACCGCGTACGCCACCAGCCGCTTGTCGCCCGGCTGCTCCTCGCGCGCCACCACCACGCACTCGCGCACCGAGGGGTGGGCTCCCAGGGCCGCCTCCACCTCGCCCAGCTCCACGCGGTACCCGCGAATCTTCAGCTGGTGGTCCACCCGGCCCAGGAACTCGATGCGCCCATCCTCCAGCCAGCGCACCTTGTCTCCCGAGCGGTACAGCCTCGCGCCCGGCTCCGGGCTGAAGGCGTCCGGGACGAAGCGCTCCGCCGTCAGGTCCGTCCGGCCCAGGTAGCCGCGGGCCACGCTGGCGCCGCCAATGTAGAGCTCGCCCGGCACGCCCACCGGTACCGGCTGTCCGTCCCCGTCGAGCACGTACACCCGCACGTTGCCCAGCGGCCGGCCCAGCGGCACCGACTGCGCGCCAGGCGCGCGCACCCCACGCTCCACCCGGCCGCACAACACACCCACCGTCGTCTCCGTGGGGCCGTAGTGGTTGAACACCTCGCACGTGGGCGACAGCGCATGCACCTGCTCCACCAGCGCCCAGTCCGAAATGTCTCCTCCCAGCACCAGCCGCTGGCGCGGCAGCAGCTTCTCCGCCCCCGGTGCCGACAGCAGCGCGCCCAGGTGCGTGGGGACGATCTTCAGGCCGTCCACCGCGTGCCGCGCGCCGTAGTCCCGCATCCGCCCCGGGTCCGCCGCCGTGTCCTTGTCCACCAGGTGCAGCGCGCCTCCCGAGCTCAGCGTGGGGAAGATGGCGGTGTGCCCCAGGTCCGCCGCCAGCGTGGACACCGAGGCGAAGCTGGCCTGCGGCGCCAGCTCCAGCCGGCGGGTGACGCCCTCCACGTAGCAGGCCAGGTGCCGGTGCTCGATGCACACGCCCTTGGGCTGTCCCGTACTGCCCGAGGTGTAGAGGACGTAGGCGAGGTTGCCCGGCCCCACGCGGCTGGACGGAGCCTCCTCCGGCTGCGCCTCCAGCATGCCGTCGTCCGCGTCCAGGCTGACGAGGAACCCGCCCTGCGCGGGCAGCTCGTCCATGAGCGACTCCTGGGTCACGATGAGCTGCGCCTTCGCGTCGCTCAGCACGTGCCGCATCCGCTCCCGGGCATGCGTCTGGGACGGGTCCAACGCCACGTAGGCGCCGCCCGCCTTGAGGATGCCCAGCAGGCCCACCAGCGCATGCACCGAGCGCTCGACGAACAGGCCCACCCGAGTCTCGGGCATCACCCCCAGGGCCTGCAGGTAGTGCGCGAGCTGGTTGGCCTTGCGGTCCAGCTCACCGTAGGTGAGCTGTCCGTCCGCGGCCACCACCGCCACCGCCTCCGGCACGCGCGCCGCCTGCTCCGCGAACAGCTCGTGGAAGCAGCGCGACGGGTAGGGCGCCGCCGTCTCATTCCACGCCACCAGCTGACGGTGGCGCTCCGACTCCGACAGCAGCGGCAGCGTGGAGAGCCGCTGCTCACCGCCCGTGGCCACCACCGCCTCCAGCACCCGCTGAAAGTGCAGCGCCATGCGCTCCATCGTCGGAGCGTCGAAGAGGTCCATGCTGTACATCCACGCGCAGTACAGCCCCTCGGGGGAGGGGCTCACCAGCACCGTCAGGTCCAGCTTCGCGGTGGCGGGGTCCACCGCGTCCGACTCCATCCGCAGCCCGGGCAGCTCCACCACGGAGCGGGTGGTGTTCTGCAGCACCAGCTTCACCTGGAAGAGCGGCGCGTGCGCCATGCTGCGCTCGGGGTTGAGCGCCCGCACCAGGTCCTCGAAGGGCAGGTCCTGCTGCGCGTAGGCGTCCAGCGACACCTGCCGCGCCTGCGCCAGGAGCTGGCGGAAGGTGGGGTTGCCCCCCAGGCGCAGGCGCATGACGAGCTGGTTGACGAAGAAGCCGATGAGGGACTCCGTCTCCGCGTGGTCCCGGTTGGCCACGTCCGTGCCCACCACGATGTCCGTCTGCCCGCTGTAGCGGTGCAGCAGCGCCTGGAAGGCGGCCATCAGCGTCATGAAGAGCGTGGCGCCCTCGCGCTGGGAGAGCGACTCCAGCGCTTCGGCCAGGGGCGCGGGCAGCAGCGACAGGTGGGTGGCGCCGCGGTAGGTGCGCACGGCCGGCCGGGGCCTGTCCGTGGGCAGCTCCAGCACGGAAGGGGCGTCCTCGAGCTGCTTGCGCCACCACTCCAGCCGCGCCTCCAGCACCTCGCCGCGCAGCCACTGTCGCTGCCAGATGGCGTAGTCCGCGTACTGCATGCCGAGCTCCGGCAGCGGCGAGGGCCGGTCCTGGCGGAAGGCCTCGTAGAGGGCCGCCATCTCCCGCACCAGCACGCCCATGGACCAACCATCCGAGATGATGTGGTGCATGGTGAGCAGCAACGAGTGCCGCTGCTCCTCGAGCCGCAGCACGGTGGCGCGCAGCAGCGGGCCGGTGGACAGGTTGAAGGGCCGCCGTGCCTCCTGGGTGGCCACGCGCCGCGCCTCGGCCCCGCGCTCCGACGCGGGCACGTCGCACAGGTCCACCACCGCCAGCGGCATCACGGGGGCGGGGGAGATGACCTGGACGGCTCGCCCTGCTCGGCGTGGAAGGTGGTGCGCAGCGACTCGTGGCGGCGCAACAGCTCGTCGAAGGCGCGCTGCAGCGCCCCGACGTCGAGCGCTCCCTCCAGGCGCAGCCCCGCGGGGATGTTGTAGTAGGCGGTACCGGGCTCGAGCTGGTCCAGGAACCACAGGCGCTGCTGGGCGAAGGAGAGGGGAATCGAGCCCGTCCGCTCCGCGCGCCTGGGAGCCGGGACGCGGGTGGAGGAAGCGGCGTTGCCTTGCGCGGCCTCGACCCGGGCGGCGAGCGCCTCCAGGGTGGGGGCCTCGAAGAGGGTGCGCAGGGGCAGCTCCACGCCGAAGGTGGCGCGGATGCGCGAGGCCACCTGGGTGGCCAGCAGCGAGTGGCCACCCAGCTCGAAGAAGTTGTCGTGCACGCCCACCCGCTCGACCTCCAACAGCTCCGCCCACATGGCGGCCAGGTCCGTCTCCAGGGGCGTGCGCGGGGCCACCTGGCTCGTGCTCGCGGGCTGGTGCTCCGAGCCGGGCTCCGGCAGGGCGTCGCGGTCCACCTTTCCGCTGGAGGTGAGGGGCAGGGCCTCCAGGGGGACGAAGGCCGAGGGCACCATGTACTCGGGCAGCTTCCCCTTGAGCCAGGTGCGCAGCGCGGTGGCGTCGGCCGTCTGGCCCTCGCGCACCACCCCATAGGCGACGAGCCGCTTGTTGCCGGACGCGCCCTCGCGCGCCACCACCACCGCCTCGCGCACGGCCGGGTGTCCCAGCAGCACGGCCTCCACTTCACCGGGTTCGATGCGGTAGCCACGCACCTTCACCTGGAAGTCGGCGCGGCCCAGGTACTCGATTTGGCCGTCGGCGAGCCAGCGCACCTTGTCACCGGTGCGGTAGAGGCGGGCTCCCGGCGCGCCGTCGGCGTCCGGCACGAAGCGCTCGGCGGTGAGCTCGGGGCGGCCCAGGTAGCCGCGGGCCACACCCACGCCTCCGACGCACAGCTCGCCCGCCACACCCACCGGCACCGGCCGCAGGTGCGCGTCCAGCACGGCCACCCGCACGTTGTGGAAGGGGCGGCCGATGGTGATGCGCCGCGCGTCCACCGCGTCTGTCAGCGTGGCGCAGATGGTGGTCTCCGTGGGGCCATAGGCGTTGATGAAGCGCCGGCCCGGCTGCCAGCGCGCCACCAGCTCCGGCGTGCAGGCCTCACCCGCGGACACCACCGTCTTCAGTGTCTCCAACCCTTCCGGCTCCAGCTGGGCCAGCACCGAGGGTGTGAGGGTGGCGGCGGTGATGGCCTGCTCGCGCAGCACCTTCACCAGCGGCGTGCCCGGCATCAGCTCCTCGCGGGGGGCGAGGCACAGCTCCGCTCCGGCGAGCAGGGGCGGGAAGATTTCCCACACCGAGGCGTCGAAGGCCGCGGAGAAGAACTGCAGGACACGGCTGCCGGGGCCAAGGCCCATGGCGTCAATCGTCTGCAGCGCCGTGTTGGCCAGGCCGCGGTGGTGCAGCAGGGTGCCCTTGGGGCGGCCGGTGCTGCCCGAGGTGTAGATGACGTAGGCGAGCTGGCTCTCGTCGCCCCAGGCCTCCAGGTCCTCGGTGGACTCGCGCTCCACGCGCGCCCACTGCTCGTCCAGGAGGATGAAGGCACCCCGCCGCTCCAGCAGCACCTCACGCTCCGAGTCGGTGAGCGTTACCGGGGCGAAGGCGTCCGAGGTGATGAGCTCCAGGCGGTCGGGAGGAAGGCCGGGGTCCAGGGGCAGCCAGGCGCCGCCAGCCTTGAGGGTGGCGAGCATGGCCACGATGAGCTCGGGCGAGCGCTCCAGGCAGATGGCGACGAGCACCTCGGGGCCGACGCCGAGCCGGCGCAGGTGGCGGGCGAGCTGGTTGGCGCGGGTGTTGAGCTCGCCATACGTGAGCGTCTCAGCGCCGAAGCGCAGGGCCACGGCGTCGGGGGTGCGGCGCACCTGGGCCTCGAAGAGGCGGTGCACCTGGGTGGGCCGGGGCAGCTCTCGCGGGGCCGGGCTTCCCGCCGCGAGCAGCCGCTGGCGCTCGGTCGGGGTGAGCAGCGGCAGCGCGGACAGAGGGGCTTCGGGGCGGGCGCAGATGCCCTCCAGCAGCACGCGCAGGTTGCCCACCAGCCGGGACGCGGTGCTCTCGTCGAACAGGTCGACGTTGTATTCCAGGCTGCCGAGCAGCGCCTCCGGGCTCTGCACCATGGACAGGGCCAGGTCGAACTTCGCCACGTGGCTGTCGGCCGCCAGCGGGCGCAGCGTCAGGCCCTGGGTCCCCATGGAACGGGGCTGGGGTTGGTCCAACACGAACCACACCTGGAAGAGCGGGCTGTGGCTGAGGTCCCGCTCCGGGTGGAGCTCCTCCACCAGCTTCTCGAAGGGCAGGTCCTGGTGCGTCTGGGCTTCCAGGACGGTGGTGCGCACCCGGGCCAGCAGCTCGCGGAAGGTGAGCCCGGCGGAGAGGCGCGCGCGCAGCACCAGGGTGTTGACGAAGAAGCCGATGAGGCCCTCCGCTTCGACGAAGCGGCGGCCGGCGATGGGCGAGCCGACGGCCAGGTCATCCTGGCCGGAGGTGCGGTGCAGCAGCACCTGCCAGGCGGCCAGCAGGAGCATGTACGGGGTGACGCCCTCGCGCTGGCAGAGCGCCTGGACCGACTCGGACAGCTCCCGGGGCAGCTCGAAGGAGACGCTGGCGCCGCGGAACGCCCGCGTCGGCGGACGGGGGCGGTCGGTGGGCAGCTCCAGCAGGCCCGGCATTCCCTCGAGCTGCTGCTTCCACCAGGAGAGCTGCCGCGCCAGCTCATCGCCCTGCAACCACTGGCGCTGCCAGAGGGTGTAGTCCGCGTACTGCACGGGCAGCGCGGGCAGGGGGGAGGGCTTGCCCTGGGAGAAGGCGGCGTAGAGGGCGGCCATCTCCTGCACCAGCACGTTCATGGACCAGCCATCGGAGATGATGTGGTGCATGACGAGCACCAGCACGTGCTCGGTGGCGGAGAGCCGCAGCAGCGTGGTGCGCAGCAGCGGACCCTGGGAGAGCTCGAAGGGCCGGAGCACCTCCTCCTTGAAGAGCCGGAGGGCTTCGGCCTCGCGCTCCGCGGCGGGCAGCGCGCTCAGGTCCACGCGCGTCAGGGTGACGGGGGTGGGGGAAGAGACAGTCTGGGTGGGCGTCTCCTGGTGGGCCTGGAAGGTGGTGCGCAGGGACTCGTGGCGGCGCACCAACTCCGTGAAGGCGCGCTCCAGCGCTCCGGTGTCCAGCGGGCCCTCCAGGCGCAGGGCCGAGGGCAGGTTGTAGAGCGCGGTACCGGGCTCGAGCTGCTCGAGGAACCACAGGCGCTGCTGGGCGAAGGACAGCGGCAGGGGGCCGTCCCCGCGGGGCTGGGGCGCGAGGGACGGGAGCGCGGACGCCGTCTGCGGGGTGCTCTGCTGCCTGGCGCGGAGCTGCTTGAGGAGCAGGTTGCGCTTCTCGGGGGGAAGACTTGCCAGACGCTTGAGGATGTCGCTGTCGCTCATGACGAGACGGCCTTCGGGCTCGGAGAGGAGTCACGCGCCACGGAGGGCGCTGGATGGAGGGTGGCCTTGAGGCCGAAACGGGGACGGTAGGTGTTGCTGGCCACGGGCGTGACGGGATGGCCCGGGACGAGGCGGACCTGGAAGCGCGGCAGCAGCGTGGCGAGCACCGCCACGATGAGCGTCAGCGTGTAGCCATTGCCGACGCACATCCGCTGGCCGCCGCCGAACGGCATCCAGGCATGGCGGTGTCGCTGCTCCTTCTGCTCGGGGAGGAAGCGCTCGGGGTCGAACCGCTCGGGGTCCTTCCAGAACGAGGCGTGGCGGTGCAGCAGCCACGTGGGGATGAGCACCAGGCTGCCGGCGCGGACGGTGAAGCCGGCAATCTCGTCGTCCTCCTGCGCGCGGCGCATGAGCTGCCAGGCGGGCGGGTACAGGCGCAACGTCTCCTCCACCACCGCGCGCGTGTAGCGCAGGGCCTGGAGTTGCTCGCCGTCGGCCGAGGGACGTCCCCCCAGCACCGAGGCCAGCTCCTCACGCACGCGCTGCTCCACCTCCGGGTGGCTCATCAGCGTGTACCAGGTCCAGGTGAGCGCCACCGACGTGGCCTCGTGGCCGCCGACGAGCAGGGACACCAGCTCGTCGCGGACCTCGGTGTCCGTCATGGGCTCGCCCTGCGTGTCCCGGGCCTCGATCAGCATGCCCAGGATGTCGTCCCCGGCGGAGGGGGCCTTGCGGCGCTCGGCGATGAGGCCATGGAGCGAGGCGTTGAGTGCATCCGTGGCGGCGTCGAACTGCTGGCGCCGCGAGCGGGGATACCCCAGCCGCCGCAGCACGAGCTTCCAGAGCGAGTCGCGGGCCTTGGCATGCGACTTGTGGGAGAGGAACGCCACGCTCGCCTGGAGCCCTGCATCGCGCTCGTACACACCGCGCGAGAACAGCGAGGCGCCGAGCAGGGTGGGCACCAACAGGCGCATCTGCTCCAGCAGCTCCACGGGCTCGCCGGTCCGGGCGGGCTGTTCCCAGCGCTCGGCCAGGGCCTCGGTGCTCAGCACCATGTCCTCCACCATGCGGGCCAGCCGCGAGCGATGGAAGGCGGGCTGCACCATTCGGCGCTGGCGGAGCCAGACGGCGCCGCTGCTCTGGAAGATGCCATTGCCCATCAGCCGGCTGGGCCGCTTCTCCGGCGCGGGGTAGTTGCGCGCGTTGTCCGCGAGCACGCGCTGCACATGGTCCGGGTGGGCCAGCATGTAGAGCGGGCCCTGCTGCGTGTTGAAGTAGGCGATGTCCCCGTACTTCTGCTGGGTGCGCACGAGCGCGCCGAGGGGGTCCTTCACCTGCTCGTTGAGGCGCAGCAGCCAGTGGCCATGGTGGCCGGGCGGCAGCACGGCTTTCTTCGGAGCATTCATCGTCATTCCTGGGACTCCGCCTTGCCGGTGTCGGACGGCTCCGAGGCCAGGAGCTGTTGGACCTCGTCGCCGTCCATCTTCTCGAGCTCGGCCATCATCGTGGCCAGCTCGTCGCCCGGGACCTGGGCCATGGCCTCGAGCAGGCGCAGGGAGAGCTTCTCCACGGTGGGCGCCGCGAAGAAGTCCTTGAGGGGCAGCTCCACCTGGAAGGCCTGCCGCACGCGCGAGACGAGCCGCGTGGCCAGCAGCGAGTGGCCGCCCAGCGACAGGAAGTCGTCGTGGACGCCCACGCGCTCCACCCCGAGCACCTCGCTCCAGAGTCGGGCGACCTCCTGCTCCATCTCGTCGCGCGGGGCGACGTACGTGGCCGCCTGCGAGCGCGAGCCCTCCGGAGCGGGGAGGGCCTTCCTGTCCACCTTGGCGTTGGCCGTGAGCGGGAGGGCCTCCAGCTCCACGAGCGCCGAGGGCACCATGTATTCGGGCAGGTGGCCCTGCAGGAAGGCGCGCAGCGCGGCGATGTCGAGCCGCTGGCCGGGAGCCGGCACGGCGTAGACCACCAGGCGCTTGTCGCCGGGCGCGTCCTCGCGCACCACCGCCACGGCCTCGCGCACCGAGGCGTGGCGCAGCAGCGTCGCTTCCACCTCGGCCAGCTCGATGCGGAAGCCGCGCACCTTCACCTGGTTGTCCAGGCGGCCGAGGAACTCCAGCACCCCGTCCTGCCTCCAGCGCGCCAGGTCTCCGGTGCGATAGAGGCGGGCGCCGGGCTCGCTGGAGAACGAATCGGGGACGAAGCGCTCGGCCGTGAGGTCCGGACGCGACAGGTAGCCGCGCGCCAGGCCCTCGCCGCCGATGTACAGCTCCCCGGGCACGCCCACGGGCACCGGCTGGCAGGCGGCGTCCAGCAGGTACACCCGGGTGTTGGCGATGGGCGAGCCGATGGGCACGGCGCTTCCCACCTGCTCGGGCCGCGTCATCCGGTGGCAGGAGGTGAAAAGCGTGCTCTCGGTGGGGCCGTAGCAGGCGGTGATGGGGATGCGCAGCTCCTCCATCACCCGGCGCACATGCGGCGCGGAGACGACGTCGCCGCCGGTGAGCAACTGGCGCACGCCCTTCAGGCCCTCCAGCTTCAGGTCCACCATCTGCGAGAAGAGGCCCGCGGTGAGGTGGAGCGTCGTCACCCGGTGCCGTGTGAGCACCTGGGTGAGCAGCTCCAGGTCGCTCGGGGACTGGGGCGGGAAGACGACGAGGCGTCCGCCGAAGAGCAGCGGACCCCACACCTCGAGCGTGGAGGCGTCGAAGGAGATGGGGGCGATGAGGAGGAACGTCTCCTCGGGGCCCAGGTGGGCGTAGTGGCTGCCGTGGAACAGCCGCATGACGGAGCGGTGCTCGATGGCGACGCCCTTGGGCCGGCCGGTGCTGCCCGAGGTGAAGTCCACGTAGGCCAGGTTGCGCGAGCCGACGCCCGAGTCCGGTGCCGTGGTGGGCTGGCCCGCCAGCGCCAGCTCCTCCACCAGCAGGCCTGGGAGCTGCGCGGAGACGGGGAGCTGGGTGCTCAGCGCGCGCGAGGTGAGCAGCAGCCGGGGAGGCGCATCTTCCAGCATGAAGGCCAGGCGCTCCGCCGGGTAGGAGGCGTCCAGCGGCAGGTAGGCCCCGCCCGCCTTGAGGATGGCGAGGAGCGAGACGATGAGCTCCACGGAGCGCTCCAGGCAGAGAGCGACGAGGTCATCCGGCCCGACGCCGTGCGCGCGCAGCAGGTGCGCGAGCTGGTTGGCGCGGGCGTCCAGCTCCCGGTAGGTGAGGCGCTGCTCACCGAACTCCAGGGCGATGGCCTCGGGGCGCAGGGCCACCTGCTGCTCGAAGAGGTGGTGGATGCAGGACTCGCCCGGGAAGTCGGTGCGCGTCTGGTTCCACTCCACCACCACCTGGCGGCGCTCGGCCTCGGAGTGCAGGGTGACGTCTTCCAGGCACCGGGTGCCGGAGGCCGCCAGTCCCTCGAGCGCCCTGCGCCAGTGGCCCAGCACCCGCTCCATGCCGCCGCGCTCGAAGCGGGGCGACTCGTAGACGGCGCGCAGGCGCAGCGCCGCGCCCGGGAGCACGGACAGCGTGAGTGGGTAGTTGGTGGCCTCGAAGCCCTGCACGTCCTCCACCTTCAGCGAGGGGGTGGACAGCACGGAGGTGTCGAGCGGGTAGTTCTCGAAGACGACGAGCGACTCGAAGAGCGGCGTGCCGCGGGGCAGGGTGCTGGCGGACTGGATGTGGACGAGCGGGGTGTGCTCGTACTGGCGCTGCTCGAGCTGGGTGGCCTGCAGTGCCTGGAGCCAGGGCAGCAGGGGCGCGGTGGCGGAAGGAATCCGCACGCGGGTGGGCAGCGAGTTGATGAAGAGGCCCACCATGGACTCGGCGCCGGGAAGCTCCGCGGGCCTGCCGGCGACGGTGTTGCCGAAGAGCACGTCCTGCTCGCCGCTGTAGCGCGACAGGACGAGGGCCCAGGCGGCCAGGGCGAGCGTGTGCGAGGTGAGCTGGTGCTGGCGGGCGAAGGCCTGGAGCGCCGTGGTGGCCTCGGGGGACAGGTCCAGCTCCAGCGTGTGCGGGGTGGGGGGCTGTCCCGCGAGCGGCGCGGCGCGCGTGTCGGCGGGCAGCGGCGTGGGAGCGGAGAAGCCCTCCAGGTACGAGCGCCACCAGGACGTGTCCGCCTGGGTGTCGCGCCGCTGCAGCCAGGCGATGTAGTCGCGGAAGGGCGGCGGGGACACGGGCGGGGGCGAGCCGCCAGCGCGCAGCGTGTCGTAGAGGGAGAACACCTCGCCGATGAGCACGCCGAGGCTCCAGCCGTCCACCAGCAGGTGGTGGTGGCTCCAGAGGAAGCGCCAGGTGTCCCCGGCCAGCCGCGCCGCCGTCAGGCGCGTGAGCGGAGCGCGGTTCAGGTCGAAGCCGCGCTGCTTCTCGTCGCCCAGCAGTTGCTCGAAGCGGGCCTGCTGCGCGGACGCCGTCAGCTCGCGCCAGTCCAGCAGCTCGAAGGGCAGCGCCGCGTGCGGGTGCACCACCTGGAGCGGCGTCTCCAGCGCCTCCCAGTGGAAGGAGGAGCGGAGGATGGGGTGGCGCCCGAGGCACGTCTCCCACGCCTGGAGGAAGGCCTTCAGGTCCAGGCCGCCGCGCACCGTCCACGAGAGCTGCTCGAAGTACGCGCCCGACTCGGGGGCCAGCAGCGCGTGGAAGAGCATGCCCTGCTGCATGGGGGAGAGCGGGTAGATGTCCTGGACGTCCGGCCCGGTCCGCTGAAGCAGCGCGTCCAGCGCCGGCTGGGTGAGCGGTGCCAGGGGGAAGTCGCTCGGGGTGAAGCGGCGGGCGTCCTCGGAGTGGCGCGAGGAGATGAGGGTTCGCAGGTGGTGGAGGAAGCGCCCCGCGAGCCGGTCGATGGTGGCGGCCTGGTGCAGGTGGGTGCTGTAGCCGAAGGACACGCGCAGGCACCCGCCGAGCACGGAGCCATTCACCTCCAGCGGGTGGAAGCGCGTGCCGGAGGGCGCGGTGAGGGGGCCAATGGGCTCGTCCGCCAGAGAGAAGAAGCGGCTCGAGGCCACGGTGGCATCGAGCTGCCCGAGGTAGTTGAAGGCCACCTGCGCGGCGGGGAGCGCTTGCAGCCGGCGGGCCGTCTCGGCGGGCCCCATCCACCGCAGCAGGCCGGCGCCGAGGCCGTGGTGGGGCAGGCGGCGCAGCGAGTCACGCACGGCGCGCAGGCCGTCTCCCGTGGAGCCACCGGAGAGCACCGGCAGCAGCACCGGCGTCAGGCTGGTGAACCAGCCGACGGTGCGGCTGAGGTCCACGTCCGGGGAGAGCTCCTCGCGGCCGTGGCCCTCCAGGTCGACGAGGACGTGGGACTGTCCGGTCCACTCGGCCAGGGCCTGGGCGAGCGCCGTCAGCAGCACCTCGGTGATGTGCGCGCGCCATGCGGAGGGGACCTCCTGCAGCAGCAGCTTCGTCTCGTCGGTCTCCAGGGAGATGGAGACGGACTGCTCGGAGGCGCGGGTATTGGGGCCGGTGGCGTCGGCAGGCAGGGGCGCCACGTGCTGTCGGGCCTCGTCCAGCCAGAGGGGCGCCTCGGCCTCCAGGGCCGGCGAGCGGGCATGGGACTCCAGGCGGCGGGCCCAGGCCTGGAAGGAGGTGCTCCGGGCCGGGAGCATCACCGGCTGGCCCTGCTCCAACTGGGAGTAGGTGGACTCCAGGTCCTCCAGCAGCACGCGCCAGGAGACGGCGTCCACGGACAGGTGGTGGACGGCGAGCAGCAGGCGCTGCTGTCCCCCTCCGAGGTGGAAGAGGGCGGCGCGCAGCAGGGGCGGCTCCGACAGGACGAAGCTGGCCTGGAGGCGGGTGGCCTCGGCCTCGAGCGCCGCGGCGCGCGCGTCGGCGGGGAGCGAGGAGAGGTCCACCTGGAGGAGCTGGAAGGAGAGGCCCTCCATCCCCACGTTGTCCTGCACCCACTCGCCGTCCACCTGACGCAGGCGCAGGCGCAGGGCGTCGTGGTGGCCGAGCAGGTGGCGCAGCGTGTCCTCCAGCCGCGAGGCCTCCAGCGGCGAGCGGGTGGCCAGCAGCACGGACTGGTTGAAGTGGTGGGCGTGCTCCGCGTCGTGATGCAGCAGGTGGCGCTGGATGGGGGTGAGGGGCACCGGGCCGGTGATGGGGCCCTGCTCTCCCACGGGCGCGGAGGCGGTCTTCACCACCTGCGCGAGCTGGGCCACCGTCTGGTGCTGGAACAAGTCTCTCGGGGCGAGCACGAGGCCGGCCTGCCGGGCGCGGGCCACCACCTGGAGGCTGATGATGGAGTCCCCGCCGAGGGTGAAGAAGTTGTCGTGCACGCCCACGCTCGGGATGCCGAGCACCTGCGCCCAGATGTCGGCCAGGCGCTGCTCGACGTCATCGCGAGGGGCGACGTGGGTGGACTGCCGCTCGCCGCCCGTGGTTTCCGGAGCGGGCAGGGCCTTCCTGTCCACCTTGCCGCTGGAGTTGAGGGGCAGGGCCTCCAGCGTGACGATGGCGGCCGGCACCATGTACTCGGGCAGCTTGCCCGCCAGGGCGGAGCGCAGGGCGGAGGTGTCGGCCTCCTGGCCCTCGCGCGCCACCACGTAGGCCACCAGCCGCTTGCGGCCGGGCACGTCCTCGCGCACCACCACCACGGCCTCACGCACCAGGGGGTGCTGGAGGAGCACGGACTCCACCTCACCCGGCTCGATGCGGAAGCCGCGCAGCTTCACCTGGAAGTCGACGCGGCCCAGATACTCGAGCTCGCCCTGGGCCAGCCAACGCACCTTGTCTCCCGTGCGGTAGAGGCGGGCCCCCGGCTCGGCGGAGAAGGGATGCGGCACGAAGCGCTCGGCGGTGAGCTCGGGGCGGCCGTGGTAGCCACGGGCCAGGCCCACGCCGCCGATGTAGAGCTCGCCGGGCACGCCCACGGGGACGGGCCGCAGGCCGGCGTCCAGCACGTACGCCTTCACGTTGTGGAAGGGGCGGCCCAGGGTGACGCGCCGGGGGTCCACGTCCGTGTTGACGGCGGCGCATACGGTGGTCTCCGTGGGGCCATAGGCATTGACGAAGCGCCGCCCCGGCTTCCAGCGCGCTACCAGCTCGGGCGTGCACGCCTCTCCGGCGGAGACGAGCGTCTGGACGCCGCTCAGGCTCTCGGGCTCGAGCTGCGCCAGCACCGACGGGGTGAGCTTCAGCGTGGTGATGGACTGCTTCTCCAGCACCTCGAGCAGCGGGGCCCCGGGCATCAACTCCTCGCGCGAGGCCATGACGAGGCACGCCCCGGACAGCAGCGCGGGGAAGACCTCCGACACCGAGGCATCGAAGCTGATGGAGAAGAACTGGAGCAGCCGCCGGCCGGGCCCCAGGTCCATGAAGTCCAGGGTCTGCAGGGCGGTGTTGGTCAGGCCCCGCTGCTGCAGCAGCGTGCCCTTGGGACGGCCGGTGCTGCCCGAGGTGTAGATGACGTAGGCGAGGTTGTCCGCGGTGAGCGTGGTGTCCAGGTCCTCTTCGGACTCGCGCTCCACGCGCTCCCAGTGCTCGTCCATGAGGAAGACGAAGCCGCGCCGGTCGAGCAGGTGCTCCAGCGAGGAGTGGGTGAGGAGCACCGGGGACAGGGCATCCGAGGTGATGTACGCGAGGCGCTCCTCGGGCAGGGTGGGGTCCAGCGCCAGCCAGGCGCCGCCGGCCTTGACGGTGGCGAGCATGGCCACGATGAGCTCGGGCGAGCGCTCCAGGCAGATGGCCACGAGCAGCTCGGGGCCGACGCCGAGCCGGCGCAGGTGGCGCGCGAGCTGGTTGGCGCGGGCGTTGAGCTCGCCGTAGCTGAGCGTCTCGGCACCGAAGCTCACCGCGGGGGCGTCGGGAGTGCGGCGGACCTGCTCCTCGAAGAGGCGGTGGACGAGCGCGGGCTCGGGCAGCTCGCGCCGGGCCTGGTTCCACTCGACGAGCATCTGCTGGCGCTCGGTCTCGGCCTGCATGGGCAGCTCGGACACGCGGGTGTCCAGCGAGGCCACCACGCCCTCCAGCAGCATCCTCAGGTGCCTGACCATGCGCACCAGGGTGCTCTCGTCGAAGAGGTCGGTGTTGTAGTCGAAGGTGCCGCCAATCCCCTCGGGGTAGTCCGTGAGGAAGAGCGCCAGGTCGAACTTGACGACGCTGCTGGCGTGGTCCAGCACGCGCATCGTCATGTCCCCGCTGCGGAAGTCCGCCAGCCGGGGCTCGTCCAGCACGAACCACACCTGGAAGAGGGGGCTGTGGCTGAGGTTGCGCTCGGGCTGGAAGTGCTCCACCAGCTTCTCGAAGGGGATGTCCTGGTGGGCGTAGGCGCCCAGCGTCGACTCACGGACCTGACGCAGCAGCTCGCGGAAGGAGGGGTTGCCCTCCATGCGGGTGCGCAGGACGAGCGAGTTGACGAAGAAGCCGGCGAGCCCCTCCAGCTCCGCGAGGCGGCGGCCGGCGATGGGCGAGCCGACGCTGACATCGTCCTGGCCGGAGTAGCGGTGCAACAGCACCTGGAACACGGTCAGCACGAGCATGAAGGGGGTGACGCCCTCGCGCTGGGCGAGCGCCTTGAGCCCGGTGGACAGCTCACGGGAGAAGGCCAGCGGGAGGGAGGTGCCGCGGAACGTCTGGACCGCGGGGCGGGGCCTGTCGGTGGGCAGCTCCAGCACCGGCGGCGCGCCGGCGAGCTGCTGCTTCCAATACGCGAGCTGGCGCTCCAGCTCCTCGCCCACCAGCCACTGGCGCTGCCACACCGCGTAGTCGGCGTACTGCACCGGCAGCTCGGGCAGCGGCGAGGGTTGACCCTGGACGAAGGCCGCGTACAGGGCGCTCATCTCGCGGATGAGCACGGTGACAGTCCACCCGTCCGAGACGATGTGGTGCATGACGACCACCAGCAGGTGCTCGGTGTCCGTCAGCTTCAGCAGGGTGGTGCGCAGCAGCGGACCCGTGGCCAGGTCGAAGGGCCGCTCGCTCTCCTCGCGGGCCAGACGCAGGGCCTCGGCCTCGCGCGTGGCGGCGGGCAGCGCGCCGAGGTCCACCCGGTTCAGGGCCCGGGCCGTGGGCGCGCCGATGACCTGGTGGGCCTCGCTTCCCTGGGTGCGGTAGGTGGTGCGAAGCACCTCATGGCGGCGCACCAGCTCCGCGAGGCTGCGCTCGAGGGCCGACACGTCGAGCGGGCCCTCCACGCGGATGGCCGCGGGCATGTTGTAGGTGGAGCGCCCGGGCTCGAGCTGCTCGAGGAACCACAGCCGCTGCTGGGCGAAGGACAGCGGCAGCGGCTGCTCGCGCGAGGCGCGCTCGAGGGCGGGCAGCCGTGGCCCCGGCGAGCCGGTGGCGGCGGCGGCCTCGAGCTGCACGGCCAGCTTCTCCAGGGTGGCGGACTCGAAGAGGGTGCGCAGGGGCAGCTCCACGCCGAAGCCGGCGCGGATGCGAGCCATGACCTGGGTGGCCAGCAGCGAGTGGCCGCCGAGCGCCATGAACTCGTCGTGCAGCCCCACCTGCTCCACGCCCAGCAGCTCGCTCCAGATGGCGGCCAGCCGCCGCTCGGTGTCCGTGCGCGGGGCCACGTACTCGGAGGAGGCCGCGGTGTGTGCGCCCTCCAGGGCGGCCAGGGCCTTGCGGTCCACCTTGCCGCTCGTCGTCAGCGGCAGCGACTCCAGGGGGACGAAGGCCGCGGGCACCATGTAGTCGGGCAGCCGCGACAGCAGGGCGGCGCGCAGCGTCTGCGGCTCCACCTGCGCACCGGACCGCGGCACCACGTAGGCCACCAGCCGCTTGTCACCCGGCGCGTCTTCGCGCAGCGCCACCACGGCCTGCGCCACCGCCGGGTGCTCGCAGAGCACGGACTCGATTTCGCCCAGCTCGATGCGGAAGCCGCGCAGCTTCACCTGCTCGTCGCGCCGGCCGAGGAACTCCAGCTCCCCGTCCGCCATCCACCGCACCTCGTCTCCGGTGCGGTAGAGCCGGGCTCCTGGCTCCGTGCTGAAGGGATGGGGGACGAAGCGCTCCGCCGTCAGCGCCGGCTGACCCAGGTAGCCACGGGCCACGCCCGCGCCGCCCACGTACAGCTCGCCGGCCACGCCCACGGGCACCGGCCGCAGCGACGCGTCCAGCACGTACACCTGCACGTTGGGCAGGGCCCGGCCAATGCCGAGCTGCTCGGGCCGCACCGGCCCGCTCACGGTGGCGCAGATGGTGACTTCCGTCGGGCCGTAGGCGTTGAGCAGCGTCCGCCCGGACGACCAGCGCCGCGCCAGCTCCGGCGTGCACGCCTCGCCCGCGGAGATGACGGTCTCCAGCTTCGCGAGGCCCTCCGGTTCCAACTGCGCCAGCACCGACGGCGTCAGCGTCACCGCGGTGATGGACTGCCCCTCCAGCAGCGAGCGCAGCGGCTCGCCAGGCATGAGCTGCTCCTGGCTCGCAATGCACAGGCACGCCCCGGCCACCAGCGTGGAGAACACCTCGCACACGGAGGCGTCGAAGCCGACGCTGGCGAACTGGAGCACCCGGCTGTCGGGCCGGTAGCCATGGGCCACGGCCACCTGCCGCGCGGTGTTGGCCAGGCCGCCGTGGGTGAGCAGCGTGCCCTTGGGACGGCCGGTGCTGCCCGAGGTGTAGATGATGTAGGCGAGGTTGCTGCCCACCACGTGGGTGTCCAGGTCCTCGTCGGACTCGCGCTCCACGCGCTCCCAGTGCTCGTCCATGAGGAAGACGTAGCCGCGCCTGTCGAGCAGGTGCTCCAGCGACGAGTGCGTGAGGAGCACCGGAGTCAGCGCATCCGAGGTGATGTACGCGAGGCGCTCCTCGGGCAGGGTGGGGTCCAACGCCAGCCAGGCGCCGCCGGCCTTGAGGATGGCCAGCATGGCCACCACCCGCTCCACGGAGCGCTCGAGGAACACGGTGACTCGCACCTCGGGGCTCACGCCCACCCGGCGCAGGTGGCGCGCGAGCTGGTTGGCGCGCTCGTTGAGCTCTCCGTAGGTGAGCGTCTCGGAACCGGCGCTCACCGCGGGGGCGTTGGGCGCGCGGCGCACCTGCTCCTCGAAGAGGTGGTGGGCGAGCTGCTCTGTCTGGTTGCCCGGCGTGCGGCTCCACGCGCCCAGAATCTGCTGCCGCTCGGCGTCGGACAGCAGGGAGAGCGCACCCAGTGTCTCGCGCGGGTAGGCCACCAGTCCCTCGAGCGCGGTGCGCCAGTGCGCGAGCAGCCGCCGCATGTCGTCGCGGCGCAGGCGCGGCTCGTCATGGGAGAGGCCCAGCCGCAGGCGCTCACCGGGGACGACGGCGAGGGCGAGCGGGTAGTTGGCGCGCTCGTGCGTCAGCACGTCGCGGATGTCCAGCGAGGCCTTGTGCTTCAGCAGGGCCGCGTCGAGGGGGAAGTTCTCCACGACGAGCAGCGACTCGAAGAGCTGGGTGCCGCGGGGCACCTGACTCCAGGACTGGATGTCCACCAGGGAGGCGAAGTCGTGCTGGCGCAGCTCGGCGAGCTGCTCCTGGAAGGACTGGAGCCAGGGCAGCAGCGGCGAGGCATCCGAGGGCAGCCGGACGCGGATGGGGAGCGAGTTGATGAAGACGCCCACCATGGCGCCCGAGCCGGGCAGCTCGGGAGGACGGCCGGAGACGGTGGTGCCGAAGAGCACCTCGCGCTCGCCGCTGTAGCGCGAGAGGACGACGGCCCACGCGGCGAGCACCAGCGTGTTGAGGGTGACCTGGTGCTGGCGCGAGAAGGCCATCAGCGCGGCGGTGGCCTCGGCGCCGAGCTGCTGCTCGTGGGAGTGCAGCGCGGGCGTCTGCCCCGCGGGAGGGGCGGCATGGGTGTCGCCCGGCAGGGGCGTGGGCTCGGTGAAGCCGGCGAGCGCGGAGCGCCAGAAGCTCTCGTCGGCGGAGGCCTCGCGCCGGCTCAGCCAGGAGATGTAGTCGCGGAAGGGCGGGCGCGAGTCGAGCCGGGCGGAGCCTCCGGAGAGGGCGGCCTCGTAGTGGGCCAGCACGTCCTGGAAGATGAGGCCGAGGCTCCAGCCATCCAGCAGCAGGTGGTGGTGGTTCCAGAGGAAGCGGTGGGTGTGCTCGCCCAGGCGCACGGCCGTGAGGCGCATGAGGGGCGCCCGGCGCGGATCGAACCCGCGCCGCCGGTCCTCCTCGAGGAGTTGCTGGAAGCGGGCCTGCTGCTCGGAGGCGGGCACGCCACGCCAGTCGAGCGTCTCGAAGGGCAGCGTGGCGCGGGCATGCACGGCCTGGAGGGGGGACTCCATTCCCTCCCAGTGGAAGCTGGTGCGCAGGATGGGGTGGCCATCCAGGCTGGCCTGCCACGCCGCGTGGAAGGCCTGCAGGTCCAGCCGTCCCTCCATCGTCCAGGCCATCTGCTCCAGGTAGGCGTCGGAGCCGGGCGACAGCATCCAGTGGAAGAGCAGGCCGTGCTGCAGCGGGGAGACGGGGTAGAGGTCCTCGAGCTCCGGGCCGGTGACGGCCAGCAGCGACTGGAGGGCGGAGGGCGCGACGCGGGCCAGGGGGAAGTCGCCCGGGGTGAAGCGGCGGGCGTCCTCGGAGTGGCGCGAGGAGATGAGGGCGCGCAGGTGATGGAGGAAGCGCCCCGCGAGCCGCTCGATGGTGGCGGCCTGGTGCAGGTGCTCGCTGTAGCGGAAGGCCAGGCGCAGGCGCCCGCCGAGCACGGAGCCAATCACCTCCAGCAGGTGGTCTCTCGTGCCCGCGGGAGCGGCGTGGGGGCCGGTGTCCTCATCGGTGAGGACGAAGAGGGCGCTGGTGGCGGCGGACGTGTCGAGCTGGCCCAGGTAGTTGAAGAGGACGGGGGCGCCGGGCAGCGCGCGCAGGGGCCGGGCGATGGCATCCGGGCCCATCCACCGCAGGAGCCCGAAGCCGATGCCGTGGTGGGGCAGGCGGCGCAGCGAGTCGCGCACGGAGCGCAGGCCCTCGCCCGGAGTGCCCTGGGCGGGCACCCGGAGCAGCACGGGGGCCACGGAGGTGAACCAACCCACGGTGCGCGAGAGGTCCACGCCCTCGGCGAGCTGCTCCTGGCGGCCATGGCCCTCGAGGTCCACGAGCATCTCGGCGTGTCCGGTCCACTCGCCGAGCGTCTGGGCGAGCGCCGTCAGCAGGACGTCATCGAGGCGCGCACGCCAGGCGGAGGGAGTCTCCTGCAGCAGCAGGCGCGTCTCGTCCTGCTCGAGCTGGACGGAGACGGCGCGCTCGGAGGCGCGGGTGTTGGTGCCGGAGGTGTCGAGCGGCAGTCCGGGGAGTTGCCGCTGAGAGGGCTCCATCCACAGGGGCGCCTCGGCGGCGAGCGCCTCGGAGCGGGCGATGGACTCCAGGTGCCGCGCCCACGCCTGGAAGGAGGTGCTCTTGGGCGGCAGCGCCACCGGCCGGCCCTGGGCAAGCTGCTGGTAGACGGACTCGAGGTCCTCCATCAGCACGCGCCAGGACACGGCGTCGACGACGAGGTGGTGGAGGCAGAGGAAGAGCTGCTGGGGCTCGCCCCCACCGGAGACGAAGAGGGCGGCGCGCAGCAGCGGCGCCTCGGAGAGACGGAAGGAGGACTGCAGGCGCGAGGCCTCGTCCCTCAGGGCCGCGGGCCGCTCATGGGCGGGCAGCGCGGAGAAATCATGCACGTGCAGCGGCACGGAGAGCTGCTCGGGGGCGGCGTGCTCCTGGTGCCACGTGTCGCCCTGCCGCGTCAGGTGCAGGCGGAGCGCGTCGTGGTGCGAGACGAGGGCCTGGAGGGCCTGCCGCAGCAGCGGGGCCTGGAGGGGCTGGCGGGCCCGCAGCAGCACGGACTGGTTGAAGTGGTGCGCGTGCTCCGCGTCGTGGTGCAGCAGGTGGAGCTGGATGGGGGTGAGGGGCACGGGGCCGGAGACGGGGCCCTGCGAGGCGGCCTCCACGGGAGCGGCCGTCCGCGCCACCGGGGCGAGCCCGGCGATGGTCTGGTGCTGGAAGAGCTCCCTCGCGGACAGGAGCAGTCCGGCCTGACGGGCGCGGGCCACCACCTGGAGGCTGATGATGGAGTCGCCACCCAGCTCGAAGAAGTTGTCGTGGATGCCCACGCGGGGCACGCCGAGGAGGGCGCTCCAGATAGAGGCCAGACGCTCCTCCACCTCGTTGCGCGGCGCCACGAAGGCACGGCCGGAGGTCAGGTGCGTGGCGGCGGGAGCGGGCAGGGCCTTCCTGTCCAGCTTGCCGTTGGGGTTGAGGGGCAGGGCCTCCAGGGGGACGAAGGCCGACGGCACCATGTACTCGGGCAGCGTCTCCTTCAGCAGGGAGCGCAGCGCGGAGGACTCCATGGACTGGCCCTCGCGCGCCACGACGTAGGCCACCAGGCGCTTGTCGCCCGGAGCGTCCTCGCGCACCACGGCCACTGCCTCGCGCACCGCGGGGTGGCGCAGCAGGGCGGACTCCACTTCACCCAGCTCGATGCGGAAGCCGCGCAGCTTCACCTGGGAGTCGATGCGGCCCAGGAAGTCGAGCGAGCCATCCGCCAGGAAGCGCACCCGGTCGCCCGTGGCGTAGAGGCGCTGGCCGGGCCGGGCGCTGAAGACGTCCGGGATGAAGCGCTCGGCGGTGAGCTCGGGCGCGTCCAGGTAGCCGCGGGTGATGCCGGCGCCGCCGATGTAGAGCTGGCCGGGCACGCCCACGGGCACGGGCCGCAGCGCCTCGTCCAGCACGTACACGCGGACGTCGCGGATGGGGCGGCCGATGGACACGCGGGACGTGGGGCCGCTGGCGGCGAAGCGGTGCACGGTGGTCCACACGCTGCCTTCGGTGGGGCCGTACTCGTTGTGCAGCCCGGCCTCGGGCAGCAGGGCGTGGTGGTGCTCCACCAATTCGGCCGGGCACGACTCACCGGCGACGATGGCCGCGCGCAGCGTGGCCAGCTCTCCGGGCCGGGCCTGCTCCAGCAGCACCCGGTAGAAGGACGGCACGGTGAGCAGGTGCGAGACGCGCTCGCGGGCGATGAGCGCCGTGAGGGCGTGCAGGTCCTGCTGCGTGTCCCCCTCGGGCAGCACCAGGGTGCCACCCTCGCACAGGCTCCAGAAGACACCCGCCACGGAGCTGTCGAAGGCGATGGAGGACAGCAACAGGTAGGCCGAGGGCGGCGCGCCGTAGTGCGCGTTGCGCGCCCGCGTGGAGTGCACGAGGTTGCGGTGGCTGACCACCACGCCCTTGGGCCGGCCGGTGGAGCCGGAGGTGTAGATGACGTAGGCGGCGGTGTCGGGCGACTGCGCGGAGGCGAGCGGCCCGGCGGCGCACGCGGCGATGGCCTCGGCGTGGGTGTCCACGCAAACGACGGGGCACGCGGCGGACGGGAAGAGGTCGAGCAGGGCGCCGCGGGTCACCACGGCGCGCGGCCGCGAGTCCTCCAGCAGCAGGGCCAGACGCTCGCGCGGGTAGGACGGATCCAACGGCACGTAGGCGCCGCCGGCCTCGAGGATGGCGAGCAGGGCCACGACCAGCTCGGTGGAGCGCTCCAGGCACAGGGCGACGCGCACCTCGGGGCCCACGCCCAGCGAGCGCAGATGCAAGGCGAGCTGGCGGGACTGGCGCGACAGCTCGCCATACGTGAGCGAGTGCGCGCCGCACACCACGGCCAGCGCGTCCGGGGTGCGCGAGGCCACCGCGGCCACGAGCTCGTGGACGAGGACATCATGGGTGAGGCCGGAGGGCGTGCCGCCACTCCACTCCCCGAGCAGCAGGTGGCGCTCGTCAGCGGTGAGCAGCGAGAGGCTGTCGAGCGGAGCCTCGGGCCGGGCCACCACGGCCTCCAGCAGCACGCGCAGGTGCTGGACCAGTCGCGTGGCGGTGCTCTCGTCGAACAGGTCGGTGTTGTACGCCAGTCCGCCAGCGAGCCCGCCGTCGGCGAGGAATCCCACGTCCAGGGTGAGCTCGAACTTGGCCACGCTGGTGTCCACCGGGAGGGGCGTCAGGGCCAGTGCCGCCTCGCGCAGGGTGGGAACGAGCGCGTCCTGCAGGGAGAACATGACCTGGAAGAGCGGGGTGCGGCTCAAGTCGCGCACGGGCTGGAGCTCGTCCACCAGCTTCTCGAAGGGCACGTCCTGGTGCTCGTAGGCGCCGAGCGTCGTCTCGCGCACCTGGGCCAGTAGCGCGCGGAAGGAGCCGCCCGCGGAGAGGCGCGAGCGCAGCACGAGCGTGTTGGCGAAGAAGCCGATGAGGCCCTCGAGCCCGGCATGGCGGCGGTTGGCGATGGGGGTGCCAACGCTGACGTCCTCCTGGCCGGAGTAGCGCGCGAGCAGCGTCTGGAAGGTGGCCAGCAGCACCATGAAGGGCGTGACGCCCTCTCGCTGGCAGAGGACCTTCACGGACTCCATCAGCTCCCGCGGCAACACCACGGGGACGCTGGCACCGCGCGAGGAGAGCACCGCGGGACGGGGCCTGTCGCCGGGCAGCTCCAGGGCCATGGACGCCCCGGCGAGCTGCTGCTTCCAGTACGCGAGCTGCGCGTCGAGCACCTCGCCCTGGAGCCACTCGCGCTGCCAGAGGGCGTAGTCCGCGTACTGCAGGGGCAGCTCGGGCAGGGGCGAGGCCTGGCCCTGGCGGAAGGCCTCGTAGAGGGCCGCCAGCTCTCGCACCAGCACGCCCAGGGACCAGCCGTCGGAGACGGAGTGGTGCATGTTGAGCAGCAGCACGTGCTCGGCGCCGGAGAGCCGCAGCAGCGTGGTGCGCAGCAGCGGACCGGTGGACAGCTCGAAGGCGGTTCGCGCTTCCTCGCGGGCGAGGCGGAGGGCCTCGGCCTCGCGCTGCGCCTCGGGCAGTTCCGTCAGGTCCACCACGGCGAGGGGCCGCGGGGCCGCGGGCGCGATGACCTGGACGGCCTGGCTCCCCTCGGAGCGGAAGGTGGTGCGCAGCGGCTCGTGGCGGCGCACCAGCTCATCGAAGCTCCGCTGGAGGGCGGAGGCGTCCAAAGGCCCTTGCAGCCGCATGGCGGCGGGCATGTTGTAGGTGGCGGTGCCCGGGGTGAGCTGGTCGAGGAACCACAGTCGCTGCTGGGCGAACGACAGGGGCGGCGGGCCCGAGCGCTCCATGCGGCGCGGGGCCGGCAGCCCGGAGGACTGTCCCTGGCGGGCGGCGTCCAGGCGCGTGGCGAGTGCCTCGAGGGTGGGGGCCTCGAAGAGGGCGCGCAGGGGGAGCTCCACGCCGAAGGCGGAGCGGATGCGCGAGGCCACCTGGGTGGCCAGCAGCGAGTGGCCACCCAGGGAGAAGAAGTCGTCCTGGCGGCCCACGCGGGGGACTTGCAGCACCTGGGCCCAGAGGGTGGCCAGCAGCTCCTCGGTGGCGGTGCGCGGCGGCGTGTACTCGTGGCTCGGGGCGAGCCCGGAGCCCTCGGGCACGGGCAGTTGCTTGCGGTCCACCTTGCCGTTGGGCGTCTGCGGGAAGGCCGCCATCGGCACGAAGGCCGAGGGCACCATGTACTCGGGCAGCTTCTCCTTGAGGAAGGAGCGCAGGGCGGCCACGTCCAGCACCTGCCCGTCCTGGGGCACCACGTAGACCACGAGGCGCTTGTCACCCGGCACGTCCTCGCGTGCCATGGCCACGACGGACCGCACGGAGGGGTGCTGGAGGAGCACGGACTCCACCTCGCCCAGCTCGATGCGGAAGCCGCGCAGCTTCACCTGGAAGTCGATGCGGCCCAGGAACTCGAGCTGGCCGTCGGCGCGCCAGTACACCCGGTCACCGGTGCGGTAGAGGCGCGCGCCCGGCGTGGGGGAGAACGCATCCGGCACGAAGCGCTCGGCGGTGAGCTCGGGGCGGCCGAAGTAGCCACGGGCCAGACCCAGGCCGCCCAGGTACAGCTCTCCGGGCACGCCGATGGGCACCGGCCGCAGCCGCGCGTCGAGCACGTAGGCCTGGGTGCCGGGCAGCGGGCGGCCGATGTGCGGCGTCGCCGTCTCGCCGGGAGAGATGGCCGTCCAGGTGGAGTAGGTGGTGTCCTCGGTGGGGCCGTAGAGGTTGTAGAGCACCTTCACCGCGGCGGCGGCGTGGATGCCCTGGGCCAGGGGCGCGGTGAGGGGCTCGCCGCACAGGTTGACGGTGTGCACCGTGTGGGGCACGGCGCGCTGGCGCACCAGCTCGGCCATGGCCGAGGGCACGGTGTTGATGAGCGTCACCTCGGAGACGGCGGGCAGCGACGGCAGGGCCAGCGCATTGTCGGCCAGGTAGACGCAGCCGCCGCACGCGGGAGGCACGAACAGCTCGAAGACGGACAGGTCGAAGCAGACGGAGGTGGAGGCCAGCACGCCGGCGAGCTGCGCCGGGGTGAAGGTGTCGAGCGCCCAGCGCACGAAGGCCACCGCGCTGCGGTGTTCGAGCGCCACGCCCTTGGGGCGGCCGGTGGAGCCGGAGGTGTAGAGGATGTAGGCCAGGTCCCCCGTCCCGTTGAGGCAGGGCGGGCGCGTGGTGGGGTGTTGCTCGAAGGCGCCGGGCTCGTCGAGCAGCACGAGGGTGGGGGCGTTGAGCTCGCGGGCCAGCGGCACCAGCGAGTGCTGGGTGAGCAGCAGCGGGCTGCGCGAGTCCTCGAGGGTGAAGGCCAGCCGCTGGGTGGGGTACGTGGGGTCCAGCGGCATGTACGCGCCGCCGGCCTTGAGGATGGCGAAGAGGGCCACCGGGAGCAGCTCGGTGCGCTCCAGGCACAGGGCCACGGGGACACCGGGGCCCACGCCCAGCGAGCGCAGGTGCCAGGCGAGCCGGTTGGCGCGCTGCTCGAGCTCGCTGTAGGTGAGGCGCCGGGTGCCCGCGACGAGCACGGTGGCGTCCGGGGTGCGCTCCACCTGGCGCTCGAAGAGCTGGTGCAGGGCCACGTCCACGACGGGGGCGGGCAGGGCGCGGTTCCACACCTCCACCACCTGGCGGCGCTCGGCCTCGGGCAGCAGGGGCAGCTCGGACAGGGGCGCCTCGGGATGGGCGAGCACCCCGTCCAGCAACACGCCCAGGTGCTCCACCAGGCGGGCCGCGGTGGCGGCGTCGTACAGGCTGGTGGCGTACTCCAGCGAGCCCGCGAGTCCGTGCTCCGACTCCGCGAGCTGCAGGGTGAAATCGTACTTGGCGCTGTGGCTCTCCAGCTCCACGCCACGCAGCGCCAGGCCGGGCAGACGGAAGCCCGGCAGCGGGTCCGGATGGAGGATGAGCATCACCTGGAAGAGGGGGCTGCGGCTCATGTCGCGCACGGGCTGCAGCGTCTCCACCAGCTTCTCGAAGGGCACCTCCTGGTGGGCATAGGCGCCCAGCGTCACCTCACGCACCCGCGCGAGCAGCTCGCGGAAGGAGGGGTTGCCACCCAGTTGCGTGCGCAGCACCAGGTTGTTGACGAAGAAGCCGATGAGGCCCTCCGTGCTGGCGCGGCCGCGGCCGGCGATGGGCGAGCCGATGCTGATGTCGTCCTGGCCGGAGTAGCGGTGCAGCAGCGTCTGGAAGGCGGCCAGCAGCAGCATGAAGGGCGTGACGCCCTCGCGCAGCGCGAGCGCCTGGAGCCGCTCCCACTGCTCGCGCGACAGCCGCACCGGGTGGCTGGCGCCGCGCGAGTCCTGCACGGGCGGACGGGCCCTGTCGGTGGGCAGCTCGAGCTGGGCGGGCGCTCCGGCGAGCTGCCGCTTCCAGTACGCGAGCTGGGTGTCCAGCACCTCGCCCTGGAGCCGCTGGCGCTGCCAGACGGTGTAGTCCGCGTACTGCACGGGCAGCGCGGGCAGGGGCGAGGGCCGGCCCTGGGAGAAGGCCTCGTAGAGGGCGGCCACCTCGCGCACCAGCACGCCCATGGACGCGCCGTCGGAGACGATGTGGTGCATGCACAGCACCAGCACGTGCTCGCTGTCCGACAGCCGCAGCAGCGTGGTGCGCAGCAGCGGGCCGTGGGCGAGGTCGAAGGGGCGCAGCGCCTCCTGGTACGCCAGGCGCAGCAGCTCGGCCTCGCGCTCCGGGGCGGGCAGGGCGCTCAGGTCCACCCGTCCCAGCGTCACGGTGCCCTCGGCCCGCACGTGCTGCACGGGCTGCTCCTGCCCGGCCTGGAAGGTGGTGCGCAGCACCTCGTGGCGCCGCACCACCTCGGTGAAGCAGTGCTCGAGCGCCGCGGCATCCAGCGTGCCCTCCAGCCGCACGGCGGCGGGGAGGTTGTAGCGCGGGCTGCCCGGCTCGAGCTGATCCAGGAACCACAGCCGCTGCTGGGCGAAGGACAGCGGCAGCGGCCGTTCGCGAGCCTCCGCCGTCCGCGGCGCCAGCACGTCCGTGCGCGCGCCCTGCCACAGCCGCCGCGCCAGCTCGGCCAGGGAGGGCCCGCTCAGCAGCGCCTCCATGGGCAGGGCCACGCCCAGCCCCTTCTCCACCTCGTACGTCACCTCCACCGCGGCCAGCGAGTCCACGCCGTAGCGCGTGAGCGGCTCGTCCCGCTCCAGCTCCTCCGGGGCCACCTTCAGCCGCTGGGCCAGCCGCGTGCGCAGCCACTGCTCGAGCGCCTCGAGCGTCTCGGGCCGGCGCTCCTCCTCCCCGGTGGCGGGTGCCGGCGGCACGGAGGCCGGGGCGTCCGCGTCCCGCCGGCCCTCCCACGCCTCCACGAGGCGCAGCTCCCCGGCCAGCCAGGCCGCGCGGGTGGCGCGCCGTTGAATCTTCCCGCTGGACGTCTTGGGCAGGTTGCCGGGCTCGATGAGCACCAGGGCATGGAGCTGCAGCTCATGGACCTCCGCCACCCGCTGGCGGAGCTCCCGCACCACCGTGTCCATCTCCAGCGGCTGGCGGCGCGTGTCCGCCTCGTACACCAGCACCAGACGCTCCTCGCCCTCCACCTCCACCGAGAAGGCCGCGCCGCACCCGGCCCGCAGCGCGCGGCTCGCCTGCTCCGCCGTCAGCTCGATGTCCTGCGGGTGGTGGTTGCGCCCGCGGATGATGATGAGGTCCTTCAGGCGGCCGGTGACGAAGAGCTGGCCGTCCCGCAGGAAGCCCTGGTCTCCGGTGCGCAGGAAGGGCCCCGCGCCCTCCGCCGTCCGCGCGTGGAAGTCCCGCACGGTGTCCTCGGGGCGGCCCCAGTAGCCGCGGGCCACGCTCGGGCCCTTCACCCAGATCTCCCCCACGTCCCCGGGCGCGCAGCGCGCGTGCGTCTCCGGGTGGATGACGAGCACCTCCTGGTCCTGGAGCGACACGCCGCAGCCCACCAGCGTCTGGGCCCTGGGGTGCGTGGGCTCCGCCAGCACCACGCGGCCTTCGCGCAGCCGCTCCACGTCCAGCGGCTGGAGCACGGGGGGCACGCCCACGTCTCCGCCCGAGACGATCAGCGTGGCCTCGGCCAGGCCGTAGCACGGGTAGAAGGCCTCGCGGCGGAAGCCACTGCATGCGAATGCCCGCTCGAAGCGCTCGAGCGTCTCGGGGCGGATGGGCTCGGCGCCGCAGAACGCCACCTCCCAGCGGCTCAGGTCCAACGCCTGCCGCTCGGCCTCGGTCGTCCTGCGCACGCACAAATCGAAGGCGAAGTTGGGCCCGCCGCTGATGGTGCCCCCGGTGCGCGACAGCTCCTCCAGCCAGCGCAGCGGGCGGCGCAGGAAGGTCATCGGCGACATGAGCGAGGTGGAGAAGCCCCCGTACACCGTGCCGAGGATTCCGCCGATGAGCCCCATGTCATGGTACGGCGGCAGCCAGATGACGCCCGCGCTGCCCTCGTGCATCCGGAACGCGCCGTGGATGAGCTTCAGGTTGTGCAGCAGGTTGCCGTGGCTGAGCTCCACGCCCTTGGGCGTACCCGTGGAGCCCGAGGTGTACTGGAGGAAGGCCAGCGAGTCGCGCCCCTGCTCCGGCCGCTTCCATCCCGCCTCCGTCCCCTCCGGCAGCTCGTCCGTGGCCATCCAGCGCAGCGCCTTCAGGTCCGGCGCCGTCTCGAAGAGCATCTCCCCCATGGAGAGGATGAACGAGGTGGTGAGGACGACGGTGGCCTGGGCGTCCTGGATGATGGCGCGCAGGCGCGGCAGCGTGCGCTCGAGCCGGGTGGGATCAGGCGGATAGGCCGGCACCGCCACCACGCCCGCGGCCAGACAACCGAAGAAGCCCGCCACGTAGTCCAGCCCCGGAGGGTAGAGCAGCACCGCGCGCTCGCCGGCCGCCGTCACCTGCTGCAGCGCCGCGCCGATGCGCCGCGCACGCCGCAACAATTCCGCGTTGCTGAGGACCGTCTCGTCCCCTGGCTCATCCTCGACGAAGGTGAAGAGCGGAGCCTCACGGCGCGACTCGGAACGCTCTTCAAGCAAATCCAGCAGCGTGTTCGCCTCGGAACCAGGGGCGGACGGCTTCATGTCAGGGGGCCTCAGGACGACTGGTGACGGCACCGTCTCGAGCGAGCGGCGCAACGGCACGAAAATGTGTGTTGGTTTAAACGAATGTTTTGTTTCCAGCAATGCCTGAAAAATTTGCTAGGGCAGTGCAAAGTTGATTACCCGCAGTCGCGGTGCACGGGTCGCGCTTTCGGCTTTTCTCAGGAAAGAAGACAAGGCCGAGAGCCTCCGAAAGCGCGCATCGACCCCATGCGGTTACGTCCGCAAGGGGGTCTCGGATTCGCACTTCTCAGGAGTGGCACCCGTCGCAGCGGGATGCGGAGCTGGCGCGAGTCTGGCGCGCTTCGGGCATCACCGGGCCGAGGTCCAGTCAGCACCGGGACGCGGACCCAGGGGCTGTCCGGCCCCGGGTCCGAGGTCCGAGATACTTCAGCGCAGGAAGAACTCCGCCTGGCCGTACGGCAGGCCGGTGGTGATGCCCTGGCCGCGGCAGTACTCCATGAGCTTGCGCGACTCGACGAGCTGCGGCGAGTTCTCGTGGTAGCCCATCACCATCACATGTCCCAGCCAGGGCTCCTGACCCATGGCGTAGATGTAGACCTGCTGGGGCTTGAGCCGCTGGACGATTTCGATGGCCCGCACGGCGTTGGAGCCGTTGAGCCGCCGGGACTGGTCCATCTTGCGCGACAGCGGGGTGGGCAGCAGCGGGCCGTACATCCAGCTGAGCGGGCCGCCCTCGGACTCCATGCCCAGGAACATCACGTCGATGTTTCCCACCGCCCGGTGGATGTGATCGTACAGGTGCGGCTCGAGCGCGTTGGAGTCCGCGGCCATCAGCAGCGACCGGCCCCCGAGCTGGATGAGGTGGGCGATCTTCGCCTGGATGTTCAGGTCGCCGTGCTCACCGATGAAGGGCAGGCCGAGGAGCCGTCCGCCCGGTAGCGGCAGGGTCTCCATCTCGCTGAGGGCCACCACGTTGCGGAAGCCGGTGTTCTGCAGCATCAGCTTGAGCGAGGGGTCCACCAGCCCGCCGCCGCTGCTGGCCGGCACCACGAGGGTGCCGATGCGGTGGCGCAGCTGGAGCAACGGCTCGAACATCAGGTGGTCGGCATGGCCGTGGGTGATGAGGACGTAGTCGATGTGCTCGGGCAGGTCCGCGTAGGTGTAGCGCGGCAGCTCCGAGGGGAAGTCGTAGCTGACGACGGGGTCCGTCAGGATGCTGACGTCGCGCGTCTCGATGAGCACGCACGCGTGGCCGAAGTAGCGGATGCGCACGCCCTCGCCGTCATACCTGGAGGCAGGGCGCGGCGGCTGGTCCGTGAAGAAGGTGGAGAACGTCTCGTGGTCCTTGGCCTCGACGCCCAGCGCCTCGCGCACCGGCCCCACCGGCCCGGGCGTGCGCCGCATGGAGAAGAGCTGATCGATGGCTTCGTTGCGGTAGGGCGTCTTGACGATGAGGCTGCCGTCGTCCGTGTCCAGCCGCGGCGTGCTGAAGACATACGGGCGCGCGTCGCCGTGGACCAGCCGCATGCACAGGCTCTGCGAGGACTCGCGGTGGAAGGGGCTGAGGTAGAGCAGCGACTCGAAGAAGCGCGGTGAGGCGCGGTTGTTCAGGTCGTACGTCAGCTCCACGTAGCCGCGCAGCAGGTCCGGCACCCGCGGGTACAGCTCCTCCAGCGAGAAGCCCTCCGCGGTGGACAGCAGCTTGTCCAGGTCCAGCATCGCCTGGGCGTACTTGAGCGACAGGGCCTCCTCGCTCAGGGTGCGCTCCAGCAGCGCCTTGACGCCCTCCACCCGGTCCACGCCGTAGTTGAGGTAGGGGCCGCCGCGGAGCGCCGGGCTCTTGAGGGCCGCCACGTGGATGGCCGGGTTGGCCACGAACGACTCCATGATCTTCACATGGAGGTTCGCCACGAAGAGTGGCGCCGTCATCGGGGACACCAGGTACCACCACGCGTACCACTGGTTGTACAGCGGCTCGGTGACGACGTTCTGCTTCAGGTACAGCGCCGGCTCGGACATCGGTATTTCTCTCGGAACGGCTGGGGTGTGTGGACCGGCGTGCGGTCCATTCAGGGGATTCGGCTCAGGCCGCGGGGCGCACGGGGGCGCCGTGCTTCTCCAGGCGGGAGATGGCCTCCCGGGCCTCCTCGCGCAGGGGCTCCTCGGCCGTGGCGGCCTGCTCGCGCAGCGCGGTGAGGACCTCGTCTCCGGAGTAGAGGATGAGCCCCAGCCTCCGGGCGGCCATCACCCGGTCGCGCATCTCGCCGGCCCGCAGCTCGGCCAGCAGGTAGTCCTTGTAGAGGCCCAGGAAGTGGTTCTCCGCCTCCAGCATGCGGGCGCACAGCGCGCGCAGGTGCTCGCGCTCCTTCGGGTCGGCGGGCACCCGGTAGCCCCCGCGCGTGCGGCACGCGTAGATCTCCTCGAACAGCGGTGTCCACTCGTCGTTGATGAGCTGCCGGTGGGCCTCGATGGCCGAGCGCTTCGAGAAGGTGTAGGCCTCCGCCTTCAGTGACACCAGCGCCGTGGCCAGGCGGCAGGCGAGCGTGACGAGCTCCTTGATGCTGCGGTGCCGGGTGCCGTCCGCCTCCACGTGCTCGCGGTGGTCGTAGCCGTAGAGCTCGCCCTGGGCATCGGGGAAGGAGAACGGGTGGCGAAGCGGCTCATCGTCGGCGTGCGCGCGGCTGCGCTCCATGAAGATGAAGGGGCGGTGCATGCAGTAGCGCAGCCACTTGTCCTTGGGCATCAGGGGGATGCGCTCCCGGATGTCCTCGCCCATCAGCAGCAGGGAGGACTCCTTGAGGTTCACCTCCCCATCCTCGAGCAGCCGCGCCTCCTCCGTCGCGCTGACGTCCAGTGGCATCCGGCACAGCGGGCCGACGTAGCGGCGGAAGAGCTCGAAGCGCTCCAGCTCCCCCTCGTGGAACCGGCCCTTGAAGATCATGACGACGTCGATGTCGCTGGCCCCCACGGCCTCGCTCGTGGCCTGGCTGCCCACCATGAAGTACGAGAGGACGCGGCCCGGGAAGGCCATCTGCGCCAGCCCGACGAAACCGTAGAGGGTGGCATTGACGTTCATGTCCTCCGTCATGCCCACCAGCGTTACGTCTTCCACTTCCATCATGGATCGGGGTCCTTCGTCGGAATGTACGGTGTTGGAGTCGCGGTGCGCGGGCCAGGCCATCCGAAGGAAGTCCTTGCGGGGGTTAGCATCGCCGGGCGGCACCAGGGGCCGCAAGACCACGGTGATGGCGACCACGGCCGTGAGGGTGGGCCCATGGTATCGTCGCGTCCGCCCATGGCCCGTCGCTTCACGTCTACAGAAGAAAAGGAATTGCGTCCCCTGCTCGAGTCGGGAACGCCCATTCCCATCTCCGAGGTGCGCCGCATCCTCGGGTTGGAGGAACTGCCCCACGCCCACCTCCTGGCGGAGGACACCTGGCTGCTCGGGGGCCGAGTGCTCAGGTGGCTCAGCGGGGAGATGCGCGGCGGGCGGGACGGCGGTGACTACGATTTGTTCTGCGGTTCGGTCGCCGCCTTCGAGCGGACGGCGCGGCGCATGCTGGAGAGCGGCTACAAGCCATGCAAGGGGAGGGCGTACGCCAACCTGTGGCAGTGGCTGGTGGGAACGGCGCTCGGCCGCGATGCGCACGCCCGATGTATCAGCGACGAGAACCGCGCCACGCCCGGGCAGGAGCTGCCCCGGCTCCGGCGCTTCGCGGACGGCAGCGAGATGTACGTGCTGCAGTTCCATTCGCCCGAGGGACATGTGCTCCAGTTGGTGCACCTCCCGTCGCTCTTCCGCGAGGGCGTCCCGCTGCACAACCAGGTGGCCTTCACCGACCTCAGCATCTGCCAGTTCACCCTGGACGACCGCCACCTGCATGCGGGGCCGCACTCCTGGGTAGACTTCCTCGACCGCCGCGTTCGCGTGGTCGAGATGGCCCGCCCGCACCGCACGGCCCTGCGCCTGGTCAAGTACGGCCTCCGGGGGTTCCGTCCCTACGTGTCGACCGTGGGGACGGTGTACGGCGCGTGGTTCGCGGAGGCGCTCGGGCGCCGGCAGAGTGCCCGGTAGGGTGCGGGGTTCGCGGACGACGCGTCCAACCGTCGGCTACCTCGCCGGACGCGGGTGGTGCTAGGAGCGCCGGGACTTTCATGACAGGGAGCGGTCCATGCGGGCGTTCGTCACCGGCGGTTCGGGCTTCGTGGGCAGGAACCTCATCGCGGCGCTGAAGGCGCGCGGGGACTCGGTGCGTGCGCTGGCGCGCTCCCCGTCCTCCGTGGCGGCGGTGACGGAGTCCGGCGCCGAGCCCTTCGAGGGAGACCTGTCCGACGCGGACAAGCTGAAGCCCGGCATGGAGGGCTGCGACACCGTCTTCCACGCGGCGGCGTACGTGAAGGGGTGGGGGCCTCGCGAGGAGTTCTACGAGGCCAACGTGCGCGGCACGGAGCGGGTGCTGGAGGCGGCGCGCGCGGCGGGCGTGAAGCGGTTGGTGCACGTCAGCACGGAGGCGGTGCTGGTGGACGGCACGCCGCTGGTGAATGTGAACGAGACCTGGCCGATTCCGGAGCGCCCCATCGGCAACTACCCCTCCACCAAGGCCGAGGCGGAGAAGCGGGTGCTGAGCGTCAGCTCCCCGGACTTCGTCACCGTGGCGGTGCGCCCGCGCTTCATCTGGGGGAAGGGGGACACCTCCCTGCTGCCGGAGTTCATCGACGCGGTGAAGGCGAAGCGCTTCGCGTGGTTCGGCGGCGGGCGCTACCTGTCCTCCACCTGCCACGTGGCCAACTGCGTGGAGGGCATGCTGCTGGCGGCGGAGAAGGGACGCGGAGGCCAGGCGTACTTCCTCACCGACGGCGAGCCGGTGGTGTTCCGCGACTTCATCACCGAGATGCTGCAGTCGCAGAACGTGGACGCGGGCACGCGCACGGTGCCGTATGGCCTGGCGGCGACGCTGGCCACCCTCGGGGACATGGTGTGGGGCGCGTTCCACCTGAGCAGCCGGCCGCCGCTCACCCGTGCCGAGCTGCTGCTGGTGGGGCGAGAGGTGACGGTGAGCGACGCCAAGGCCCGCGAGGAGCTGGGCTACGAGGGCCGGATGACGCGCGAGGAAGGGCTGCGCGAGATGCGCGCGGACTACAAGGCGAAGGCGCCGCGCACGCTGTAGGGGACGGCTCCACGATGAACGCAGCCCCGTGCGTGGTTCCTGCGCGGAACGGGGTGGAGTCGTTCCATGTGCCAACGGGGATGAATCGCAGGCCCTCCGCTGGCGGCGCGAGCGTCATCACCCGGTCCACCACGGTGCGCTGGAAGAGGTCACTTCGGCGCGGTGGCGACGGCGCTGGCGTGACGGGCGGAGGCGTCCGCGCGCTCCTTCGCGCGTTGGATGGCGACGGACACGGCCTCGCCCACGGCGCGGGAGAGGCCATGGGTCTCCAGCGCGACGAGGCCCGCCTCGGTGATGCCGCCCGGGGTCGCCACCTCGGCGATGAGCTTCTCCGTGGTGGCGCCCGGTTCGGCCAGCAGCTTCGCCGCGCCGATGAGCGTGCCCCGCGCCAGCGCCTCCGCCTCCGAGGCCTCCATCCCGTGGTCCCTCGCGGCCCGGGCCAGCGCCTCCACGAAGCGGAACACATACGCGGGCCCCGTGCCGGACACGCCCGTGCAGACCGTGAGCTCGGCCTCGGAGACCCACAGCGTCCGGCCCGTCGCGGTGAATAGTGCCTCCGCCGCCCTCCTCGCGGCTTCTGTTCCCCGGGTGCCCTCCGTGAGCGGCGTCACGCCCTCGCCCACGCCCACGGGGGTGTTGGGCATGGCGCGCAGGACGGCGACCCGGGATGGCAGCGCCGCTTCCAGCTGCTCCAGTCGCACGTCCGCGGACAGCGACACGACGACCTGGCCCTCCTCCAGCGCGGGGGCGATGACCTCCATCAGCTCCGTCATCTGGGCCTGGCGTACCGAGAGCAGGACCACCGCCGCGCCGCGCACCGCCTGGGCGTTGTCGGTCAGGACGTGCACGCCGTGGCGGGAGCGCAGCTCCTCGCCGCGCTCGGGCCGGCGCACGGTGACGCGCAGGTCGGACGGGCGCACCTGTCCGGAGCGGAGCAGGCCCCGGATGATGGCCTCGGCCAGCTTGCCGCCGCCGAGGAGGACGATGGGCGTGGGGACGGGTGGGGTCATCATGGTGGGCACGCTCCTCGCTAGAGCTTCACTCCGACGGTGGTCCGCGACTGCGTGCCCGGTGCAGGCACCGTCGCGGGCGGAGTGCTGTCATAGGTGAGATTGAAGCCCAGGCCCACCGTGACGCGCGGGTGGGGCGTCGCGGGAAGGCTCCAGCCGGTTTCCGCCAAGGCCCTGCCCGGTGGAGACCCTGTCGGGATGGCGTCAACCCTCTGCTTCAAGGTTCCGGACGACGCGCTGCAGGAACTCGCGCAGGAGCGCCTTCTCCTGCTGTGTGAAGCCCGCGGTCGCCTCGTCCTCTCCTCGCAGCAGCGCCGCTTTCGCCTCGGCAATCCGGGCGCGGGACTGGGAGGTGAGCGAGGTGAGGCTCCCTCGCTTGTCTTCCGGGTTGGGTTCGCGCCGGATGACGCCGTCGCGCTCCATGCGCGCGAGCATCTCCGCCATCGTCGGCTGCTCCACGCGCGCCAACTCCGCGAGCGTCTTCTGCGACAGCGCTCCTCCGTCCTCGAGCGCAATCAGCACGGGAAGCTGGCTCATGCCGAATCCCAGCGGGCGCAGGCGTGCCTCATGGAGGCGCATGAGCAGCCGCGACGCTCGGTTGATCCAATACGCCGACGTGGCTTCGGGGTTCCAGGCGCGTGGCTTTCGATCCGATTGCATAGGTACCTATTTATTATTAGTAAGGGGCCTATGCAAACTGGAAAGCGCATTGGAATCGTAGGTGGAGGGCCGGGAGGGCTGACGCTCGCGCGAATCCTGGCGACGCGGGGCATCGGCTCCACGGTGTTCGAGCTGGACGCGCACCGGCTGTCGCGCCCGCAGGGCGGCTCGCTGGACCTGCACGCGGACTCGGCCCTGGTCGCGCTGCGCCACGCCGGGCTCGAAGCGGGGTTCAAGGCGCTCGCGCGCTACGAGGACCAGGGCGACGCGCTCTATGACGACCAGGGGACGCTGCGCTTCTCCCTGGGAGGAGACCCGGACGGTGACCGGCCCGAGATTGACCGCGAGCACCTGCGCACGCTCCTGCTCGACAGTCTGCCGCCTGAGACGATTCGGTGGGGAAGCAAGGTGCGCGCGGTGGAGCCCTTGCCGGATGGGCGCCATCGCGTCGTGGGTGCCCGCGGTTCGCTCGGGGAGTTCGACCTCGTGGTGGGAGCGGACGGTGCGTGGTCCAGGGTGCGACCGCTCGTGTCGGATGAGGAGCCTCGCTACACGGGGGTGTTGTTCGTCGAGCTGAGCATCGACGATGTGGACGCGCGGCATCCCGACCTCGCCGCACTCATCCCTCGTGGCAAGGTCTCCGTGGTCGGCAACTGCCTGGGCCTCATCGCGCAGCGCAGCAGCAACGCGCACGTCCGCGTCTACCTCATGTTCCGCGTGGCCGAGGACTGGCTCCAGCAGGGCGGGGTGGACCTGTCCTCCCCCGGGCGTGCTCGCGAGACGCTCAAGGCGCGCTTCGCCGGGTGGGCGCCTTCGCTGCTCCGGTTCATCGACGTGTGCAATGACACCATCGTCCCGCGACCCATCGTCGCGCTCCCGGTGGGGCACCGGTGGACGCACCGGCCGGGCGTGACGCTGCTGGGAGACGCGGCGCATGTCATGCCGCCATTCCCGGCGAGGGTGTGAACATGGCCATGCTGGATGCGGCGGAATTGGCGCTGGGGCTCGTCGAGGATTCCGACTGGAGTCGCGCGGTGGCGGCCTACGAGGCGCGCATGTTCGCGCGGGCCGCGGACGCGGCGGCGGGCGCGATGGAGGGGCTCGACTTCGTGTCGGAGCACGCGCTCGCGCACGTGCTCGGGCACTTCGAGGAGATTCAGAGGATGGTGGAAGCTCCCCATCCCTGAGCCGGAAGCCCGTGCCCCAGGGTGGGCCTCCACGGCTGGAGGGTCCGTACCGTGTCCGGGACGGCGCTGCTCGTAGTGGGGGGCGCGCCTCCCAGAGGCAGGCCCCACTCGAGCCAGCGAGTCGCGGAATCAACCTGTCCGCGCGCGGTGGACCCTACAGGCCCACGTGGAAGGTGGTGAGGGCGCGGCCCTCGTCGTGGTCGGCGAGGGTCAGCCGCGCGGTGGGGGCTCCGCCGTGCTGGAAGGCGTAGGTGAGCAGGCCCCGCGCGAAGTGGGGTGGGTCCGCCAGGCGGCGCGGGTGGTGGGTGAACTCGGGCACCGGGTGCAGCCGCAGCTCCCAGCCGCCCTCGTCGCCGTGGGGACGCACGGAGACGTCGAGGAAGTTGTTGGTGGAGCGCAGTGCGCGAGACAGGCGCAGCAGCATCTGCTCGGTGCCCACCACCTGGGCGAAGCCCTGGAGCACCGTGCCCATGCGGGCCTGGATGAATCGCTCGGCGAAGGCGTGGCCCAGCGCGTACTCCGCCTCGTCGCGCTCCAGGTGGGGCAGGGTGGTGCCCGCCAGCATGCGGATGGTGGCCGGCCACACCGAGCAGGGGTAGGCCGCGTGCAGGGGGCGGCTGGCGAAGACGCCCTGCCGCTCCAGGGTCTTGAGGGTGAGGGGCATCAGCGGCGCTGCTGTCGCCAGCAGGGTGTCCAGCGCGTAGCCGAACACCATGGGCTCGCGGCAGGGGGCCCGCATCGTTGCCAGTGTCATGAGGTCGCTCTTTCAGTCGGGAGCGCCTTCGCGCTCCAGGAATGAGCGGGAGACTGCCGTCCCCGCCTGTCCCTGGTGTTGCGCGTATATGAAGAAGCGTTAACGGAAGTTGCCCCGTTTTCGCGTCTTTCACTCGCTCAGCGTGTCATGCCCCGTGTCCGTCGGGCGCTCAGGGCAGGACGCCGTGCGCGCGGTACCAGTTCCTCACCCGTGAGAGCATGGTGGTGTCGAAGGGAATCTGCGAGTGGGTGTAGCCCGCGTAGACGTGGAGCTGGTGGGGGGTTCCGCTCGTGGCCAGGATGGAGTTCAGCGTCTGGTCCAGCGAGAGGTCGACCACCGTGTCCGCGTCGCCATGGTGGAGCTGGTAGGGCGTGGTGATGTTCGCGGCCGCGTCCGGCGTGGTGGCGTTGGGGCCCGAGCTTACGCCTCCGGCGGTGTGCGAGCCAGCGCGGAAGTCCGCCGGGTACGTTCCCAGGAGCTGGCCGGTGACGAAGCCCCCCATGCTGTGGCCATGCGCCGCCACCCGGGAGAAGTCGATGTTGCCCACGCAGGACAGCAGGTCCCTCGCCTTGTGCGCGCGCAGCACGTTCTCCGGAGAGGCCCCTTCGCCGCCGCTCGGGAGCGTGCCGGCGGCATCGGCGGCATGGGTATAGGTGGTGCCGATGGCCACCAGACCCCAGCCCACCATCGTCTTCGCCACGGTGGCCGAGTAGCCGCGCGCGGTGCCTCCCTTGCCGTGGCTGACGACGACCGCCGGGAACGGTCCGGTCCCGGTCGCGGGCTTGAAGAGGATGCCCTTGAGCACGTAGTGCACGCCTGAATCCACGGAGTCGTAGGTCCAGGTGGCGCCGGTGGCGGACGTCGGGCTTCCGGTGACGAGGAACTTCGAGCAGTCCGCCTGGGGCGTGGAGGGCGCGAGGGCCTGCACCCGGGTGCCGGCCTCCTCCGCCGTGAGCCCATCCGGCGCTGACTCGGCGCCACCACAGCCGGACAGCCACAGCAACAACGCACCGCGACTCAGAAAGGAAACACCGGGGTGGCTCCACGTCTTCATTCCATGGACTCCTTGTGTCGTGGCCTCGGTCCTTCGACCGGGTCCCGTCAGAACACCTCGCGAGGCGAAAGGTTGCGCGCAAAGGAGGAACCGGGGCCCTGTCGCGACGTGAGGCGCGAGCAGGCCTGGGGCGCTGAGGGGCAGGAGGGCCTCCACGGCCGTGTTCCCCGTCCCGCACCTTCGAGCCTTCGAATCGCAATGCCGAGCCTGAGCCTTACCGGACGTCCCTGAAGCAGGTTAGCGTGCGCCGGACGCCGTCGCCCGAGGAGGAGAGCGCCATGCGCAGGTTCGAGTTCGTCGAGGGCAGCAGCTCCAAGTTCTGGGAGCCGGAGCTCAAGGGCAGCACCTTCACCGTCACGTTCGGCCGCATCGGCACCGCGGGCCAGCGCAAGGAGAAGGCGTTCCCCGACGAGGCCTCCGCCCGCCGCGAGTACGAGAAGAAGGTCGCCGAGAAGCAGCGCGAGGGCTACGTCGAGGTGACGGCCGGCGCCGCGGCCACCACCGCCGAGCCCCCGCCGCCCCCCAAGCCCGAGAAGGCCCCGCTGCCCCGCCGCATGCCGCGCGCCAGCCCCACGCCCGAGGCCGTGAAGGCCGCCGCCGACGCGCTGGCCGCCCTGCGCGCCCGGCTCGGGTGGCGCAGCTGGGAGGTGACGTCCCGTGCCCGTCGAGCCCGTCGTACCCTGCGCGCGCTCGGCGGTGTGGACCCGGCGGCGCACCCGGAGCTGGCGGGCACCTTCACCGCGCTGATGGAGCGTGTGGTGGCGCCTCCGAAGGAAGGCCGCCTTCCGCTGCGGCACGCGCTGTCGCTGCTGGGCGCGGTGGACGTGGCGGCCTTCATCCGCGCCTCCGAGGTGTGGCGGCGCGCCGCGGCACCGGCCGCCCCCGCCGCTGCCGCCGTCTCCCAGCAGGCCGCGTCCCTGGGCGAGCCCGAGCTGGCGCTGCGCCTGGGCATGCTACTGGCCGAGCGCCCGGGCCTCGGCGGTGGCCTGTCCGAGGACGGCTGGGCGAAGCGCTGGGCGGAGCTGCGGCCCCACGTGGAGTCACACCTGACCTCCGCGGGCGGCTCACTGGCGGCCTGGGTGAAGGGCGTGGACGCCGGGGGCGACGCGCACCTCGCGAAGCGCCTGGCCCGCCTGGAGGCCTGAGGCGCCGCCGGTGCTACCGTGCGGTGCATGACGAGCACCACCCCACGAGGGCTGCTGGCGGCGCTGTTGCTGCTGGCGGCAGGCTGCGCCTCCGAGAGCGGCGCGACGCGCGGCGGCAACACTTCGGACGCCGCCGTGCAGGAACTGGAAGCACGCAACCAAGCCCTGCGCGAGGAGCTGCGCCGCAAGCAGGCGGAAATCGAGCAGTCCTTCGCCGCCACCACCCAGGCGGAGGCCGCCGCCGGGCTGCGCGGCCTGGACTGCGCGGGCGTCACCGCCGCCAGCGCTCCGGCGAAGGGCATGCCGCGCTCCGGCACCGTCCACTCGAAGGTGAAGCTGAGCCACCGCGCCTTCCAGATGACGCCGAGCTTCTCCGCCGCCCGCACCAACGGAGGCTGGAAGGTGTCGCCGGGCAACTGCCAGGTGTCCCCGCAATGAGCGCGCGAACGAAGCTGTACGCCGCCTGGGGGCTGCTTACCGCCGCCGTGCTGCTCGGAGGCTGCGCCGCGGACCCGCGCGTCCGGATGAGGGCATTGAAGGACGAGAACGGGCAGCTCACCCGCGAGGTGCAGGCCGCCGACCAGTCGGTGCAGGCCTCCGCCGCGTACCTCGCGGAGCTGCAGTCCCCGGCGAAGGCGGGCGGGGCGTTCTCGCTCTACTTCACGCCCGAGGCGCTGGATCGGATGGCGGCGCAGATGGTGCCGTACCGGATGCCCGGCCGCGACTTCAACAGCAAGCTCCAGGGCGAAATCGTCGTGGAGCGCGTGACGGACTTCCAATTCCTCTCCCGCAACCGGCTGCGCTGCAAGGCGCACATGCGCGGCGAGAAAATCAAATACACCGGCAGCGTCCCGTCCTTCGCGAAGGGCCAGGTGAAGGACTTCGAGCAGGCCGTCACCAAGGGCGCCATCGCCGACATGGAAGTGGAGCTCACGCTGGACGGAGCCCGCGTGCTCGCCCGTGCCCAGGCCACCGACATCCGCCTCAAGGCGAAGCGCGACTCCAGCGCGGAGAGCCGCCTCCAGAGCGAGATGAACAGCAAGGCGCTGCGCCTGCCGATGGTGTTCGACATGACGCTCCAGGCCAGCGGTGCCGCGCCGCGCCGGCTCATGGTGACGGGCAACCACGTCGTCGTCACCTACGCCCCCTAGGCGGGCAGGCCCCTTTCGTGACGTTGCTGTGACAGGGGTGCAAAGACGAGGTGAGCTAGAGGTGGGGCTCCTTGTGGTGTGACGTCGGGACGTTTCACAGTGGTGACCGACGCCGCAGGGGGAGAACCCGCCGATGTGGAAGCTTCAACTGGGATGTCTCGCGCTGGCCCTGCTGGCGGCCTGCAAGTGCGGTGGTGGTGGCTCGTCGGGTGAGACGGGCACCACCGGCCGCGCGGCCGCGAAGCCCGCCAACGCGGTGGTGCTCACCGTCGCCTACGGCAGCGAGAAGAAGACGTGGCTGGAGGAGCAGGCGCGCGCCTTCGAGGCCAGCGGCGCCACCACGAAGTCCGGCCGCCCCATCCGCGTCGAGGGCAAGGCCATGGGCTCGGGTGAGGCGGTGCAGGAAATCGTCTCCGGCCGGCTGAAGGCCCACGTCTACAGCCCCGCCTCCAGCGCCTACCTGCCCCTGCTCAACAGCGCGTGGACGCAGGCCACCGGGCGCACGCAGCCGGTGGTGGGGCAGGGCGAGCCGGTGCTGCTGTCCCCCATCGTCATCGCCATGTGGAAGCCCATGGCGGAGGCGCTCGGCTGGCCCGGCAAGCCCCTGGGCTGGGCGGATTTGATGAAGGTGGCCGCCAACCCGCAGGGCTGGGCCGCCTACGGCCACGTCGAGTGGGGCCGCTTCAAGCTGGGCCACACCCACCCTGAGTTCTCCAACTCCGGCCTGCTGTCGGTGCTCGCCGAGGCCTACGCGGGCGCGGCCAAGACGCGCGGCTTGAGCGCCGCGGACGTGGAGTCGCCGAAGACGCTGGAATTGCTCCAGCAGATTGAAGGCACGGTGGTGCACTACGGCAAGTCCACCGGCTTCTTCGCGGACAAGATGCTCCAGCGCGGCCCGGGCTACATCTCCGCCGCGGTGCTCTACGAGAACCTCGTCATCGAGTCCTACGGGAAGCAGACGGACGCGCCCTTCCCGCTGGTGTCCATCTACCCGGTGGAGGGCACCTTCTGGTCGGACCACCCCTACGCGACGCTGGACGCGGAGTGGGTGGGCGCGGAGGAGCGCGAGGCCGCGGACGCCTTCCTCGGCTTCCTCAAGGGCCGCCCCGCGCAGGAGCGCGCGCTGGCGCTGGGCTTCCGTCCAGCGGACCCGGCCGTGTCCATTGGCGCGCCGGTGGACGCGGCGCACGGCGCGGACCCGAAGCAGCCGCAGACGCTGCTGGAGGTGCCGGAAGCGGACGTGCTGGAGAAGCTGCTCGCCGTGTGGCGCCAGACGAAGAAGCCCACCGACGTCACCTTCGTCTTCGACAAGTCCGGCAGCATGCAGGGCCGCCCGCTCGCCGAGGCGAAGCTCGGGGCGAAGCGCTTTCTGGAGACGCTGTCGGACCGCGACGAGGTGACGCTGTTGTTCTTCGACAACAACGTCTATCAGCCGGTGGGGCCCCTCGCGCTGGACGCCCAGGGCCGCGCGGAGCTGGCCGGACGCATCGACAACACCATCGCCTCGGGGGGCACCGCGCTGTACGGCGCCACCCAGGCCGCCTACAAGGTGGCCCAGGCCCGCGCGCGGCAGTCGCCGGGCCGCATCCACGCCGTCATGGTGATGACGGACGGACGCGACGAGAGCAGCAGCATCACCCTCAACCAGCTCAAGCAGGGCCTTGGCTCCAGCGACGAGCAGGACGCCGCGGTGCGCGTCTTCACCATCGCCTACGGAGACGGCGCGGAGGGCGGAGTGCTGGACGGCATCGCCGAGGCGGGCAAGGGCTCCAGCGCGAAGGGCAGCGTCGAGGACATCGTCCAGGTGTACCGGGACATGGCGTCGTTCTTCTAGGACGGGCAAGGGCACGGGACGGACATGGCCGGCGGCGCACGAGACAGGGAATGCAATGGCCGAGCGTGAGTCCGCGCTGGTGCGGCACTTCCCTCGCGTCCTGGCGCGCTCGGCGGGCGGCGCCGTCAACCTGACGGTGGCGGGGGCCGGGGCGCTGAGTGCGGCGGCGCTCCACTCGTGGCCCGTGCTGGCGCTGGGCGGCGTGGCCTACGCGGCGCTGGTGGCGTGGGACCTGGTCACGCCCGGCTTCTGGCGCGATGCGCTCAGCGGAAACTCGAAGGAAGAGGTTGCCGCCCGCCTGCCCGACGCGGACTCGCTGCGAGACGCCCGCGTGCGCGACGCGGTGCGGGCCATCGCCGCCGCGCGCGCCCAGTTGGAGCGCACGCTGAAGGAGGCGCCGGAAGCGGTGCGCTCGCACCTGGGGCTGGTGCTCTCCTCGTTGCACGAGCTGGAGGGCCGCGCGGCGCGGCTGGCGGTGCGGGGCGAGGAGCTGGCGCGCTTCCTGGGGCAGGTGGACCCGGGGACGGTGCGCGAGCAGATCCGCCTGGCCTCGGAGCAGGCCGCGGGCACGCGCGACGCGGAGGCGCGGGCCCAGTACGAGAGCGCCCGCGCGGCACGCGAGGAGCAACTGGCGGCCCTGGTGGACATCGACGCGGCGCGGGAGCGGGTGCTCGCCAACCTGTCGCGCATCGCCGCCACGTACCAGGGGCTGCCCGCGAAGGTGATGCGCCTGCACGCGCTGGATGCGCAGGCCACGGAGAGCATGTACGGGGACCTCAACGAGGAGCTGGGCCGGATGAATGGAGAGCTCGGTGCCTTCGAGGAGACCCTGAAGTCCTTCCATGAGGTGCGAGTCGGCACATGAAGCCCAAGGTCCTCATCATCATCGGGTTCCTCGCCGCGGTCGGCGGGGTCTTCTATCTGACCGCCCAGCGCGGCGTGGGCTCCCAGGGTGGCACCGCCCCTCAGGGTTCCGAGCCGGCCGCGCGCGGTGAGGTGACGGAAATCTCCTTCCTCTACAGCACGGAGAAGAAGGACTGGGTGGAGTCCGCCGCGGCGTCGTTCCAGCGCGAGCACCCGGACATCAAGGTCAGCCTCGTGGGCAAGGGCTCGCTGGACGCGGCGCAGGCCATCCTCGACGGCCGCGAGAAGCCCACGGTGTGGAGCCCCGCGGACAGCGCGGTGCTGCGCATGCTGGAGTCGGACTGGGCCACCGAGCCCTCGCGCGGGCCGCTCTTCGCCACCGACGGCGAGGGCGCGCCGCAGCCGCTGGTGATTACGCCGCTCGTCTTCGTCGTATGGGAAGACCGGGCGGAGGTGCTGCAGAAGGCCAACGAGGGGAAGGCCGTGTCGTGGAAGGCCATCCACAAGGCGGTGGCCAGCGACCAGGGTTGGCCCGCCATCGGCGGCAAGCCGGAATGGGGCTTCGTGAAGCTGGGCCACACGGACCCGACGCGCTCCAACTCCGGGCTCCAGGCGCTGTTGCTGGCGACGCTGGAGTACTACAACAAGCGCAGCGGCCTGACGGTCGGTGATTTGCTGGACCCGAAGTACCAGGAGTGGATGAAGCAACTGGAGAAGGGCGTCACCCGCTTCGAGACGTCCACGGGCACGTTCATGACGGACATGGTCCGCTTCGGCCCGTCCAAGTACGACATCGCCGTGGTGTACGAGAACCTGGCGATTTCGCAGATTGCCAACGCCCAGGGCCGGTGGGGCAACCTGAAGGTCTACTACCCGGCCCTCACGCTGTGGAGCGACCACCCCGCGGGCGTGCTCCAAGGCGACTGGGTGACACCGAAGCAGAAGGCGGCGGCGCTGGAGTGGCTGCGCTATCTGCGCAGCCGGCCCGTGCAGGAGCGAGCGCTGGCCTTCGGCTTCCGGCCCGCGGACCCGGCGGTGCCGCTGAAGACGCAGGACGCGAGCAACCCCTTCACGCGGCTCGCGTCGCACGGCATCCAGGTGGACGTGCCCCCCGTGGCGGAGGTGCCCGAGGGTCCCGTCGTTCGTAACCTGCTCACCATGTGGTCCCGCGTGGTGGCCGCATCGCGGTAGCGGGCAGGCGGCCAGCGCCCGCTTTCCAACCGACGGCATCGTGACAATCCCTTGCACGGGCCCGGGGACCTCGTCCCTGGAGCCGGGGAGAAGTCATGGAGCCGGTCTTCACATCGGCCCGGAATGCTCCCCATCCAGGTGCCCGCCACTTCGTAGACCGAGCAGCCGGACGGTGAGTCAGGGGGAGTCCCTGGCCGCGCCGTGCGTACGCCGTCACCTTGCCCGGCGGATGGGAGGGGGTACGCATGACATCCGGTCAGTATTTGAAAAGAATTGTCGCGGTGCTGTGTCTGGGAATGCTGGTGCTGGTTCCCCGGGCAGAGGCCTTCAGCGACGCGGACGCGGTGAAGGTGATTGGCTTCGCGCGCAGCCAGCTCGCGGACACCACGGTGGAGATGCCGGACGCGACCTGGTCGCCCAAGGCGGGCCAGTCGGACGGGACGTGGAGCCGGAGGCGCAACACGGACCTCATCGAGTGGACGCAGGGCTTCTTCCCCGGAAGCATGTGGTTCATGTTCCAGGTGGGCAGCGAGCCCCTGTGGAGGGACCGCGCGGACCGCTGGACGCGGACCCTGGAGCTGCAGAAGACCAACCGGCAGACGCACGACCTGGGCTTCAAGCTCTTCCTCAGCTTCGGCAACGCGTACCGGCTCACCGGTGACACGTACTACCGCGACGTGTTGCTCACGGCCGCCGAGTCGCTCGCGTCCCGGTACAACTCGCAGGTGGGCATCATCAGTTGCTGCGACTGGAACTCCGCCTGGCAGGTGCCGCTCGTCACCGACACGATGATGAACCTGGAGCTGCTGCTGTGGGCATCGCAGAACGGCGGACGACCGGAGTGGCGGACGATGGCCGTCAACCACGCGCTCAAGACGCTCCAGGACGCGGTGCGCGCGGATGGCAGCTCCTTCCACTACGTGGATTACAGCCGCACCACGGGGGCCATCCGCTCCCGGGGCACCTACCAGGGGTACTCGGCCAGCTCCACCTGGGCGCGCGGGCACGTGTGGCTCATCTATGGGTACACCATGGTCTACCGGTACACGGGTGACACGCGCATGCTGGACGCGGCGCGCAAGGTGACGGACTGGTACCTGGCCCGCCTGCCTGCGGACATGGTGCCCAACTGGGACTTCAACGCGCCCACCCTGTCGAAGGACTCCTCCGCGGCGGCGGCCGCCGCGTCCGCGCTGCTGGAGCTGAGCAGCCTGGAGACGGACGCCACCCGCAGGACGCGCTACCGCGACGCGGCGCTGCGCACGCTCGACTCGCTGGTGTCCTCCGCGTACTTCGCCGAGGGCACCAACAGCCCGGGCCTGCTGCTGCACGGCGTGGGGAACTTCCCGGCGGGGAAGGAAATCAACACCACGCTCATCTACGGCGACTACTACTTCCTGGAGGCGGTGCTGCGCTTCAACCCGAAGCCGCCGTACCCCTGGTACTCGAAGACGTCCTTCTTCCAGAGCCAGCACCTGCTCGGCACCACCAACACGGGCGTGCGCACCATCGAGTTCGACATCAACCCGCGCGCCTTCCCGCAGGACGGCACGGTGGGCTACGCGGACAGCTCCACGGAGATTGCCGGGTACGGAAGCCTGCCGCTGACGGTGCGCATGAACACGGATGGCTACTTCGACGTGCGCAACGGAGGAGGCTACTCGGTGCTCACCCGGGTGCCGTACGTCTCGGGGCAGACGTACCACGTGCGCATCCTCGTGGACCTGCCCGCGCAGCGCTACAGCGTCTGGGTCCGCCCGCCGGGAGGGAGCGAGATTCGGATTGCCGACCGCTATGTCTTCCGCACCGGAGCCCCGGCCATCAACGACATCGGCCGGGTGTCGGTGAGGACGGTCATCGAGAACAGCGACTTCCGCGTGCTGGGGCACAAGGTGGTCGCCGGTTCGGCAGCGACTGTCACCGCCCCCGAGCCCGAGGCCGAGGTGCTCCCGGCCTCGCTGCTGGACAGCATGGGAGGCTTCGAGCGGGACGAGGCCGCCCGCGAGGACGGCGAGGCCGCGGGGCCGCGCGAGGGAGACGGGCCGCCGGGAGTGGTGGAGGACGCCACGCCGCCGCCGGACCCGGCGCCCACTCCGGCTCCGGACGAGAGCGTGCCCGACGTAGTGGTGGATGAGTCCGTCGGGGGCTGCGGCGTCACGGCGGCGGCGCCCCTCCCGCTGGCCCTGCTCACGCTCGCGGGCCTGGCCCTGCGCGGCAGGCGCAGGCGCGCGGCACGCTGAACCCAGGCTGAATCCGGCCTCTCTCCGCGACCTGCGAGCGGAGGGAGGCCGCGCCGTTTCAAATCATCCCGTCCCAACCAGCGTCATTGCGGCGGAAGGCGTCGCGGATGGTGTCGACGAAGTCCGTGGGCAGCGGGCCCTGCTCCAACGCCCGCAGGTTCCGCCGCAGGTTGTCCATCCGCCCGGTGCCCACGATGCAGGTGGACACGCCGGGCACATGGGCGGCGAAGCGCAGCGCCAGTTCGCCCCAGTCCAGTCCGTGCGAGTCGAGCGCCAGGGTGCGCATCCGGTGCCAGTACTCACCGATGTCATGCGCGCCGGGGCGCTCGTTGAAGCGCCAGGGGGCATTGCCCAAAGGCCGCTTGGCGATGACGCCCACGCCCTTCTCCCGGGCCCATGCCACGCCCCGGTCGATGGCGCGCTGGTCGAAGAGATTGACGGAGGTCTGCACCACGGTGAAGGCGCCGGTGCCCAGCGCGTACTCCAGCGCGGCATTGTCCCCGGAGTAGGCGGCGGCGCGCACCTTGCCTGCCTCCACGGCGCGCACCAGGGCGTCAATCAAGCCGGGCCGCTGGAGCACGTCCACGGGGCACGAGTGGAAGTGCACCACGTCGAGCACGTCGGTGCGCAGCCGCTGGAGGGCCTGGTCCACGCCGCGGGTGATGCACTCGGGCGTCCAGTCCTCCACACCCGGCACGCCGTAGCCGCACTTGGTGGACAGGACGAACTCGGAGCGGCGGCCGTGCAGGTGCCGGCCGATGCGCTCCTCCGACAGCCCATAGCCGGGCGCTGTGTCGACGAGGTTGATGCCCGAGTCCAGCACGCCGTGCAGCAGCGCGGCGGCGTCCGCCTCCGCGAGGTCCGGACTGCCCACGTGTCCCGCGCCAAAGCCGAGCACGGACACCTGCAGTCCCGTCCTTCCCAGGGGGCGGCGCTCCATGGAACCTCCTCGCGTGGCCCGGAATGGCCGCGCTCCAACCGAGGTCCACAGCATGGCACGGGGGCAACGGTGTGGCACCCAACGAGACACCACGCCACCGCCCACTGCTCACGCGAGAGGGGATGCGCCGACCAGGTCCGCGGGAGCAGGTCTGGTCAGCGGGAACCGCGCGGAAGCCCGAGCTTCCGGCTGGGGAGGTGATGCCCCTGAAAGGGCATGCCCCGGGTGGTTCAGTCCTCGTCGTCCTCGCCGCCGTGGTGGTCGCCGCCGTTGTCGTCGTCGTGGTCCTCGCCGCCGTTCCGGTCATCGTCGTCGAAGGCGTCGATGGAGTTCTTGATGTTGTTCTCGATGTCCGAGCGCGCGCCGCTCTCGCGCGGGTCCAGCCGCCCGCCGCTGGAGCCGGTGAACCAGCCGCTCGGGTCGATGTTGATGGTGACGTTCTGTGTGTCCTCGGCGGTGATTTCGAAGCTCGCCTCGCGCTCCTGCTCCACCGTCAGGCTGGAGACGAAGCTGAAGGGCTCTCCATCAATCGTGCCGTCGATGATGATGGATGCCCCGCGCTCGGCCATCTCCTTCAGGCCGGCGTTGTCGCCCGCGTCGTCCACGGACACCTTGCTGATGTCGAACTCGATTTCGTCGTACGTGCCCGTCTCCACCTGCACGTCGCGCAGCTGCACCACCGTGCCTTCGAGCCCCGCACCGGACAGGTCGATGAGGAAGGGGCCCGTCTCGTCCTTGCGCTCGCCGCCGTGGTCGTCCGCCGTGCCCGCGTCGTTGGAGCCATCGTCGTCGTCATCACCCTCCAGCTCGAGCTCCAGCTCCTTCACGGAGAGCCGCACGCGCTCCACGGTGATGCCGTTGGACAGCGTCAGCCGCTGCTCGGACTGACGGGGGACCGAGGCGGTGCTCTTCGCGGCGCCCACGCGAGTGCTCAGGCCGACCGCGGTGGGCTCGCTGCCACTGCAGGCGGACAGCAACAAGACGGACGCGCACATTCCCAGGTAACGACGCATGGCTTTCTCCTGATGTGGGGGCTGTCGGTCCGCGGCACCTTCCGGCCCGCCGCCGCGGCGATGTCCCCTTGCGAAAAAGAAGGAGTCGCGACGCGAAAATCGGCCACACGTACCTCGGGTGCCGCGTGGAGGCGGAGGGCCGCACGTCGGGTGCGTGTGGCCGAAAAGGGGCCTCGTGACTCCTTCCCTGGCGACGGAGTACTCAACGGGGAGACATGGCGTGTTTCCGCAGACCCAACGCGGTGTCGCCGGGGGCTTGTCCCTCCGGGTGCACCCCTACGTCCGGCCGCTCGCGCACGGAGCCGCGCGGGCACGGCTTCGCGCATCCCACCACAAGGTGGACGTGCTCCGGGGCGGTCGTTCCGTGACGGAGGAACAGGTCGCCGCCAGCATCCAGCGCGCCGCGCGGGGTGAGCAGTCCGCGTGCCGCGAGCTGTACCAGCGCTTCCACGCCTCGGTGCGCCGCGTGGCGCTCGGGTATTCGGCGCTGGGGCCGGCGGAGGTGGAGGACGTCGTCCAGGAGTCCTTCGCCCGCGCCTTCCGCGAGCTGCCGCGCCTCCAGCACCCGCGAGCATTCAGTCGCTGGCTCGTCACCATTGCCCGTCACCACGCGCAGGCGCTCAGCCGGGGCGCGCAGGTTCGCGCCCGCGCGACGGAGGACCTGTCCCATCAGGTGGACGTGGCCGCGCCGGCGGTGCCGCCCTCGCTCGAGCTGGAGCGGCGGGTGGCGGTGGTGCGCGCGCTCATCGAAGGGCTGCCCGAGGGCCCGGAGAAGGAGACGGCCCGCCTCTTCTATGTGGAGGGCGAGCTGAGCGCGCGGGAGATCGCCGACAGGCTGGGCCTGGGCAAGAGCGCGGTGACGATGAGGCTGGAGCGCTTCAGGGCGCGGGTGAAGCGAGAGCTGCTGGCGCGGCTGCTGGCCGCGGAGGTGGAGTGAGCCATGGGCGACACCGTCAGGCACCTGGACGCGGAAGGTTGGCGCGCACTGCAGCGCAAGGAGCCAGGGGCCGTGGCGTACTTCGCCGCGCACCTGGCGACGCCCTGCGACGTCTGTGAGGACTTCCTCGCGGTGGAGTCGGAGGAAGACGCGGAGGACACCCTGGGTCTCGACGCATTGGCGGACGAGGCGCTCGGTGAGCTGCGCGGGCCCGCGCGAGAGGACGCGGTGGGCTGGGCCCGCCTGCGCCGTCGCCTGGGGACGCCGAAGCGCACGTGGCTGGCAGGAGCGGCGGCGGTGGCGGCGATGGCGGCCGTATTCGCCATCTCCCTCCGGCCCGAGGTGCTGACGCCCCAGCCCGGGTCCTCACAGCGCCTCAAGGGCGGCGTGTCGCTGGTGCTGGAGCTGGCGGCGATGGCGCAGCTTCCCACCGGCGAGACACCCCCGGTGACCGAAGGCACGGTGCTGCCGCCCGAGGCGGTGGTGCTGCTGCACTACCACGCCAGCGAGGCCTCCGACGCGCTGCTGGTGCGAGAGGCCCCGGGCCTGCCCACGCAGGTGCTGGGGCGCTACGCGCTGGAGCCGGGCACCCACCCCCTGCGCGAGGGCGCGGACCTCGCGGGCGTGTCGCTCGAAGGTGAGCATGGGCCGGTGACGCTCGTGTTGGTGGCATGGCCGAAGGGCCCCGGCTCGCGGGAGGCGATGGAGCAGGCGGCCGAGCAGGCGACAGTCCCTCCAGAGGCGGTGCAGGCCCGGCTGCGCCTGCGCGTGGAGCCGGGGCATGCTGCGCCCTGAGGAGCCCTGTCTGGCGCGTCCGCTGTCCATGCTGTGCGTGTTGCTGGCCTTCGCGCTCTCCGCCTGTCGCACGGCGGAGTCGGGCGAGAAGGGCCGGATGGTGCGCGTGCGCCAGGAGGACGCGCCGGCCTCGGCACAGGTGGGCGAGCGGCACGCGCTGCTCATCGGCATCCCCGAGTATGCGGACCCGTCGTGGCACCGGCTGCTCTACGCGGGCAAGGACGCGGAGGACCTGGGGCGCGTGTTGGCGGACCCGGCGCGCGGCGGCTTCAAGTCGGTGACGGTGCTGGCGCGGCCGGAGCAGACGACGCGCCAGGCGATTCTGGGCGCGCTGCGAGCGCTGGAGTCCCGACCCTGGCGCTCGCAGGACGTGGTGGTTGTCTACGTCTCCGCGCACGGCACGCTGGCGCGAGACTTCTCCGGCGAGCTGCAGCGCTACCTGGTGACGCAGGACACCGCCTTCCGCGATGTGCCCGGCACCGGGCTGGAGATGGCGGAATTGGAGAGCGCGCTGGAGCGGCTGGGCTCGCGCCGCCGCGTGCTCGTGCTGGCCACCTGCCACAGCGGCACGGGCAAGTCGCTGCTGCCCCCGGCCGTTCGCGACGAGCTGGCGCGCACCAAGGCCGCCTTCCTGCCGAGGCCGCTGGAGGAGGCGAGCCGCGCGTCCATCATTCTCTCCGCCAGCGACTGGGGCGAGGCGGCGCGCGAGGACGACGCGCTGTCCAATGACATCTACACGCACTTCCTCATCGAGGCGCTCGACGGCCGGGGCGACAGGAACCGCGACGGCGCGGTGAGCGCCACCGAGGCGCACGACTGGGCCCGCCGCAACACGTGGGCCTATACGAGTGGCCGTCAGCGGCCGAGCGCGCAGATTCTGGAAGTGGGCGCGGACCCGGTGTTGCTCGCGGGCGCGCTGGAGCGTCCGGGGCAGCCCGAGGTCTTTTCGTACAGCGCGCGCCTGGAGGGCTTCACGCTCAAGGTGGACGGCGAAGTCGCGGGCGAGCTGCCCGGCGGCGTGGTGGTGCCGGAGGGCAAGCGCCGTCTGGAGCTGCGCAAGGGCGGGCGGGTGCTGTGGGAGGACACCGTGGCGCTGGAGGCCGGGGAGCGGCGCGAATTGGAGGCGCTCGTGTCCCGCGCCTCTTCCGGGCCCCGGCGCACCGTGGCGTTGGAGGCGGGCGCGCTGGGCTTCCTCGACGCGCGCAGCCGGGAGCAGGTGCTGCCGGCGTCGGTGCTCGCGGGCGCGGCGCTGCGGCTGGACGGAGTGTTGTTGGACGGGCGGCTGGATGTCTGGGTGGACGTGGCGGCGGGGCAGGGGCGTGAGGTGCTCCGGTTGGACCCGGGAGGCTCGGTGCCGGTGCGCCACCGCACGCTGCTGCTGGGCGCCGCGGTGGGGCCCTCGTGGTGGTGGGGGCCCGTGGGCTTCTCCACCGGCCCGCGTGTGGCCGGTCTATGGCTCCAGCGCTCCTTCCAGTTGGAGTTGTTGAGCCGGGACGAGCGCTACCTCACGGTGTGGCCCGGCTGGATGGCGGGACTGTCCTGGCGCTTCAGCCCGGCGTTCGTGGTGGATGCGAAGGCGCAGTTGCTGTGGGCCTATGTCCCGGTGGACGGGCAGACGCGCATGGTGGGCTTCGGAGGCCTGATGCTGGGCGGAGGGTATCGGTTCTGATGCGCACGCCAGGACGGAAGAAGGCACTCGGCCTGCTGTGGCTGGCCCTCGCGGGCTGCGGCGGCTTCAACAACGTCCCGCTGGAGTCCGGCACGGTGCGCGGGCGAATCGTCGGCGCCGAGGCCGACGTGGCGATGGTGAGCCTGCTGGGCCAGCCCGAGCTGCGCGTCGGGGTGGATGCAGACGGCCGCTTCGAACTGGCCGGCGTGCCCGCCACCACCGTGGAACTCTTCGTGGTGGCCTCGCGCACGCGCGCGGCCCGCTCGAAGGTGGTGGCGCAGGGCGCACGCGTCACCGACGTGGGCGACATCCAGCCCGGGCCCGGCGCCTTCATCACCGTGCGCGTGTCGGACGGCAATGGAGGCATCCCCTCCCGCGCCGAGGTGGAGGTGGATGGCACGGTGCTGGACGACATCAAGGTGGACGCCACCAGCGGCGAGGTGCGCGTGGGCCCGCTGCCCGCCGGCTGCTACGAGCTGGAGGTGAAGGCGGACGACGTGGAGGACGTGGAGGAGGACGTCTGCGTCCGCGAGGGCGAGGAGCTGGTGCGCTCCATCATCCTCCAGTCCGATGGCCACGGTGGGGACGACGACGGCGGGAGCGATGACCCCGATGGCGGCAGTGACGACCCCGACGGCGGGGACGACCACCCGTGAGCGTCACCGGCCTCCGCGCGCCGCCAGGTCGATGAAGCCGCGAATCCAGATGAGATTCACGGCGTGGCACTTCGCCAGCGGCGTGGGCGTCGTGGTCTCCAGCGCCGTCGCGAAGGGGACGCCCTGGCGCATGTACCAGTCGGTGATGCTGCCGTCGTGGTACTCGATGAGGCCGTCCGCGTCGGTAACGTTGTTCTCGTCCACCTTCTGGTTGCGCACCACGGTGACGTGGCGGGCGGCCGCGTCCACCAGCGGGCGGTAGGCCTTCTTGTCCCCGAAGGTGTACGCGTACGTCGCCTCGCCGCCCAGGTAGTTGTCCTGGTGGATGTCGAGCGCGGCGTTCGGCGGCGGGAAGCGCGCCAGGTCCGAGCGCACCGCGCGCGTCTCCTTCGGGCCACCGTCGAACAGCACCCAGCGGAGGATGGGCTGCGGGCGGTTCAGCTCGCCCTTCCACTCGCCGGGCGCCACCTCGTAGCGCATGAAGTCGTTGTTGGGTTTCTCACCGCTGCGGTTGTAGCGGGTGCCGTCCTCGAAGCCGGAGGGGTTGATACACGGGTAGACGCGCAGCCCCACGCCGCGCTCGCGCGCGTAGGCCACCACCTCCGGGAAGTGCTCGGCCAGCGTCAGCGGGCCGGCGGGTTCCTCCCCATGGAAGCCGGAGGTGATGACCAGCCAACGTTCACCCGGGACGGTGAGCCGGAAGAGCGGGTACTCGAGGCCCCCTTCCGTGACGCGGCCGTACTCGGCGACCTCCGCGAGCGTCACGAAGGAGCGGATGCGCTGGGCGTAGTCGGTGTAATTCACGGCTTGAAGCTAGCCGTGGCGCGGCCGGCCGCCCACCCATTCCCACCTCCGTACGGGGGCGGGGCGTTCAGTGCTCCACTGCGCCCGGGCCCGTCTTCGGTGACGGGCCCGTCCGGGCGTTCACTTGACGCCCGTGCGCTCACGGAACTCGGTGGCCAGCTCCTTGCGCTGCTCCGGCGTCAGCGTGCCGTGCACCTCCAGCGCGGCATCCGTCATCTTGTGGGCGAAGGCGCGCATGGCGTCGATGCGGGCGTCCACCAGCGCGTGCAGCTTCTGCGCATCCGGGGTGTCCGACGCGAGCTGGGTGAAGGCCTCCTCGCGCGCCCCGTGCTGCTCCTCCATGAGCTTCACGCCGTCGTCGAACAGGCGGTCCTTCACGGCGTTGATGGACTGGCGCTGCGCATCGGTGGCGTCCAGGTCCTCCAGCTTGTCGTTCAGCCGCCACGTCACCATCTGCTTGATGCGCTCGGGGTTGTGACCCCAGCCGTGGCCGCCGCGGAAGGCGAAGCCGCTGAGGAGGACGACGGCGAGGACGGCGGAACCGGCAATGGCGAGCTTCTTCATCATGACACTGTCTCCAGGGGCCAGGAGGGCCCGGAAGGGGTTGTCGACAGTGCCCAATGTGCCGTTCGCCCGTTTCGTGCGCCTGTACGGGGCGTGAAGAAGTGTGAAGCGTGCCGGGCCGACGCCCGGACCGTCACCCGGGCCCGCCCGGCTGCCGGGCAGGAGGCCGCGCAACATCCCGGAATCGCAGCGGCGGACGCCTGGACGGGGGCACGGAAGCGGGCGCCAGCAGGGCCGCGTCGTTAGTTTCTTCCGTCCCCGCTTCCGCTCATGGCAGAAGAGGCTCCAGGGCCGATTTATCGGCTCCGCCGTCGCCTACCTCCAGAGTCTCGTTACTGGACTGGCGAGCAGGGGAGCGCGGCCCTAGTGTTCAGCATCTCTCCCCCTGGAGTGGCACGAGCCCATGTCTTTCACCCACCTCCACCTGCACACCCTCTATTCGCTCCTCGACGGGGCGATTCGGATGAAGGACCTCATCAAGACGGTGAAGGAGAAGGGGATGACCAGCGTTGCCGTGACGGACCACGGCAACATGTTTGGCGCCATCGACTTCTACAAGAAGGCCAAGGACGCCGGCATCAAGCCCATCCTCGGCATGGAGGCCTACGTCGCGGGCCCCAAGGGGCGCGAGGACCGCTCGGAGAAGGTGTCGCACCACCTCATCCTCGTGGCGAAGAACGCGGAGGGCTACGCGAACCTCCGCTACCTCTCCTCCACCGCGTACATGCAGGGCTTCTACTACCACCCCCGCATCGACAAGAAGGTGCTGGCCGAGCACAGCAAGGGGCTCTTCGCCCTCACCGCGTGCCTCGGCGGTGAGGTGACGAGCGCGTGCTTCCGCGGCGACATGGACCACGCCCGCCGCGCCGCGCAGGAGTACAAGGACATCTTCGAGCCCGGGCACTTCTTCCTGGAGGTGCAGTCCAACGGGATGCCCGAGCAGGACAAGGCCAACGAGAACCTCAAGCAGCTCTCGCGGGACATGGACATCCCGCTGTGCGCCACCGCGGACGCGCACTACATCAAGCGCGAGGACGCCCGCGCGCACGAATTGCTCATGTGCATCGCCAGCGGCAAGACGCTGGCGGACGGCAAGCGCATGAAGCACTCCACGGACAAGCTCTACGTCACGAGCCCCGCGGAGATGCTGGAGGCCTTCAAGGACATCCCCGAGGCCGTCCACAACACCCAGCGCATCGCCGAGCAGTGCAACCTGGAGCTGAAGCTGGGCAAGCCCATGCTGCCCACCTTCAAGGTGCCCGACAGCCACACTCCGGACAGCTACATGGCGGAGCTGGCCTACGAGGGCCTGCGCGAGCGCTTCCAGGAACTGGCCGCCACCGTCACGTACCCCATCGACCGCGAGGTGTACCTGGACCGCCTGAAGCTGGAGATTGGCGTCATCCAGAAGATGGGGTTCAGCGGCTACTTCCTCATCGTCCAGGACTTCATCAACTGGGCGAAGAAGCAGAACATCCCCGTGGGCCCGGGCCGTGGCTCCGGCGCCGGCAGCCTCGTGGCCTACGCGCTGCGCATCACGGACGTGGACCCCATTCCGTACAACCTCCTGTTCGAGCGCTTCCTGAATCCGGAGCGCGTGTCGATGCCGGACTTCGATATCGACTTCTGCCAGGACCGCCGCGACGAGGTCATCAAGTACGTCGGCCGCAAGTACGGCGAGATGAACGTGGGGCAGATCATCACCTTCGGCTCGCTCAAGGCGAAGAGCGTGCTGCGTGACGTGTGCCGCGTCTTCGCGCTGCCGTTCAGCGAGGGTGACCGCATCGCCAAGCTGGTGCCCGAGGTCCTCAACATCACCTTGAAGGAGGCCATCGAGATGGAGCCTCGCCTCAAGGAGATGATGGAGACGCCCACCAACCTCGGCGAGGTGGAAGGCCGTCCCGTCACCACCAAGGACGTGCTGGAAATCGCGCTCGCGCTGGAGGGCCTGCACCGCCAGCCCGGCATGCACGCGGCCGGCGTCGTCATCGCCGACAAGCCGCTGTGGGAGTTCGTGCCCGTCTACCAGCCGCCCGGTGAGAAGACGCTCATCACCCAGTTCGCCAAGGACGAGGTGGAGGCGGCGGGCCTGGTGAAGTTCGACTTCCTCGGCCTGAAGACGCTCACCGTCATCCAGCACGCGCTGGACCTGGTGAAGCGCAACCACGAAAAGGACATCCCCCGGCACGAGATTCCGCTCAACGACGACAAGGTCTGGGAGCTGATGGCCAAGGGCGACACGGCCGGCGTCTTCCAGATGGAGTCGAGCGGCTTCACGGAAATGGTCGTGAAGCTCAAGCCGAACTGCTTCGAAGACGTCATCGCCGCCGGCGCGCTCTACCGCCCGGGTCCGCTGGACTCCGGCATGGTGGACGTCTTCATCAACCGCAAGCACGGCCGGGAGAAGGTGTCGTATCCGCACCCCGCGCTGGAGCCGGTGCTCAAGGACACGTACGGCGTCATCGTGTACCAGGAGCAGGTGATGCAGATCTCGCAGGTCCTGGGTGGCTACACCCTGGGCCGCGCCGACCTGCTCCGCCGCGCCATGGGCAAGAAGAAGGCCGAGGTCATGCAGGCCGAGCGGGCCGGCTTCCTCGAGGGGTGCGCGAAGAACAGCGTCGACCTGAAGGTGGCCGGCGAAATCTTCGACCTCATGGAGAAGTTCGCCGAGTACGGCTTCAACAAGAGCCACTCGGCGGCGTACGGCCTCGTCACCATCCACACGGCGTGGCTGAAGGCGCATTACCCGTGCGAGTTCATGGCGGCCCTTCTCTCCAGCGAGAAGGACAACACCGACAAGGTGGTGAAGCACATCAGCGAGGCACGCGAGTCGGGCCTCGCGGTGCTGCCGCCGGATGTGAATCAGTCGGACCTGCACTTCGGCGCGGTGGAGGGGAAGATCCGCTTCGGCCTCGGCGCCATCAAGGGCGTGGGCGAGGGCGCGATTGAGTCGATTCTGGAGGCGCGCAAGGACGGCTCCTTCAAGAGCCTCTTCGACTTCTGCGAGCGCGTAGACGGCCGCAAGGTCAACCGGAAGGTGCTGGAAGCGCTGGTGAAGGCGGGCTCCTTCGACTTCGAGAAGCGTCCGCGCCGGCAGATCTTCGACACGATTGAGAAGGCGATGAACCGCGGCTCGTCCAGCCAGAAGGACAAGGCCGCGGGGCAGAGCTCGCTGTTCGGCATGCTGGCCGGCCCCTCCTCGGGCGGTGGCGCACTGAAGGACGAGTACGTCGCGGTGGAGGAGTGGACGGAGAAGGAGCGGCTGGCCCTGGAGAAGGAGGCCATCGGCTTCTACGTGTCCGGCCATCCGCTGCACCAGTACGACAAGGAGCTGAAGCGCTACGCGAAGCCGATTACGGCGGTGCAGCGGGCGCGGAAGGACGACAAGCTCACGGTGGCTGGCGTCGTCACGGTGCTGCGCGAGCGGCCCACCAAGACGGGCAAGCGCATGGCGTGGGTGACGATTGAAGACCTGTCCGGCTCGATTGAGCTGGTGTGCTTCCCGGGCAAGGACGGCACGCGCAACGTCATGGGCCGGGATGGCAAGTGGGCGAAGCAGGGGCCCAAGCCGGGCTTCGAGAACTGGGAGCACCTGCTCAAGTCGGATGACCCCATCCTGGTGACGGGCACGGTGCAGATCAGCCAGCGCGACGAGGAGTCGCCCACGCCGGAGCTCATCGTGGACGACATCCAGAGCCTCAAGTCGGTGCGCGAGAAGCGCACGAAGCGGCTGGAGTTGCGCGTGCCCGCGGACCTGCTCACCGAGGAGCGGGTGGCGAAGCTGCAGGAGCTGGCGAAGAAGTACGCGGGCGCCACGCCGGTGGCCGTGAGCGTGCTCTTCCAGGGTGAAGGCGAAGCGCTCATCGGCAACACGTCCATCAAGGTGCAGGTGAATGACGACCTGCTACACGCGGTGGACCGGCTGTTCGGCATGCGGGTGGTGGAGTTCGGCTGACCGCCGGCGCCGCATCTGGTCAAGTGCCGTCCAGCTCATTTCCGCGGGAGGAATGGATGGACGGCACGTACAAGTCAGTGCGCATCGAGAAGGGCGAGGGCGTCGCCGAGCTGGTGCTCACCGGCCCGGGCAAGGGCAACGCCATGGGCCCCGACTTCTGGCGGGAGATGCCCGAGGCGCTGAAGGCCCTGGACGCGGACGACAGCGTGCGCGTCGTGCTGGTGCGCGGCGAGGGCAGCCACTTCACCTACGGGCTCGACTTGATGGGGATGATGGAGTCCCTCGGGCCGCTGCTCACTGCCGAGGGCAACCTGGCGCTGGAGCGCACGAAGCTGCTCAAGCTGATTGGTGACATGCAGCAGGCCACGGAAGGGGTGGCCCGGTGCAGGAAGCCCGTCATCGCCGCGGTGCACGGCTGGTGCATCGGCGGGGGCATGGACCTCATCGCCGCGTGTGACTTCCGGTACTGCTCGCAGGAGGCGAAGTTCTCCCTGCGCGAGGTGAAGGTCGGCATCGTCGCGGACCTGGGCGCGCTGCAGCGGCTGCCGCGCATCATCGGCGAGGGCAATACGCGCGAGCTGGCCTACACTGGCGGGGACGTGGACTCGGCGCGAGCCTTGCGCATGGGGCTGGTCAACGAGGTGTTCGCCACGCCGGAGGCGCTGCTCACGGAGGCGCGGGCCACGGCGCGGCGGATTGCGGACAACCCACCGCTCGTCGTGCAGGGCGCCAAGCAGGTGATGGAGTACTGCGCGGACAAGTCCATCGCGGATGGCCTGCGCTACGTGGCGGTGTGGAACTCGGCGTTCCTCCAGTCGCATGACCTGACGGAGGCCTTCTCTGCCTTCGCCGAGCGCCGGCCTCCTCGCTTCCAGGGTCGTTGAGGAGCCCGCCAGACAGAGAGGAGCACGCATGGCACCGCGTCGGCTGTTCGAGTATCGCGTCGCCCAGTCGCAGGAAGGGCGGATTACGTTCATGGACGGTCAGTGGGCGGGAAGCATTCCCCTCCAGGATGCGTCCCGGCATCCCAAGCCCTTCGAGTACTGCGCCCAGGTGCCGGAGTGGCTCCAGGCCCAGGGACAGAAGGGCTGGGAGCTGGTGTCCGTCACGGTCGAGGTGGCAGGCGGGCAGAACCTGACCCGCCTGTACCTGAAGCGTCAGCTGGACTCTGACTGACGGAGCGCTGGTATCCGGCAAGGTCGAAGCGGCGGGTGGGCAGAACCTGACCCGGCTGTACCTGAAGCGCGAGGTGGGCTGACGGGGTGGGGGGCTTCCGCGAGCGTGACGTCGATGCGAGGATCTCCTCATCATCATCGTGCACGTGCAGCGGGAGCCTGTCGCAATGACGGAGAGCATCGCGTTGCTGGGATATGGGCGCTTTGGTCGCGCCCTCTCGGGGTTGCTACTCGAAGCAGGCATCCCGCACCGGGTGCATGACCCAAGGCAGCCGGAGGTTCCCCCGGAGCTGCGCGTGGGCTCGCTCGCGGAGGCGGTGAGCGGCGCGAGCCTCGTGGTGCTGGCCATGCCGGTGGGGGCCATGCGTGCGGTGCTCCAGGAATTGCGCCCGCACCTGGCGCCCTCGCAGACGGTGCTCGACGTGGGGAGCGTCAAGGTGAAGCCGGTGCAGGTGCTGGCCTCGGTGCTGGGCCGGGACATCCCCTGGGCCGGCACACACCCGCTCTTTGGCCCCGCGAGCCTCGCGCGAGGGGACAGGCCCCGGCGCACCGTGGTGTGCCCCAACGAGCTGCACCCGGACGCCGTGCGGCGGGCCCGGGCGCTGTTCGAGCGGCTGGGGTGCGAGGTGACGGAGATGACGCCGGACGAGCACGACACGCTGATGGCTCGGACGCACGTGCTCACGTTCTTCCTGGCGCACGGCCTGATGCGCGCCGACGCGGGGAAGGGCCTTCCCTTCGCGCCGCCGAGCTTCCTGCCCATTGCCCGCCTGGTGGAGTACGCGAGCACGGAGGTTCCCCACCTGCTCGGCGTCGTGCAGTCGGAGAACCCCTACGGCCGCGACGCGCGCGTAGCGCTGATGGACGCGCTCACCCGGTTGCACCTGGAGCTGGAGGCGTCGAGGGCGTCGGACAGCCTCGCGGCCTCCGAGGCCATTCCTGCGCCCCCCGGGCTGGCCGAGATTCGCGAGCGCATCGACGGGGTCGACCGCGAGCTGGTGGAGTTGCTGGAGCGCCGCGCGCGCCTCGTGCAGCAGGCGGCGCAGGTGAAGTCCGAGCATGGCCTGCCCTTCCCGGACCAGGAGCGCGAAGTCAGTCTGCTGAAGCTCCGGCGTCAGTGGGCCTCGGAACAGAAGGTGGACGCCGACGCCGTGGAAGACGTGTTCCGCGCCGTGCTGCGCTTCTCGCGCCGGGCGTCACGCGACTGATTCGAGCCAGGAGGCAACACATGGCCGGAGCGAAGCCCGTGGAGGAGGAGCGAGCCGAACCGGTGATGACGGAGCTTGGCTCCCTCTGGGGAAGGGACACCCTCTTCCTGGATGAGGTCGACTACAACCATCGGGGCCAGTGCCTGACCCTGCGGGGGACGCTGGATGGAATGCACACGAGCGTCGCTCACCCATCCAGCGATATCCCCTTCGAATTCCGGTTCCGCCAGTTCGTGCTCGTCCAGGTGACGGAGCTGGATATCAGCGGGTTCATGGGCCGATTCAAGGGGCGGGGCATCTTCTTCGAACTGAAGAACTCCCGTTGGCTGGCGGAGGCACGACAGCTCGGCCACTCCGACAAGGCGACGCCGAAGCACCGCCACTACATCGTCGCCACCTACGACGATGTCTTCGAAGTGGTCTGCACCAGCGTCGAAATCAAGCTCGACGTCAACGCTGCACGGTGAACGTGGGGTTGAGCACCTTCATGGTGCCCTTCGTCACGCCGAACTGCTCGTGCACGGCCGCACGGCGCACCGTCTCCGCCGGGCCGATGCGGCCCGCGAGCAGGTCCTGGTACGCGGACAGCACGCGCGTGGCCTCCTCGCGCGACTCGCGGACGAACTCCACCCGGTAGCGCCGCACGCCGCGCTCCAGCAGCCGGGGCACCAGGGACGCCGCGCTCTGCGCCTGCGCGTTGAACACCGTGTTGCGGCATCCCACGTCCACCACCACTGGATGCTCCAGCCCCTTGTGGTCTCTCAGGGACACGCGGTGCTGCTCACACGGCCGTCCGCAGCTCCGGTAGTCCCTCCCGTGCGACAGCGTGTGTGAATACACGCAGTGCTCCGTGTGGAACGTCGCGATGTGGTGGTGCACCGTCACCGTGAAGCGCTCCGCCGGCAGGTGCTCCAGCATGGCCTCCAGCTGCACCGCATCCAGGTCATGCGCGAAGGTCAGCGAGTCCAACCCCAGCCCCAGCAGGTGCAGCGCCGTCATCGAGTTGGTGACGTTGAGCGAGAAGTCTCCGTGCAGTGCCGGGCGCGGCTCCCCGGGCGCGGGAGGCCGCTCCAGGAAGTGCATCATCGCGCCCCAGTGCCGCACCAGCACCGCGTCCGGCTTCAGCTTCTGGATGCGCGCGTCGTAGCCCTCCTCACCCGGCTTCTGCACGCGCACCGTCGCAATCGTCACCTTCAACCCGGCCGCGCGCGCCCGCTCCACCGCGCGCTGCAGGCCCACCAGCTCCATCCAGTCCAGCTCCACCTCGGGCAGCCCCGCGGCGATGACGGCCTCCAGCTGCTCGTCCGTCCGGCACAGCGGCAACAGCCGCGCGCCCTCGGGCACGGGCGTCGCCACGACGCGCTCGCGCAGGGACGCGCGCAGGCTCTCCAGCGTGGAGCCCTCGTTCACCGTGCGCACCGGCCCGCGCGCCACCGCCTCCGACAGCTCCGCCACCAGCCTGCGCCGCAGCGCCTTCAGCTCCGACACCGGAAGGTGCAGCCCTGGTGCCAGGCCGGACGCATCCAGCCCCGCGAGGTGGAACGGCGTCCCGCCCAGTGCCGCCAGCTTGTCCTTCAGCAGCACCGCGTCCATGCCGCCACCGCGCGCCTCCGCCAGCGGCACTTCGCTCGACACCGAGCACACGTGCCCGCCGCGCGCCTTCCCCGTCACCGCCAGCGGCGCACCGGCCGTGCCGGACACCACCAGCTCCAGCGACACGCGCCCCTCGGGCTCGCCCTGCGCCAGCAACTCCTCCGTGCGCTTCGCCAGGGAGGGATCGCTCGTCACCCACACGCGCTGGCCCGGCGCCACGCGCGCCAGATCCGGCCCCGGGTTGCCGAAGCCCAGCACCCAGCCGCGCCCCTTGCGCTCCACGCGGAACAGCGGACCGCCGGGCTCGTGCTTGTCCTCCGGGTGGCCCGCGTCGAACACCACGCCCATGCCGGGGCGAGGGGACAACTCCGCCGCCATGGGGGCTTCGCCCTCCAGCGGCGAGGACACCTTGCCCTGCGGCGCGTCCGGACGCGACTGCTCCTCCTGTCCCAGTCCGCCCGTCCAGGGACGTCCCTCCGCGTCGTCCACCACGCGCACGTCGCGCCCGTGCACCGACTCCACCCGGCCCAGGTACGCGCCGCGGTGCTTGGGGAAACGCCCCTCCACCAGCGTCTGGTGATCCGAGCCCGCGAAGAAGCCGTGCGAGAAGCCCCGGCTGTACGACAGCGTCATGTCCGCGAGGTCCTTCTTCAGCGCGCCCGCGTCCGGCTTCCCCTCCGCCACGCCGTCCACCCAGCGCCGGTAGCCCTGCACCGCCGTGGCCACGTACTGCGGCCCCTTCTGCCGACCCTCAATCTTCAGCGAGTGCACGCCGATGTCCACGAGCCGCGGTACCGCCATCACGCCCGCGAGGTCCTTGGGGCTCAGGAGGTACTGCACGTCCCCCAACTCGCGCGTCTGGCCATCCACCACCAGGTCATACGGCAGCCGGCAGGACTGCGCGCACTGCCCGCGGTTGGCGGAGCGCCCGCCCCACGCCTCGCTGGTGAGGCACTGGCCGCTCCACGACATGCACAGCGCGCCGTGGATGAAGACCTCCAATTCGATGTCCGTCTCCGACGCCAGCCGGCGAATCTCCGCCACCGACAGCTCGCGAGGCACCACCACCCGCGTAGCGCCCAGACCCCGGGCGAAGCGCGCTCCCTCTGCGCTCGAAATCGTCATCTGCGTGGAGGCATGCACCTCCATCTGGGGACACACCGCGCGGGCCACCAGCGCCACCGCCGGATCCTGGACGATGAGCGCGTCCACGCCCGCCGCGGCCACCCGGCGCAGGATGTCCTCCACCACGGACAGTTCCGGCTCGAACACCAGCGTGTTCAGCGTCAGGTACGCCCGCGCCCCGGCGCGGTGCACGAGCGCCAGCGTCTGGGGCAGGGTGGCGAGCGAGAAGTTCTCCGCACGGGCGCGCGCGTTGAAGCCTTCGTCCAGCCCGAAGTAGACGGCGTCCGCACCACTGGCCAGCGCGGCCTTCATCGAGTCGAGGTCCCCCGCGGGGGCGAGGATTTCAGGACGGCGACGGGTCATGTCGCGTCCTCTAACACAGCACCCCAGCCCCTGCCGTCCATCACGCGAAGCCAATGGCGCGGTGCGCTAGGTTCTGGTCAAGTCGCCGCCTGGTCGCTTCCAAAGGAGACGGGTCAATGGCTGATGGCGTGTTCCGGGACGGGCTGCTTGCGGGCAAGGTGGCGTTCATTTCCGGCGGCAGCAGTGGCATCAACCTCGGCATCGCCGAGGCCTTCGTGAAGGCGGGCGCGAAGGTGGCCATCAATGGCCGCAACGTGGAGAAGCTCGAAGGCGCGGTGAAGGGCCTCCAGGCCCACGGCACCGCCATGGGCGTGGCCGCCGACGTGCGCGACTACGCCGCCGTGGAGAAGGCCCTCCAGACGGTGCGCGACGCGTACGGCGAATTGGACATCGTCGTGTGCGGCGCCGCCGGCAACTTCCCCGCGCCCGCGCTGGGCATGTCCTCCAACGGCTTCAAGGCCGTGATGGACATCGACGTGCTGGGCACCTTCAACATCAGCCGCGCCGCCTTCGACCACCTGCGCAAGCCCGGCGCCTGTCTCATCAACATCTCCGCGCCCCAGGCCTACCTGCCCATGGCCATGCAGGCCCACGTGTGTGCCGCCAAGGCCGGCGTGGACATGCTCACCCGCGTGCTCGCCATCGAATGGGGCGGCTCCGGCGTTCGCGTCAACGCGATTACCCCCGGCCCCATCGATGACACCGAAGGCATGCGCCGCCTCGCCCCCAACGAGGAGGGGAAGCAGAAGATCATCCAGGCCCTGCCCCTGCAGCGCTTCGGCAAGAAGGAGGACATCGCCCGGCTCGCGCTCTTCCTCGCGTCCGACGCGGCGTCCTACATCACGGGTTCCATCATGGTCTGCGACGGCGGCCAGTCCCTCCTGGGCGGCGGCGCCCTCATGGCCGCCCTCATGTAACCCCGCGTCACGACTGGGCGACGTGCCCCTGACGGCACCGTGAATTTATATTGGTGCTGCAAGTTTGCGGTCGGGCACTACTTCCGGGAGGACGATGTCTGATAGAAGGCGATGCAACCCCGCGCGGGGGGAATTTTTCGCGCGGGGTCTGCTCGCTTCCGGAGACATCCATGTCCCGTCCGTCTTTCTCGCTGGCCCGGTTCCTCGGGCTGAGCGTGCTGTGCCTGGGCGTAGCTCTGGGCTGTGGTGATGGCACCGAACCGCAGCCCACTCCGACACCGAAGCCGCTGCCCGACGCGGCCCTGTCCCGGGTGGAGGTGAGCCGCGCCGCGCAGGTGCTCGCCGACGGCGAGGACCGCGTCACCGTCACCGTCACCGTGAAGCAGAAGGACGGCGCGCCCATGGAAGGGCGCACGGTGCGCGTGGAGGTGTCCGGCGACGGCAACACCGTGACGCAGCCGGCGGCGAAGACGGACGCCGAGGGCAAGACGACGGCCTCCGTGGTGTCCACCGGCGCGGGCTCGAAGACGGTGACGGCTTCCGTGGAGGCAGAGGGCGGCGCGGTGGTGCTCGGCACGCGCCCCGTCATCGCCTTCGTCGCCCCACGTCCCACGCGGCTGGCCTTCTCCGCCACCGCGCTGACGGCCACGGCCGGCGTGCCCATCGGTGACCTGGAGGTGTCGCTGAAGGACGCGCAGGGCCGCACCGTGACGGGCGCCACCGACGAGGTGACGCTGTCGCTGGCCGCGGGCCCGGGCAACGCCGCCCTTGAGGGCACGCTGAAGGCGCACGCGGTGGACGGCGTGGTGCGCTTCACGGAGGCGGTGCTGAAGAAGGCGGGCACCGGCTACCAGTTGAAGGTGGAGGCCGCGGACCTGGAGGGCGCCACCAGCCCCACCTTCGCCGTCGCTCCGGCCGCGGCCGCCTCGCTGGAAGTCACGGGCCTGCCGGCCGTGGCCACCGCGGGCGCCGCGCAGAGCGCGGACGTGACGCTGCACGACGCCTTCGGCAACGTGGCCACCGGCTACGTGGGCACGCTGGCGGTGACCTCGTCGGACGCCACCGCCGCGCTTCCCGCCGCCCACGCCTTCACGGCGACGGACAAGGGCCACTTCACCTTCACGGGCATCACGCTCAAGCACGCGGGCGCCCAGCACGTCACCATCCAGGACGGGACGCTCGCGGCGCTGACGTCCAGCAAGGACGTGGGCGTGGTCGCCGGTGGGGTCGCCGCGCTCGTCTTCACCCAGACGCCTGGTCGCACCTCCGTGCGCGCGACGCTGCCCCCGGTGACGGTGGCGCTCCAGGACGCGTATGGAAACCACGCGGCCGTCGGCGCGCCCCTGGTGACGGTGGGCCTGTCGGGCAACGGCACCGGGCTCGGCGGCGTCCTCGAGGCCGCCCCGGTGGACGGCGTGGCCACCTTCTCCAACCTGCGGCTGAACGAGGAGGGCGGCGTCATGCTCGTCGCCTCCGCGCAGGGCCTCACCTCCGACACGAGTGATTCCATCGACGTGGTGGATGACGTCGTCCCCGCGACGCCGTCTCTCGCCGCGGGCGCGTCCACGCCGACCAGCGTCACGGTGACGTGGCAGGCCGTGGGCGACGACGGCACCGAGGGCCGGGCGACCTCGCAGCAGGTGCGCTACTCGGTGAGCCCCATCACCAGCGACGCCCAGTTCGACGCGGCCACCCCGGTGGGTGGTGTCGGCGCTCCGGCCGCGGCGGGCACCGCCGAGTCGGCGACGCTCACGGGCCTGTCCTCCAGTCAGACCTACCACGTGGCGCTGCGGGTGACGGACAACCGCGGCAACTCCGCGCGCTCCGCCAGCCTGGCGGTGCAGACGCAGGAGCCGGGGGTGGCGCAGTTGTTCTTCACCCAGGAGCCCATCGGCGGCGTCGCTGGCCAGGCGCTGGCCGAGTTCCGCGTCGCCTTGAGGGACGTGAATGGCAACGTCGTCACCACCGCCACCTCGCCGGTGACGGTGTCCCTGTCGAGCGACCCCGGCTTCCAGCCGGTGACGGTGGCGCCCGTCAACGGCGTGGCGGCCTTCACCGGCGTGATTGTGAAGAAGGCGGACAACTCGCACCGCTTCGTCGCCAGCGCCAACTCGCTGTCGGTGACGAGCGTCCCGGTCATCGTCGAGGCGGCCGCGGCCAGCCGCCTCGCGCTCACCGGACTCGTGAGCCCGGTCACCGCGGGCGCGCAGGGCAGCCTGGAGCTCACCGCGTATGACCCCTACGACAACGTGGCCACCGGCTACACGCACGCGGTGCACTTCACGTCGACGGACGCCCAGGCGGCCCTGCCGGGTGACTACACGTTCACCGTGCAGGACCAGGGACGCCACGTCTTCGGCAACGTGGCGCTGCGCACCTCGGGCGCCCAGAGCGTGACGGCGACGGAGCTGAACGCCAACCCGCTCACCGCCACGCTCGCGGTGGAAGTGACCAGCGATGCGGCGGACCACCTGGAGCTGGCGGGCCTTCCCGCGGACGTGACGGCGGGCGGGTCGCACCTGCTCACCTTCAGCGCGAAGGACCGCTTCGGGAACCTGGTGACGGGCTACTCCGGCACGGTGCACTTCACGTCGAACGACGCGCAGGCGGTGCTTCCGGCGGACTTCACCTTCGTCCCCGCGCGCGACGCCGGCCAGCACGAGTTCTCCGTCACCCTGCGCACCTCGGGCTCGCGCTCCGTCACCGTGACGGAGCAGGGCGCCTCGGGGCTGAGCGTCACGGCGAGCACGAGCGTGGCCCCGGCCGTCGCCCACCACATGACGCTGGCACTGTCGACCGTCACTCCGGTCGCGGGCCAGCCCGTGGATGCGACGGTGACGCTGCTCGACGCCTTCGAGAACCAGGCCTCGGGCTACCGGGGCACGGTGGGCTTCCAGCTCCAGGGCGATGCGCAGGCCACCGTGCCGGGCGACTACGCGTTCACCGCGGCGGACGCCGGCAAGCACACCTTCAGCGTGACGTTCGCGGCCGTGCGCAACAGCCTGCTCGTCGCCCGGGACGTGGTGGACTCGCAGCTGCAGGACGAAGAGTCCGTCAGCGTGCGGCCCGGTGTGCTGACGGAGCTGCGCGTGGCGAGGGTGCCGGGCCCGGTCGTCGCGGGCCAGAACAACCTCTTCGTCGTCACCGCATATGACGGCTTCGGCAACGTGAAGACGGACTACACGGGCACGGTGGACATCACCACCACGGACCCGAATCCGGGGACTCTGGAGTCCCGCACGTACCTGGAGACGGACCGCGGCGAGTACACGCTGGGCGCCACCCTGCAGACGGCGGGGCCTCAGACGCTGACGTTCCGGGACGCCGTGCGCAACGTGTCCGTGACGAGCGACGTCACGGTGGAGGCGGCGCAGCCGGTGCGGCTCGCGGTGCTCAATGCGCCCGCGACGGGCTCCGTGCGCCAGTCGCTCTCGCAGCTGCGCGTGGCCCTTCGGGATGCCTATGGCAACACCCCGCCCGTCACCGCGCCGTCGGTGACGGTGCACCTGGTTGGCGGTCCCCTGGGCACCACCCTGGGAGGAACGTTGACGGCGGCTCCGGTGGATGGCGTGGCCACCTTCACCAACCTCACCGTGGACCAGGAGGGGACGTTCAGCCTCGTCATGGACACGGCGGACATGGGCATCACCGGGACGGACACGGAGGTCGTCATCACCGACGACCAGGCGCCCGCGACCGCGACCTCGTTCTCCGCGACGCTGGATGAGGACCGCGTCGCCCACCTGTCGTGGGGGGCCACGGGGGATGACGGCACGGATGGCGTGGCGCACCACTACGAGCTCCGCTACAGCACGAACCCCATCGACGCGGGCAACTTCGGCAGCGCGACCCAGCTGCCCACCAACGCGCCGCAGCCGAACGGCTCGACGGAGGGGACCACCGTCCAGCTCCCGTCGCAGGAGGCGACCTGGTACTTCGGTCTGCGCGTCGTCGACGGCGCGGGGAACGCCAGCACGCTGGTGCTGGCCTCCGTCGACGTCCCCGGCCCCTGCTCCGGTGTCGTCTGCCCGCCGCGCGCGCCGGAGTGCGGGCCAGACAACCTGAGCCGCGTGACGTTCACGAGCGCGTGCGAGGTGCAGAACGACGAGCCGGAGTGCGTGGACACGCCCACCCCGGTCCTCTGCACCGGTCAGGACGCCGTCTGCTTCGAGGGCGCGTGCAACACGGCGCCGCCGCCGGCCGCGGGCGAGCTGGCCATCAGCGAGGTGATGCACACGCCGAGCGTTGGCACCGCCGAGTACCTGGAGCTGACCAGCACCGTGGACGGGCTGCGCAACATCACCAACCTGCTCGTCACCTACGATAACGGCGCGGGCGGCACGGAGAGCTTCGCGGTGCAGGCGCCGGGCGACCGGCCCACGATTGTCCGGGGCCATGGGACGTTCGTCGCGGCGAGCAACACGGACGAGGCCACCAACGGCGGCGTGCCGGCGCAGTACAGCTTCGCGGGAGGCACCTTCGCCATCGGCAGCTCGGGGCGCCTCACGCTGAAGCAGGGCGCCTCCGTGGTGGTGGACGACCTCGTGTACACGCCGTCCTTCCCCCAGACGACGGGCCGCTCCATGAACCTGTCCTCGGTGGTGGTGGGGACGGCGGCGCACCAGTACAGCTGGTACTGGTGTGACTCCAGCGCGGGGCTCGCGGGCGGGGACCGGGGTACGCCGGGCCAGCCGAACGAGACGTGCGCGGTGGCCATCAACCCGCCGGTGGACTACTGCGCCATCCAGTTCCCGAAGACCATTGCCGCGCCCATCCAGCAGAACACGCCGCAGACCATCTACAGCCAGTTCTACGACGACCAGATCTCCAACCGGAACCAGAACGGCAACGACCGCTTCCCGTTCATCGTCGCCGAGCTGGGCTACGGCACGGACGCCAGCGCTCCGCAGGACTGGACGTGGGGGCCCGCGCCGTTCAACGCGTCCTACAGCCCGTCCGGTTCCAACAACGACGAGATGGTGGGTACGTTGAACATCGGCACGCCCGGCAGCTATCTGTACGGCTTCCGCTACCGCTTCACGCAGGGGCCGGCGGGCGCGCAGGACTGGGTGTACTGCGACCAGAACGGCGTCGTGTCGGGCGGGTCGCCGCAGTACGGCACGGTGACGGTGGCCCCGCCGCCGACGCCGCTGACCAACCACGTGGTCATCAGTGAGGTCTGCGGGGGGACCACTGCCCTCTCGACGGACGAGTTCATCGAGCTCCACAACCCGACGAACAGCGACGTGAACATCGGCGGCTGGTTGGTACAGTACAAGTCGGCGACGGGGGCCGCCTATTCCGGCAGCGTCACCATCCCCCCGGGCAAGGTCATCAAGGCGCGCGGGTACTTCCTCGTCGCCAACACCGCCTTCCAGGGAGGCAGCACGACGGCGGACGTGACGTACTCCTTCGACATGTCCGCTTCCACCACGGCTGGTGGCCACGTGCGCATCGGTCCGGGGCTCACCACCAGCACCTCGGACGTGGCGGTGGACAAGGTGGGGTGGGGCACTGGCAACAGCCCCGAGGGCACGGCGGCTCCGTCCCATCCGGCCAGCGGTGGCAGCCTCGAGCGCAAGGCGGTGTCCACCTCCACCTCGGCCACCATGGCGGTCGGCGGGGCCGATGCCGCCCGCGGCAACGGCACCGACAGGGACAACAACTCCCTGGACTTCGTCACCCGCGCCGCGCGCCAGCCGCAGAACTCGGCGAGCCCGACCGAGCTCCCGTAGCCCACTGAACCGTTGAGTCGTCCAGGAGGCCGCACCCGGCACACGCCGGGGCGGCCTCCTGCTTTTCGGGCACGGAAGGCTGCTGCCATGCCGGGGCGCGCGCATTACCTTTGGCGCCCAGCCTTCCCGTCACCAGGTCCAGGAGAAGACAGTGCCCGCCGAGACGCTCGTCCCCGACGCCGCCCGCCTCATTACCTGCCCGCCGACCGAGTTCCGTCGCTCTGGAGAGGAGGCCATCGCCGCGGCCCGTGCCGGCATCGCCCGCCTCAAGGCCCTCCGGCCGCCCTACGCCGTACGGGAGGTGCTGGAGGTGTACGACGAGGCAATGGCCGCGCTCGACGACGCCAGCTCACGCGCCGCCGTCGCCCGCCACGCCCACCCGGACGCCGCCATGCGCGAGGCCGGCGAGGCGGCCGAGCAGGCGCTCGAGACGCTCATCAACGACATCCGCATGGACCGGGGTGTCTACGACGTGCTCGCCTCGCTGGATGTGGCCGGCGAGGATGCTCCCACGCGCAAGTGGATGGAGAAGGTGCTGCGCGAGTTCCGCCGCGCCGGCGTGGACCGCGACGCCGCCACCCGCGCCCGCGTGAAGGAGTTGCAGGAGGAGCTGGTCCGCATCGGCCAGGAGTTCAGCCGCAACATCCGCCAGGACACCCGCACGGAAGCGCTGCCTCCGTCCGCCCTGGAGGGACTGCCCGACGACTACGTGCGTGCCCACCCGCCCGGCACGGACGGCCAGGTGCGCATCACCACGGACTACCCGGACATCGTCCCCTTCATGACGTACTCGCGGGACGCGAAGGCCCGTGAGACGATGTGGCGTCTGTTCCGCCTGCGCGGCCACCCCGCCAACGTGGACGTGCTCCAGCGCATGGTGGCCCGCCGTCACGAGCTGGCGACGCTGCTGGGCTACCGCAACTGGGCGGCCTACTCCACGGAGGACAAGATGATTCGCGACGAGCAGGCCGCCGCGGACTTCATCGAGAAGATTTCGGCCGCCTCTGTCGCGCGCATGAAGCGCGACTACGACATGCTGCTGTCCCGCAAGCGCCGCGACGTGCCCGACGCCCCGCGAGTGGACCCATGGGACCAGGCGTTCCTGGAGGACCGCATCCGCGCCGAGCAGTACGCGTTCGACTCGCAGGTGGTGCGCCCCTATTACGAGTACACGCGCGTGAAGCAGGGCGTGCTCAACCTGACGGCGCGCCTGTTCGGCGTCACCTACCGCCACGTCCCGGACGCGCCGGTGTGGCACCCGGACGTGGAGGCCTACGACGTCTACGAGGGCGCCACGCTGCGTGGGCGCTTCTACCTGGACATGCACCCGCGCGAGGACAAGTACAAGCACGCGGCCCAGTTCACCCTCACCAGCGGCAAGACGGGGCTCCGGCTGCCGGAGGGCGTGCTCCTGTGCAACTTCCCCCGGCCCGGCGCGGAGCCCGCGCTGCTCCAGCACAGCGACGTGGAGACCTTCTTCCACGAGTTCGGCCACCTCCTGCACCACATTTTCGGCGGCCACACGCGCTGGGCGGGTGTGTCCGGCGTGCGCACGGAGTGGGACTTCGTGGAGGCCCCCTCGCAGATGCTGGAGGAGTGGGCGCGCGATACCGCGTGCCTGCAGACCTTCGCCCGGCACTACCAGACGGGCGAGCCGATTCCCGCGGACATCGTCGCGCGCATGCGCCGCGCGGAGGAGTTCGGCAAGGGGCTGTGGGTGCGCCAGCAGATGTTCTACGCCGCGCTCAGCCTGGAGCTGTACCGGCGCGAGCCCGGAAGCGTGGACGCCACCGCGCTCGTCCGTGAGCTGCAGGGGAAGTACACGCCCTTCCCGTACGTGGAGGGCACGCACTTCCACCTCTCCTTCGGGCACCTCGACGGGTACTCGTCCAACTACTACACGTATATGTGGTCGCTGGTCATCGCGAAGGACCTCTTCACGGTGTTCCAGCAGAAGGGGATGCTGGAGCCCGCACCCGCGCAGGCGTACCGCCGCGAGGTGCTGGAGCCGGGTGGCTCGGACGACGCCGCGCGGCTGGTGCACGCCTTCCTCGGCCGCGACTACGACTTCCGCGCGTACGAGGAGTGGCTCAACAAGGCGGCCTGAGCGGCGGAGGGCGCGCCGCTACACCGTCGCCGCGTTTCCGGTGTGCTTCACGCTGACGCGGATTCGCGAGACGAAGGGGCGGGAGCGCCCCCGCTTCAGTTGCGTCCCCACACCCGGGGGCGCTCGTAGCGGAAGAAGCCTCCCGCCTCCTCCTGGCCGATGATGTCCGCCTCGGTGCCGAAGTAGCGCGTGCGCACCTCCTGGAGGCGCGTCTCCAGCGCTTCGCCGGACAGCTCCTTCGCCAGCGCCGCGCGCTCCTCCATGTACCGGGCGCCCGAGTCCCAGCGCGTGTCGCGCGTCCTGTCCAGCGAGTCCCAACGCTGGAGCGCCTCCTCGTCCATCCCCATCTCCTTGCGGATGGTGCGCAGGTTCTGCGAGCGCTCCGCGGGCTCCATCTGCGTCAACTCACGCTGGATGGAGGACAGGTCCAGGAAGCGGTTCATCAATTCCTGCTGGTGCCGGGCGAGGTACGCGTCAGCCGCCACGCCTTGGGTCTCCTTGATCTGCTGCTTGTACGTGGACAGCTTCTCCGTGACGGTGGCGCCCTCCATCGCGTCGAGCGAGCGCAGCGTGTCCGCCAGGGCCTGGTTCTTCATCTCGGCGGCCCACAGGCGCTCCGCGACGTCCTTGCCGAAGAGCCGGTTGCGCGCGTCCCAGACGGCGGCACGGCGCTCCTTCTCGCCGAGCCCGCGCAGGTACGCGTCATTGTCCTTCACCCACTTCTCGTAGTCCTCGCGGTTGCGGAGCATGGCGGCCAGCTCCTCGTACCGCTCGGGGAAGGCCTTCTTCAGGAAGGCCAGCAGCTCCTCGCGCCAGCCGTCGGGGTTGCGCTTCTGGAAGAAGCGCATCAGCTCTTCCAGCATGCGCATCTGCACGGACGGCTCGTCCAGCCGCGCGCCGTAGCGCTCGCGCATGGCGGTGACGAGCGCCTCCAGCTCCGCGTCCCCGGCCTCCTGCGGGGACGCGGCGGGCGCGGCCCCGGCGGCGCCGCTGGCGGTGGTGGCCAGCGGCGCGGGGGAGGGGAGGGCTGCCCGAGGACGGGTGTCCGGAGAAGAGGGACGGGCGGGTGTGGGGTCCACGGCCGCCCGGCCCGGCGTGAGGAGCCCCACGCCGGCGAGCAGTCCGAGCACCGCCACCACGCCGCCCAACATCACCTTCGTCCGCGTACGCATCCCGTCCCGTCCCTCTCGTGCGGCTAGTCGTTCTTCGCGACGTAGTTGAAGATGGCCGCGTAGAACTCCATCTCGTCGAACGTGTCCGGCCCCAGGCCGATGACATCCAGGTGGTCCTGGTTGATGAGCGACGACGAGGACGTCATCTGGAGCGAGCTGGGCGCGTTGATGTTGGCGACGTAGCCCAGCGCGGAGTCGATGCTGAGCGAGTTCAGCACGAACAACTGGTCGTTGTAGCGCAGCCGGTAGCCCATCTGCTGCGAGTTGATGCCCACCAGGCCGTCGTCGTCATCCTCCTGCTTCCAGCCGTCGCCCTTGCCCGCGGCGCCGTCATTCTCGCAGTCGTCGACGCAGTAGCCGTCCCCGTCGATGTCGAAGAAGAAGCCGCGCAGCAGGTACAGCGCGGGATTCACGCTGAGGCCGGACTGGGCCGTCATGATGGACGCGTAGTGGGACGCGTAGGACGCGCTGACCGGGTAGTTCTGGTTGAAGAGCTTCGCGCCCGTCGCCTTGCCGTCGTTGGCGTCATAGTCGTTGTAGACGAGCGCCTTGGTCGCCGCGTAGCCGTCATTGCCCGGCCCGTAGACGACGTCGCCGTAGATGCGGAACAGCGCGTCGATGACGCTGGTGACGCCGGGACCCAGGTCGAGGATGAACTTGGCCACCGGCGAGCCCCGGTGCGGCGAGGAGATGCTCAAGAGCACCTTCACCACCGTGTAGCCCTTGCGCTCGCGCAGCACGCGAGCGGCCTTGCGCGCGTCGATGCCGCCCTGCGAGTGGCCCACGAGGTTGACGTACTTGACGCCCTTCGTGGCCATGTAGCCTTCGATGTCGTTGGCCAGGTCCAGGCCACGGACATCCGAGGACTGGAGCGGCTGCACCGCGGCGACGAACGACTGCTGCCCGCTGTCGATGTCTCCGTTGCAGCTCACCTCGAGGAACTCGTTGCACGGGTCCCCGACGTAGGTGCCGTAGTCGTCACCCCAGTAGTCGAGGCCGAGGATGTCGTCGAAGCCGCCCAGGCCATGCGCGAAGACGACGGGATAGGTGGTCCGCTCCGCCGCGGCTGAAGCCGGGAGGGACAACCCGAGGACGGCCAGGACGGCCAGGAACAGCGGACGCTGCTGCTTCATACGGACTCCTGCGCGGGGGGAACGATGCACTGCGCACTGCGGAAGAAACAATCCCAGGCGTGTCCAGGACTTCCAGAACAGGAAGGCGAATCCGGAACACCGGGAGTGTTAGTGCCCGCGATTGATTTTCCAGTCAATACAATGCGCTGTGTTATCGCGTAGTGCTGTGCGTCAGAGCACAGCCGCCTCGTCCCGGAGGGCAGTATCGCGCACCGCGTCAGGGCCTCTGCCGCGGCTCACCCGCGGCAGGCCGGCCCGCCCGTCACAGCTCCACGGGGGTCTTCTGGATGTGCCAGATCTCCTCGGCGTACTGCTTGATGGTGCGGTCCGAGGAGAAGATGCCGCCGCGGGCGACGTTGATGATGCACTTCTTCGCCCAGCCCTCCGCGTCCTGGTAGGCGCGGACGACTTCCTCCTGCTTCGCCATGTACGCCATGAAGTCGGCGAGCACGAAGTAGCGGTCCTCGTCGAGGAGGCTGTCCACCAGCGGCTTGAAGAGGTGCTTGTCCTCCGGAGAGAAGAAGCCGGTGGAGATGAGGTCCAGCGCCTCGCGCAGCTCCAGGTGCCGGTTGTACTCGTCGCGCGGGCGGTAGCCCTCGCGCTTGCGGGCGATGACCTCGTCCGCCGTGAGGCCGAAGAGGAAGAAGTTCTCGTCGCCCACCGCGTCGCGAATCTCCACGTTGGCGCCGTCCAGCGTGCCCAGCGTCAGCGCGCCGTTGAGCATCAGCTTCATGTTGCCCGTGCCGGACGCCTCCATGCCCGCCGTCGAAATCTGCTCGGACACGTCCGCCGCGGGGATGATGCGCTCGGCCAGGCTCACCCGGTAGTTGGGCGCGAAGACGACCTGCAGGCCCGTGGTGCCCGCGTCGCTGTTGACCACCTCGGCGATGCCGTTGATGAGGCGGATGGTCAGCTTCGCCAGGTGGTAGCCCGGCGCCGCCTTGGCGCCGAAGATGAACGCCCTCGGGTGGATGATGGAGGACGGGTCCCTGCGGGCCTTCATCCACAGCGCCACGATGTGGACGGCGTTGAGCAGCTGGCGCTTGTACTCGTGCAGGCGCTTGATCTGCACGTCGAAGATGGCGTCCGGGTTGAGCTGCACCCAGCGCAAGTCACGGATGTGCTGGGACAGGTCTTCCTTGTTGGCGCGCTTCACGTCCCGGAAGGCCTTGCGGAACGCCGGGTCCTCCGCGTGCGGCTCCAGCTTGCGGAGCTGGTCCAGGTCCGTGGCCCAGCCGTCGCCAATGCGCGAGGTAATCAGCTTGGACAGGCGCGGGTTGCACCACGCCAGCCAGCGGCGCGGGGTGACGCCGTTGGTCTTGTTGTTGAACCGCTCCGGGTACATGGCGGCGAAGTCCGGCAGCACGTCCCGGCGCAGGAGGTCCGTGTGCAGCGCGGCCACGCCGTTGACGCTGTGGCTGCCCACCACCGCGAGGTGGGCCATGCGGATCTTCTTCTCCGGGCCCTCCTCCACCAGGCTCATCCGCCGCATCTTCTCCACGTCGTACGGGTAGCGGATCTGCACCTGGCGCAGGAAGCGCTGGTTGATTTCGTAGATGATTTCCAGGTGGCGCGGCAGCAGCCGCTCGAAGAGCGTGGCCGGCCACCGCTCCATCGCCTCGGCCAGCAGCGTGTGGTTGGTGTAGCCGAACACCGCCTGCGTAATCCCCCACGCCTCGTCCCAGAGCAGCCGCTTCTCGTCCACCAGCACGCGCATCAGCTCCGCCACGCCGATGGCCGGGTGCGTGTCATTGAGCTGGATGGCCGCCTTGCTGGGGAAGTCCTTGAAGTCCGTGTGGTTCTTCAGGTAGCGCCGGACGATGTCGGCGATGGAGCAGGCGACGAAGAAGTACTGCTGCTTGAGGCGCAGCTCCTTGCCGGCCTGGAAGGCGTCGTTGGGGTAGAGGACCTTGGAGATGACCTCCGAGTCGTTCTTCTCCACCACCGAGCGCTCGTAGTCGCCCGCGTTGAACAAGAGCAGGTCGAACTCTTCCGAGGCGCGCGCCTGCCACAGGCGCAGCGTGTTGACGGTGTTGTTGTGGTAGCCGGCGATGGGCGTGTCATAGGGGACACCCACCACCGTCTTGCCACCCACCCAGCGGGCGACGGGGCGGCCGTCCGGGCCCTGGTGGTGCTCCACGCGTCCGAAGAAGCGCACCGGCACCGCCTTCTCCGGCCGGACGATTTCCCACGGGTTGCCGAACTTGAGCCACTCGTCGGCGCGCTCCACCTGGTAGCCGTCGACGATGTCCTGCGTGAAGATGCCGAACTCGTAGCGGATGCCGTACCCCATGCCGGGGTAGGAGAGCGTGGCCAGCGAGTCCAGGAAGCACGCGGCGAGGCGCCCCAGGCCGCCGTTGCCCAGGCCGGCGTCGGGCTCCATCTCCAGCAGGTTGGTGAGGTCCACCCCTACCTCGCGCATGCACTCGGCGGCGGCGTCGTGCATGCCCAGGCTCAGCAGGTTGTTGCCCAGCGCTCGACCCAGCAGGTACTCGGCGGACAGGTAGTACGCCCGCTTCACGTCCTGCTCGTAGTAGGTGCGCGCCGTCTTCACCCACCGGTCCGCGAGCCTGTCCCGAACCGCGAGTGATAGCGCCATGAAGCGGTCATGCGCGGTGGAGGTCTCGTAGTTCTTGCCACGCGAGTAGCGGACGTGGTCCAGGAAGGAACGGCGCATGCTGGCCGCGTCGTCGCCGGTGCGGCCGCTGTCATCGTTCGTTCCCGCCGGTGCGGCGCGGGGCTGCGTGACAGGGGTCTGCGTCTTCATGGATTCGTCGGCCATCGGGTAGGGAGTCCTCCGGAAGACCTTCATTTATCTCGATTGGAGCCATGGGCTCCACTGCCGTCTCGCGACTCTGGTACAAGACGCCTGCAAGGTCAGCGGGCCTGCACTCCTCAGCATGGAGACCCCTCCTCGATGCCCAGCGACAAGAGTGAACTTGCCCAGCGGATCGCGCTGACGCGCCCCGACCACACCGTGCGGGGCTTCATCTTCAACTCCATCCTCATCCTCGTCTCACAGCGGGCGGGCAGCGAGGCCGTGGCCCGGCTGGCGGAGCTGGTGAAGATGAAGAGGCCCATCGACTTCTTCTCCTACCCGGCGGCGGACTTCCTCCAGCTGCTCTACGCCGCGGTGGACGTGCTGGAGCCGTACTACGACTCGGTGGATGACGCCTTTCGCGCCTGCGGGGCGGCCACCGTCAGCGGCTTCTTCGAGTCGCACGTGGGCAACACGCTGGCCAAGCTGGTGGGCCGGGGAGACCCGAAGCGCGCCTTCGCCAGCACGCCCACCGTGTACCGGACGCTGGTCAGCTATGGCTCCCATGACTGCGAGCCCATGGACGGCCGGCGGGTGAAGATTGTCTTTCGTGGGGACATGCAGCCCATGCTGTTCCACGAGGGCAGCCTGAGGGCCGCGCTGATGGCGGTGGGCGGCGGTGCGCAGAGCGCGGTGGAGGGCACCGCGTGCGCGCTGGACCACTCGGAGTTCCTGGTGCGGTGGTAGTCGTCCCGGCGGGCGCCGGCGGACGTTTCAGCCCCGCCGCCCGGCCCAGAAGAGGTTGGTGTCCGAGGCGTCGCTCGTCAGCTCGAGCGTGCCGAGGCGCCGCTCCGGGCGGCCCTCGCATAACGCCTGGAACTCCTGCCGTTCGCGGTGCAGCACGCGCCAGTCCCCCACGTACTCCATGAAGGCCTGCCACGGGTTGGGGTCGTGGAGGTTGGTCAGCAGCACCCGCCCGCCCGGCGCCACCAGGGGCGCGAGGAGGTCCAGGAAGCGCTCGGCGACGGGGGCCTTGAGGTAGTCCAGCAGTCCGGCCACCACGAGCACGTCGTGCCCCTCGGGGTGGCGGAGCTGCTCCAGCACGTCCTTCTGTTTCAGCAGTTGGTAGGTGGACAGTTGGACGAAGTCCACCGTGGGCGGGGGCGGCGCCGAGCGCCGGGTGAGCACCTGGAACTGGCGGCGGCAGTGCTCCAGCGGCGCCGGGTCGAAGTCGCAGAGGGTGAAGTGGCCCGAGGCCCCGGCGGTGGCGTACTCGCGCAGCGTGTGCTCCGGCCCGCAGGCGAAGGACAGCACGCGCAGCGGGCGGCCCAGCTCCTGCGCGTGCTGGCGCAGGTGTCCGAGCACCCAGGGCGGACGGGCGCGGTGCGCGCGGGCGGGGCCGCACTGGAGCGCGTAGCGCGATAGCAGGCGGGCGAAGGTGGAGACGCCCTCGTCCTGCTCGTTGAAGATCATCTCCACCATCAGGTAGTCCCCGGGGTAGCCCAGGGGCTTGTCCGCGGAGCGGCGGATGAAGGGGCACTGGAGGAAGAAGGGCTGCACGCGCGCGCGGTGGTGCTCCAGCGCGGCCTCCCGCTCCTCGTCGGACATGCCGGCGTCCAGCGCCGTCAGGCGCGCGTAGGCCGCGTCCAGGCGGGAGGTGAGCACCGGGAGGATGCGCCGCAGGGCCTCCGCCTGCTCGTGCTGGAGGGCGCGGCGCTGCTCCGGGTCCCTGGGGAAGCGCGACAGCCGGTCCGGCAGGCCGTGCGACAGCTCCTCGCTCAGGCCGAGCAGCTCGGTGTGGAGCTGCTCCGACAGCGCGATGAACTCAGCGACGGAGGACATACGCCTCCTACGGGGCTATGGCTGCGTGGGTGCGGCGGGAGCGCTGGCGGCCTGACCGGCCACCGCGGCCACGGACACGGCCTCCATCTGCGCGGTCAGCTCATGCGCCTTCGCCAGGAAGTCCGGCAGCAGCGTCTTGGGCAGCGGATCCGCGCGGGGGAACACCTGGTTGAGCGGGTTGGTGTACGCGCCGTTGCGCTTGAGGCCGAAGTGCAGGTGCGGCCCGGTGGAGCGGCCGGTGTTGCCGGAGTACGCAATCACCTGCTTCTGGCGGATGCGCGCGCCGGCGCGGATGCCGTCGCCGAAGCGCGACAGGTGCATGTACTGCGTCTCGAAGCCGTTGGCGTGGCGGATGACCACCATGTTGCCGGCGGCGCCCGCGTTGCCCGCCTGCGTCACCGTGCCGTCCGCCACCGCCCACACCGGGGTGCCAATGGGCGTGCCGTAGTCCACGCCGTTGTGCGCCTTCATGTACTGGAGCACCGGGTGGAAGCGGCTGCCGAACCTGCTGGTGACGTGGGCGTACTTGAGGGGCGTCTTGAGGAAGGTCTTCTTCGCGCTCGCGCCCTCCTCGTTGAAGTAGTTGGGCTGCCCGTCCGGCAGCAGGTAGCGGAACACCTTCTTGTCGCCGACGAGGCCGCCCGCGTAGGTGGCCGCCAGCACCTCGCCGTAGCGCAGCACGCGGCCCTTGGAGACGAACTTCTCCACCAGCGCGCGCGCCCGGTCGCCCTTGCGCACGTCACGGTAGAAGTCGATGTCCCAGGCGAACACGTCCGCCAGCACCATGCCGATGGCCGGGTCCTCACCCGCTTCCACCGCCGCCTCGTACAGCGAGGAGTTGATGTCCAGCGTGACGACGGACACCTGCTTCTCCACCTCGATGGCGCGCTTGCTGCCCACGTACTTCTCGCCGTCGCGGCGCACCTGCCACTCGTCCACCAGGCTCTGGCGGTAGTCGAAGAAGTCCAGCTCCCCGGCGCGGATGACGAGCCGGAACTGGTCGCCCACGCGGGACTTGCGGAAGTCGAACACGCCCTCCAGCGCGGAGATGACGGCCGTCACCTGCGCGTCCGGGAGCTGCGCGTCGTGCAGCGCCTGGGCGAGCGTCTGGCGCGGCTCGATGCGGCGATTCTTGATGACGTACCGGGTGCTGGCTTCCGAAGCAGAGGCCACCAGCAGGGCGAGCAGACAGAGCAGGGGGGCGATTCGCATGGGGGGCGGGGGCCGAGTGTAGTGGACACCCGCGCCCGCGCCCAACTGCCGTCCCGAGAATTCCCGCGCTCGCCTGCCGGGCAGCCCGGGAACCCGGCAGGTAGGGGTGCCCGGAGGTGCTCGATATGAAATTTCTACCGGGAGGCTGAACCGCCCGGAGGGTTAGAGCTCCACCTTCTTCTCCGAGTGCGTGGTGCCGTCGAAGCGCAGCATCATCCCCTTGTTGTCGTAGCGGGTGATGATGTTGACGGGGCGGCGCCAGAGGGACTGGAGGTTGCGGAGCGTCTCGCGGGCGTAGTCGCCCTTGAGGTCCTGCCCGTCGTGCTTGTGCGCGAGCAGCATCTCGCCACGGTTCTCGTGGTTGCCGTCCACCACCTCGATGATGGGCTGGCCGAAGTTGGTGAGGCCCTGGAGGAGCTTGCTCTTCACCTTGCGGAACTCGCGGTCCATGATTTCCCACGAGTTGCGCTTGTCATTGAAGCCATACACGAAGAGCTTCTGCTCCATCGCGAACTCGGCCGTGAGGAACGTGTCGATGAAGGTGATGTCGTTGTAGTGCTTGCGGACCTCGAAAATCTTCTCGCGGCCGGCGCCCAGCTTCTTGTCCCAGGAGCGGCGCGCGCGGAGGTCATCGCACTCGTCCCACTCCTTGCCGAAGCGGCCCTTGTTCCACCGGTCCTCGATGTCCCGCCACAGCTCGATGCCGAGCTTGTACGGGTTGATGGCCCCGGGCCGCGTCCCCATGGTGCCCGAGTGGTGGTCCGCGTAGTCGATGATTTCGTCGTCCCTGAGGGCCCGCCGCGTCATGATGGTGGAGTGCCAGTAGCTGGCCCACCCCTCGTTCATGATCTTCGTCTGTCCCTGGGGCGCGAAGTAGTAGGCCTCGTCGCGCAGGATCGCGAGGATGTCCGACTCCCACGGCTCCAGCGGCGCGTGCTCCAGGAGGAACAGCAGCACGTCTCGCTGCGGGCGCTCGGGGAACCGCTTCGCGCGCAGCTTCTCGTCCTCCACGCGCTTGCGCTGCGAGTCGAGGAACTCGGAGGGGTTGATGAAGCCGCGCATGTACTCGCGGTCCACCTTGAAGCCCTCCACGCGCTCGTTGGACTTGAGCTCGTCCTCGGCCTTCTTCGGGTCCGGGTTGCGGCGGATGTGGGGCGCGTGCTGGTCGATGAGGTTTTCGAGGCTCAGCGTCCGGTCGATGAAGTCCTCGACCTTCTCCACGCCAATCTTGTCCACCCACCTGCGCACCCGGGTGGCGTGGTTGGCCATGTCATCAATCATCCGGCGGTTGGTGTGCCGGAAGGAGAAGTTGTTCTTGAAGAAGTCGCAGTGTCCGTAGACGTGGGCCATGACGAGCTTCTGGTCCACCTCCGGGTTGCTCTCCATCAAGTAGGCGTAGCAGGGGTCATTGTTGATGACGAGCTCGTAGATCTTGCTCAGCCCGTACTCGTACCCCTTGGCCAGCTGCTCGTACTCCATGCCCCAGCGCCAGTGCGGGTAGCGCGTGGGGAAGCCGCCGTAGGCGGCCACCATGTTCATCTCGTCGTAGGACACCATCTCGAAGATGGTGTCGAAGAAGTCGAGGCCGAACTCCTTGGCGTAGCCGTGGATTTCGTCCCTGAGCGCGGCGAGGCGGGGTGTCAGGCTCTTGGGCATGGGGCAATCGCTCCGGTGGCTGTGAGTCCGCGTCAGCGGCCCTTGCCGAGGAAGTCCTTGATGGACGCGTAGATGGCGTCCTTGTCCGCAATCTCGCTCAGCGCGACGTTGGGCGTGTCCCCCACCGCCTCGCGCAAATCCTTGATGAACTGGCCGCTGCCGTAGGGCGACTCCACCTGGCCGTAGGCGAACTGGTTGACGTTGGGCAGCACGTCGTTGCGCAGCATGTCGATGCACTGGCGCGTGTCGTCCGCGCTCCAGTTGTCACCGTCGCTGAAGTGGAACGGGTAGATGTTCCACGCGCTCTTCGGGTAGTCCGCGAGGATGATGTCGCGGCAGAGCTTGTACGCGCTGGAAATCATCGTCCCGCCGGACTCGCGGGTGTGGAAGAAGGTGTCGCGGTCCACCTCGCGGGCCACGGCGTCGTGGATGATGTAGCGCGACTCCAGGCCCTTGTACTGGTGGCGCAGCCACGTATCGAGCCAGAAGCTCTCGATGCGGACGATCTCCTTCTGCTCGTCGCCCATGGAGCCGGACACGTCCATCATGTAGATGATGACCGCGTTGGTCTCCGGCAGGTTCTGCAGCTTGTAGCTGCGGTAGCGCCGGTCCTCGCGCATGGGGATGATGATGGGCCGGTGCGGGTCATACGTCCCCGCGGCAATCTGACGCCGCAGGGCCTGTTTGTAGGTGCGCTTGAAGTGGCGCAGCGACTCCGGGCCGGTGGTGTTGATGCCGGTGTAGCGGATCTTCTGCGTGACGATCTTCTCGTTCTGCCGCCGCTCGATGTTGGGCAGCTGCAGCTCCTCACCCAGAATCTGGGCGAGCTCGTCGAGGGTGACGTCCACCTCGAGGGCGTGGTCGCCCTCGCCTTGTCCTGCCTGCTGGCCCTCCCCGGGCTCCACCGCCCCGGGGCCGAGCTGTTGACCCACCTCTCCATCTCCCTGCCCGACACCGCCCTGCTCCTTGTGGCCGTACTTGAAGCGGGGGATGTCGATGAACGGAATGGGGATGGAGATGGCGTCCTTCCCCTTCTTCCCCAGCATCTCGCCCTTCTGCACGTACTTGCGCAGGTTGGCCTTTATCTTGCCGCGGACGATCTGTTTGAAGCGGGAGTGGTCCTGGTGGATCTTCAAGGTCACGACGGCTCGCCTCTCTCCTGGGGTGTTACTCCTTCGCGTCGCCTCGGGCGAAGATGCTGGCCACGAAGTTGAGGACGTCCGTGGAGCAGATCTCGCAGTAGCCGTAGTTCTTCATCATCCGGTCCTTCACCAGGTCGATCTTCTCCTGGGTCTCCTTGTCCACGACGGAGGAGACGAGGTTCTTGAGCTTGATGCTGTCCTTCTGGTCCTCGAACAGCTTCAGCTCCAGTGACTTGTGGAGCCGCTCATTGGTCCGGTAGTTGAAGGTCTTCCCTTCGACGGCCAGCGCGCCGATGTAGTTCATGATTTCGCGGCGGAAGTCGTCCTTGCGGCTGTCGGGGATGTCGATCTTCTCCTCGATGGAGCGCATGAGGCGCTCATCGGGCTCCTCGTACAGGCCGGTGTACTTGTTCTTCACCTTCTCCTTCTGGGTGTAGGCCTTGATGTTGTCGATGTAGTTGCCGCACAGCTTGCTGATGGCGTCTTCGTCCGCGGAGATGGCGCGTTGGACCTCGTTCTTGACGATGTCCTCGTACTCCTGCTTCACGGAGGTGAGCAGCTCCTTCATGCGCTTGCGGGCGTCCTCGCTGTTGATGAGCGAGTGCGTCTTGAGGCCGGCCTCCAGCTCGTTGAGGACCATGAAGGGGTTGATGCAGCCCTCGCCCTTGTCGCTGACCAGGGCGTTGGAGATCTTGTCCTGGATGTAGCGGGCGGAGATGCCCTCCAGGCCCTCGCGGTTGCTCTCCTTGCGCAGCTCCTTGATGTTGTCTTCGGTGAAGTTGGGGAGCGTCTTGCCGTTGTAGAGCTTGAGCTTCTGCAGGAGCGAGAGGTTGTGCTTCTTGGGCTCCTCCAGGCGCGTGAGGACGGCCCACATGGCGGCCATCTCCAGCGTGTGCGGAGCGATGTGCTTGCCCTTGATGGCCCGGGAGTTGAAGTCCTTCTCGTAGATCTTCACCTCTTCGGACAGCTTGGTGATGTACGGGATGTCAATCTTCACCGTACGGTCTCGCAAGGCCTCCATGAACTCGTTGTTCTCGAGCTTCTTGTACTCGGGCTCGTTGGTGTGGCCGAGGATGACCTCGTCGATGTCCGTCTGCGGGAACTTCTTCGGCTTGATCTTGTGCTCCTGCGACGCGCCGAGCAGGTCGTAGAGGAAGGCGACGTCGAGCTTCAGGACCTCGACGAACTCGATGATGCCGCGGTTGGCGATGTTGAACTCGCCGTCGAAGTTGAAGGCGCGCGGGTCGGAGTCGGAGCCGTACTCGGCGATCTTCCGGTAGTTGATGTCACCGGTGAGCTCGGTGGAGTCCTGGTTCTTCTCGTCCTTGGGCTGGAACGTGCCGATGCCGACGCGGTCCTTCTCGCTGAAGACGAGGCGGTTGACGCGGATGTGGCCCATGACCTTGGCGAAGTCGCCCTGGTAATGCGTCATCAGGTCCTTGAAGACGAAGCGGCAGGCGGGGCACAGCTCGGAGCCGTCGGGGATGGTGTAGCCGCTCTCCGGCGGGGAAATCTCTGCGTAGATTTTCGGGCGCCACTCACGAGGGATGAGGTTGAGCGGCTCCTCGTTCATCGGGCACTTCATCTTCTCCTTCACCGTGGTGCCGTCGGGCAGCTTGCGGTCGGTGGTCCAGGAGAAGGTGTAGGCGGCGCCGTCCGGCGTCTTGGAGTAGTCCTCCATGCCCTTCTTGAGGAGGCGGGCGATGGTGGACTTGGACGAGCCGACGGGGCCGTGGAGGAGGATGACGCGCTTCTCGGTGCCGTAGCCCTGGGCGGCGGACTTGAAGACGTTGACGAGCTTCATGAGCGGGACGTCGAGGCCGAAGATGGCGTCGCGGCCGCCGAACTTCTCGTCGCTGAAGAAGTGGTAGCGGATGAGCTTCTTCTTGTTGTCGATGTACTCCGTCTTCCCGTGGCTGAGGATCATGTCGTAGATCCTCTGGAAGGCGGTGCGGGTGACCTTGGGGTTCTTGCGGACGATTTCGAGGTAGTCCTCGAACGAGCCGTCCCAGGTGAGCTCAGCGTAGGTCTTCGCGTCCTGGAGCGCGGCGATTCTGGAGACCCACGAAACCTTCTCAGCGTCCTTCATGTCTCTCCCTCGGTGCCGCCCCGGGGCGCGGATGAGCCGCGCCGACAGGGGGCCATAGTGGTGAACCTGGAGGGCTGGACTGCCATTCCACAACCACCCCGCCGAGGTCCCAGGCACAAACAGCCCTGCTGCCCCTTCGGGACCCCGCCGCGGAGTGGGACCGCGCGTTACGCTCGTGTCGGGGATGGACGCCCTGAAGGCGCACCCCCTCCACGGGGTGAAAAGGCACTTTGATTATAAGGTGCCTCGCCCACGGGGGTAGGGTGCCCCCCTTCGCGCGGGGGGTATTGAACGCCCGGGCAGTGGATTTCCGTGCGCCCGCCGAGGCCGGACTGTTACCTAGCTGTGGGGCAGCGTGCCCGTACGTTCCACATGTCGTCGTGCGGCTTGCACCGCCCAGGCGGCGAGCGGCCAGAGTACCGCGCTGAAGGCCAGCAGGGCGCCCCAGGTGGGTAGGAGGCGCTCCATGCCGGCGCCCTCCAGTGCCGCGGCGCGCAGGCCATGCAGGGCATGCGTGGCGGGCAGCAGCCGGGCGGCCATGCGCAGCGCGTCGGGCAGCACGTCCACCGGATAGAGCACACCGGCGAACAGATAGCTGAGCATGTCGAGCGCGTAGGCGAACGGGTCTCCGCGCTTGAAGACGAGCACGAAGGCGGCGGACAGCAGGCCGAGCGCGCTGAAGGCGAGCACGCTCAACACCAGCGTCACGCCGAAGGTCAGTGGGTGGACGGAGAGGCGGGCGCCGAAGAGGAGCGAGCCGGCGACGAGCAGGCCGCACGCGCGCACGAGCGAGCCGGCGACGGTGCCGGCCGTCATCAGCGCGACGACGTGGAAGGTGGAGAGGGGTGCGGCGAGCAGGGGCTCCAGCGAGCCGTCGTTCTGCGCGGCGCGCACCGCGTTGCCGAAGCCGCGCTGCAGGCTGCGCAGCAGGGTGGCGGTGGCCAGGCCGACGAGCGCGAAGGAGTAGTAGTCCGCGCCGTAGCGGCCGCGCACGGCGGGGGACTCTCCCACGGTGCGGGCGAGGAAGTAGAAGAGCGTCAGGGTGAAGAGTCCGCCTGCCGCCAGGAGCAGCCCGTTGAGCCGGTAGGCGGTGGCGATTTCGAAGTCCCGCCGGAGGAAGGCGAGCAGGCGCCTCATGCGTCCTCCGGGGTGGCGGACGCGAAGATGCTTTCCGCGGCGGGCAACACGTCCGCGAAGGTGCCCGAGGCGGCGATGCGCCCTGCGTCGAGCAGGAGGACGCGATGGGCCACGGCCTGCACTTCCGCGAGGTCGTGGCTGGCGAAGAGGACGGCGGCGCCGCGCGAGGCCGCGTCCGTCAGCACGCGGTTGCGCACGCGGCGGGCCGCGCCGGGGTCCAGCGAGCGAGTCACCTCGTCGAGCAGCAGCACGCGCGGGCGGTGGAGCAGGGTGCGCATCAGCACCACGCGCGCCTTCTCTCCGCTGGAGAGGGTGCGCGTCTCGCGGTCCAGGAGGCGGCGGGCCTCCAGCGTGTGGGCGAGCTCGTCGATGCGGGCGTCCACCTCGCGGTGGGGGACGTCGTAGAGCGCGGCGTAGAAGCGCAGGTTCTGCCGGGAGGTGAGGCGCGGCGCGAGCCCCCGGTCATCGCTGAGCGCGGCGCCCACGTGACGGCGGACCTCGGGCCTGTCCTTCACCACGTCGCGCGAGGCCACCCGCGCGGTGCCCGCGTCCGGGAGCAGCAGGCCGCAGAGGATGCGCAGCAGTGTGGACTTGCCGGCGCCGTTGGGGCCGATGAGCGCGACGACCTCCCCGGCGTCCACGTGGAAGGAGACGCCGCGCAGGGCCGGTCGGGAGGGCGCCGCGCGGCCGCGCAGGCGCGCCCAGAGGCCGGGCGGCGGGTACGTCTTCTCCAGGGCAGCGACTTCGACCTCCGGCATTGGGGGCATTGGAGCCGAAATCCCGCACGGTGTCTCCCGTGCTGGACGGCTCGGATGCGCGGGTGCCCTCGGGAGGACGGTGAGCATGGGGCGTGCAATGGGCCCGGGCGTCACCCAACCCAGGGAGTCGAGTCGTGTCCGCCTTGCTTGCCGTGTCATGTCTGCTGGGCTCGTTGCTGCAGAGCCTTCCACCCGTGGCCGCCGAGGAGGTGGTGGCCATGGCGTTGCTCGACGAGGGCACGGAGCCACGCAGGGCGCTGGCCCTGGTGCATCGGCCGGGGTGGGCGCAGCGGGCGCGGTTGTCGATGGCGTCGGAGGTAGAGACCGCGTCGGGCGGGGAGCTGCGCACGGAGTATGGGCCCGAGGTGGTGGTGCCCCTCCGGCTCTCGCTGCCGGCGGCGGGGCTGGTGGAAGGGGGTGTCCGATTCAGGAGGAGCCCGGGCCGCCTGGAGCCACCAGACCCGTGGGCCACCGAGGGCGTGGCCCGGTATCGGCTGCGCGTGGGGCGCCCGGAGGTGCGCGCCGCGGACGAGGACGGGGTGGAGCACGCCTTGCGACTGGCGGAGGCGCTCCGGGGCCTGAGCGGGCGGAAGGGGAGGTGGTGCTGGCTTCGACGGGGGCGCTCGTCGAGGCACGGATGGACCTGCGAGGAGGCACGTCGCCAAGGCTGGCCGCGCTGCTGGGGGAGGGGATGTCCTCGGACTGGCTCGCGACGCCGCAATTCCCGGATGAGCCGGTAGGGCCCGGTGCGCGCTGGACGGTGGCCCGGGCGCATGGACCCGGGGTGCTGTCCGTCATCACCTACGAATTGGTGGACCTGCGCGGCCCGCACGGGCGGCTCCGGTTCCAGCTCCACTCGAGACGGGCGGGCGGCGCGCGGGAGCCGGTGGCGGAGGGGGAGCTGCGCTTCGACCTGCGCCGGCCCCTGCCCGAGCGGATGGAGGCCCTCTTCACCTCCCGTGCGACGCCGGGCCTACGGGAGGGGCGGAGGCTGGAGGTCGTGCGGCGCACCCGGGTGACACTGGAGGCGGGCGGGCTGCAGCCGCTGGCGCAGCAGGTGCGGGTCGCGGTGCCTCCGTGAGAGGGCACGGCACTGGCCCGGGCCAGGGGCGCGAAGGGCCGTCCCCTGGAAATCGATGGTTGCGGCTCCAGGGAAAGCAGGGTGCTGGGAGAGCGGAGCTTCGCGGAGGGTGAAGACGGGGAAGCCCTGCGAGCAGGGGAGCAGGGGCCTCTGGCTTGGCTTTGGCCCCTGCCTGCGTATCCTGCCGCGCGAAATGGCGACCGCCCCCTCCCCCCTGTCCGCTCCGCCGTCCCACACGCCGAATCTCTCGGCGGTGCCCGCCCCCGTGCCCGAGCCGAGCAACCGGCTCCTCATCGGGCTGATGCTGGTGGCGGCGCTGGTGCCGCGCCTGCTGGTGTTCGCCGTCAACGAGAACCTCTACGGCGACGCCGTCGTGCGCACGGAACTGGCGGAGCGCTGGTTGAGCGCCCCGCACGTGATTACCGCGTACGGCGACGGGGCCTACCAGTTCGGCCCGCTGCACATGTACCTGGTGGGCGCGGCGCTGTCGGTGATGGACCGCGAGGTGGCGGGCCGCGCGGTGAGCCTGCTGTTCGGCGTGCTGTCGGTGATTCCGATGTTCGCGCTGACACGGCGGCTCTTCGGCTGGCGCGCGGGCGTGGTGGCCGGGCTGGCCTTCTCCGCCTGGGGCATGCACATGCAGTTCGCCACCACCGCGGGCAGCGAGGCGGTGTCGCTCTTCTTCATGCTCGCCACCTTCGCCCTGTACGCGGAGGGCGTGGATGAGAATCGCTTCGCGCCGCTGTTCCAGGCGGCGCTGATGCTCAACCTCGCCTGTGCGCTGCGCTACGACGCGTGGATGTACATCCCGCTGCTGACGCTCGCGCTGTGCTTCAGCAGCGAGGACAAGGTGGCTGCGGTGACGCGGGCGGTGGGCTTCGGGCTGGTGTGCCTGCCGTTCCCCCTGCTGTGGATGCAGGGCAACGAGCTGATGCACGGGGACCCGTTCTTCCCGGTGAAGGCGGTGGAGGAGTTCCATCGCAGCTGGGTGCTGTCCTCGGCGGGCTCGGGCGCGGCCATCGGCTGGCGCCTGCAGCAGCTCGGGTTCTGGCCCGGGATTGCCTTGCTCACCCTGTCCCCTGGCGTGGCGCTGCTGGGCATGTGGGGCATGGTGAAGGCGTGGCGTGCGCGCCCGGACACGCGCTGGCTGGTGGCGGCGGCGGTGGTGCCGGCGGCGTACTTCACCTTCCGCGCGGTGGTGCTGCTGACCTTCGTGCCGCTGGGTCGCTTCACGGTGACGCAGGTGGCGGTGGTGCCCGTGTTCGTGGCGTTCGGCTTCGCCGCGCTGGTGGGCAGCCGTGGCGCCGGCGTGCGCAAGGCGCTGGCGGGCGTGACGGCGGTGCTCGCCGTGGCCGTGCCGGTGGCCATGGGCCTCTATACCTTCCGTGCGGAAGGCCGCCTCCAGGACTCGATGCGGCCGGTGAGCCCCACCTCCACCAACCCGGTGGCGGTGATGAAGGTGGCGGACTTCGTGAAGGCGGAGGTGGCCAGCAAGGGCGGGGCGGTGGCCCTCGACGACGACCCCAGCTACATGGACCTGCAGCTGGCCTTCTTCTCCGGGCTGCCCGAGGAGCGGCTGGCGCGCGTGCGCTGGGACACCTTCCGCAAGCGTCTGCAGGAGGCCCGGCCGGAGGTGCTCATCCGCTTCGACCAGGGCACGCTGTTGAAAGACCCCGGCGTGAAGCTGGAGGGCCGCTCCCTGGTGCTGGACGGCGTCGCCTACGAGGAGCAGGACGGCTTCTCGGCGCCGCTGCACGTGTACCGGCGCCGCCCGTAGTCCGCGCGGCGGCTCACGACTCCGAGTCGTAGTCGTCGTCCGCGTGGTAGCCGGAGTCGGGCGGGCGGTGGGCGTCCAGCCATCCCTGGAGGATGAACTGGGCGGCCACCTGGTCGATGACCTCGCGGCGGCGCGCACGGCTGACGTCCGCCTCCAGCAGGGTGCGCGTGGCGGCGACGGTGGACAGCCGCTCGTCCCAGAGCTCGACGGGGACGCCCAGCGCGGTGCCCAGCGTGTCCGCGAATTTGCGGGAGGCCTCCGCGCGGGGGCCCTCGCTGCCATCCATGTTCAACGGCAGGCCGAGCACCACCCGGCTCACCTCGTGCTCCTTCGCGAGGGTGGCGAGGGCGGCGAGGTCCGCCTTGAGTGAGGTGCGCCGCACGGTGGTGACGCCCTGGGCCGTCAGGCCCAGTCCGTCCGAGACGGCCACTCCAATGGTTTTGGTGCCCAGGTCCAGGCCCATGGTCCGCATGGCGGCGGGACTCTAGCCCCAATCCCCCGCCGTGGACCGCCCCGTCCGCGTGCGGGGACGCGCCCGCGGACGGTGACCGGGCCAACCCGTGGATTTCGCTGGAGGAAGGGCGGGATGGCGGGCGGCACCGGCGCTGCAAACAGGACGGTGACTGCGCGGCGTCCATCCAACCCCGCCGCGCCAGAGGGCTCATGCTCGACTTCCTCAAAGGTGCGGCCAACCTGCTGGCCGACCCCATGTCCGCCGTGGTGGACCTCGCGGGCAACGCGCTGGGACTGCCACCGCTCATCACCAACTCCATCAAGGCCGCCGCGGGGGTTGCGACAGGCAACGTCATGATGGTGGCCAGTGGCGCCATGGGCGTGGCGAAGGAGCTGTCCCAGAACCCTGCCGCGAAGACGGAGTACCGCCCGCCCTCGGGCGGGGACTCCAAGGTGGGGGAGGGCTATGCGTCCTCCTCGCCCGTGCTGCCCTCGGGCAAGAGCCCGCTGGACCCGAAGATGCTCGACTACGCGGACTCGCTGCGGGTGCTGGAGGCGAACTTCGAGCAGCTCGACTACCTGGATGGGAAGAAGAACGGCTCGCTGTCGAAGAAGGACCTGGAGCGCATCTCCAGCGACGCGAGCCTGTCGCCGCAGCTGCGCAACGCGGCCCGCTTCATGCTGGAGAACAAGGCGCTGTTCGAGCGGCTCGATAACGGGAACAAGCTGCTCAACATCGGTGTGATGGGCCTGCTGACCAATGACCGCTTCAACCTCAAGGACCTGAGCAGCGAGCTCAAGCGGGTGGAAGGTGAGTTCTCCCGGTACGGCCGCCCCGAGCGCCCGGGCAGTGGTACGCCCGGCAGCGGTGGTGTTCCCGGTAGTGGTGGTGTTCCCGGCACCGGGACGCCCACGCCGACGCCGGGCACCGGCAGGACGCCCTCGTGTGACAGTCCTTCGCCCACTCCTTCGACCCAGGGCTCTTCGGGGACCGCGCTGGACCCGGACTTCGCCGAGTACCGCGACGCGCTGTCGGTGCTGAACGCGAACTGGGACACGTTCGACGCGGCGGTGGGGACGAAGGACAACGTGCTGACGCGCGACAACCTGGCTGCCATCCTGAACAGCCCGGCGGCCTCGTCGACGCTGAAGCGGGCCGCGCAGTTCTTCAAGGACCACCCCGAGTACTACGACCGGCTGGAGATGGCGAATGGCGTGGGCGGGCGCGACGGAATCGTGGGGCGGCCGGACGTGACGGCGGCGCTGCGGCAGGCGGGCTCGGTGCAGGGCTCCTCGGGAACGCAGCCCTCCACGGGCGGAAGCAAGCCGGTGGGCAGCGGTGGCTCGAGCGTGAAGAGCATCCTCGACAATCCGAACATGAGCGTGGAGGACAAGATTCAAGCCATCCTCATGTCCATCGCGGAGAACACGGACGACGAGCTCCTCGGCGTGCTGAACGACATGGCGGACCAGCGCGACCAGCGGGCCACGCTCGGCACCAGCGACGCGGACAAGCAGAAGGCCGCGAAGATCGACAGCAGCATGCAGGAGCTGGAGCTGCGCCTTCAGAAGCTGATGGAGAAGCGCAAGGCCATGTTCGAGCTGATGAGCAACATGTCCTCGAAGTTCCACGAGATGGCGAAGACGGCCATCTCCAACCTGCGGAGCGCGTGAGCCGCCATGGGACGCGTCATCAAACACGAGGGAGCAACGGCCATGCGGATGGAGAGCGGAGCGGTGCAGCGGCTGAAGGCGTTTGCCCGCGGAGAGTCGACGTGGGCGGAGGTGGAGGGGATGACCTTCGAGGAGGCGAAGGCCATCGCGCAGGTGGGCTGTGACCTGGCGGCCGCCGGCCGGCTGGAGGAGGCGCGCATCCTCTTCGAGGGGCTGGTGGAGGGAAACCCCAAGGACACGGCGGCGCGGGCGGCGCTGGGCACCGTGTACCAGAAGCTGGGACGGCTGGAGGAGGCCATCGCCGAGTACAGCGCCGCGCTGGCGAGGGAGCCGGGCAACCCGGTGGCCCTGGCGAACCGCGGCGAGCTCTACCTGCGCAAGGGAGACCGGCAGGGATTCACGGACCTGGCCAACGCGGTGGATGCGGACCCGCACGGGGAGACGGCGGCGGGGCGCCGGGCGCGGGCGCTGGTGAAGGCCATCGCCCTGGTGGCGGTGGAGAAACTGAAGGAGGACTCGCAGCCGTAGGCGGGTGTGACGAGGGGCCGCCGGGACGTCGGGGAGCGGACCGGCGGCGGCTGTCGGCGGGTGGGCTCGCGAGGGGTGAGGGCGGGAGTCGCGGGGAGTCCACCTGCCGGCCGCTTTTTCGAGGGAAGCGCGGCGCTACTGTGTTGGCGGCGGGAGGGCGGCGAGCCGCTCGCCGATGGGCGGGTGGCTCATGCCCTTGAGGATGACCCAGCGGGGCGGCTCGGGGTCCATCTTGTTCACCCGGGCGGCCTTCACGAGCATGCGGCGGAAGGACTCCGCGTCACCGGTGAGGCGCAGGGCGTAGCGGTCCGCCTCGCGCTCACGCTCGCGCGAGAAGGCGGCCGAGATGGGGTTGCCCAGCAGGATGACGACGATGACGAGCAGCGAGATGAGCGGCAGGGTGCGGATGTCCGCGAAGCGGGTGGTGCCGAACCAGCCCCGGCGGGCGGAAAGCCGCAGGAGGCGGTCAATGGCGAAGAGCAGGCCAATCAGCGCGCACGAGGCGGTGATGCGGCCGGGCCACTTCGGCTCCTGGACATGGCCGGCCTCGTGGGCCACGGCGGCGAGGACCTCGTCCTCGGAGAGCTCCTTGAGGATGACGTCGTTGAGGACGATGGCGCGCGTGGGGCCCTGGCCGGCGAAGTACGCCTGGACGCGGCGCGAGGCGACCGAGGTCTCCGCCACCAGCACGTCGGAGAAGGGGATGTCGGCCCGCGCCATCAGCGCCGTCATGTGCTCACGCAGGGGGCCGGCGGGCAGCGGCTTCTGCTTGAAGTAGAGGAGGTCCCGGTACGGGTCCAGGGCCGACGACACGAGCATGAGCAGGGCCACGGGCACGCCCAGCACCAGCCACCAGTACCGCACGCGACGGGCGAGCCCATACATGCCGATGACGAGCGCGGCGAGGCAGAACGCCACCAGCAGGTTTCCCTTGAGCAGGTCCCACGCATAGGTGCCCGGCGTGTAGTTGGACAGGCCGTGGCGGTGCTCGAGCGTGTACGTGAACCAGACGTCCACCGGCAGGTAGACGAGCTTGACGAACAGGTCGATGAAGAGCGCGAAGAGCACCGCGGTGCCCCATCCGGCCTCCCCCCAGAGCCGGTCCATGGCGCGAAAGAAGGCACGGCTGACGGGGGCCGTGCGCAGCACGCCGAGCCGGCGCTCCAGCCCGGCGGTGGTCGAGGTGGCCGCGCGATACAGGGGCTGGACGAACACCCCGAGCAGCAGCGCCTGCAAGGCCAGACGCGCGAAGGGGTCCACCGCGGCCCGGATGTAGTGGGGCAGGTGGTACGCGTGAATCTCCGCGAGCTGCTCGGCGGTGAAGAGGGGCTCCATGGGGGGGCCCCAGGCTACGCCGCGCGGGCCCCGGCTGCCCAGCCGGGGCCGGGGCTCACGAGTGCGGCTCGGCGTCCGCGCCGGACGGCGTGGACGTGGAGTCGGGCTCGGCTTCCGCGTCCGCCAGCAGCAGGGCCTTCACCTTGGCGAGGCTCTCGCGGGTGCGGTCCACGAAGGCGCTCTGCGAGCCGATGCGCTCGGCCGTCTCCAGGGTGCGCTCGTAGATGTTGATGGACTTGGTGAGCAGCACGCGAATCTTCTTTCGCAGCTCCTGGCGGTAGACCTGGGCCTCGCTGGCGTCGAGCTCGGCCGGCGCGGGCGAGTTCACCATGTGCTCGTAGAGATTCTCGTAGAGGGCGCCAATCTGCGCGCCCGCGGCGGTGGCCCAGTAGCCGTTGCCCACGCGGATGGAGCGCAGGTAGTGGCCCTGCGCGGAGAGCAGCAGCTCCGCCTTGTAGTTGAGGTCCTCGGCGAGCTTGTCGCTGCCGCGGGTGGCGTCCAGCTTCACGTCGTCGTAGTGCAGCCGGTAGATTTCCCCGATGAAGAAGTGCGCCTGCGCGGGGAAGTAGTCGTCCACCTCGTCCTTGTCGGCCAGGCCGTCGTAGGTGGAGAGCGACTTGCGCAGCGTCTTCTCCGCCTCTTCGGAGCGGCCGGCCTCCAGCTGGCAGACGCCCTGCTGCACCTGGGCCTCCAGCCGGCGGTTGAGGGGGAGGTCCTGCCGCTCGGCGATGACGCCCAGCAGGGCGACGGCGTCGTCGAAGCGCTCCAGGTGGTACTGCGTCTCCGCCACGCGGAAGGCGGCGTCGAGCGCGTCGCCCGTGCCCTTCGCGGGGTCCGACAGCTCGGAGAAGCGGTGCCCGGCCTCCTCCCACTCCTTGAGGCGCTGGTGGGCGAGGCCCGCGTTGTAGAGGGCCGCGCGGCGGTGCTTGCTGTCCGGGTGGAAGTCCGCGAGCCGGCCGAAGTAGCGCGCCGCCTGCTTGAAGTCATTGGCCGCGAAGGCCGAGGTGCCGCCCGCGAAGAGCTCCTCGTCGTTGAGCTTGTCCAGCTCCAGGTCCGCCGTCACCGTCACCGCGTCGAACTGGAGCTCCTGCCTGGGCGGAGTCCCCTGCCCGTCGGCCCGTGCCGCCGAGCCCGTCGTCCGGCACCCGGACACCGCCAGCCCCAGCGCCGCGAGCCACCACCACCGATTGACCGACATGTGCGCCCGCTCTCTGCCAATCACGAAGTGCGTCCTCCTGGACCGGATGACCGGCCCTACTCCCCGACATCGCGGAGGCCCGGAGAGTTCCCAACCACGACGGTGGGCGCGCCCAGCTTAATGCGCCCTTGCCGCCCGCGCCTCCCCGGCCGCCTGCCCTCCGGACGGGAAGGGCACCGCGGACGACACGGGCTCCGGGAAGGCGGCTTCCGTCAGGAAACCGACTCGTCGCCCAGCAGGTAGCGACTGGTGCGCCACAGGGCGGTGATGTCGTGCACGTCCAGCTCGAAGCGGGGCACCTGGATGATGGGGACGCCCGGGCAGGCGGCCTCGAGCTGGGAGATGCCCTCCCGGTCCTGCTCGGCCAGTACCTGGAGCTCGCGCAGCGTCTCCTCCACCTTGGCGCGGCGGGTGGGCGTCAGCGTGGCCGCGTCCTCCCACAGCGCCTCCGGGGGCATGGGGTGCACGCGGTTGACCACCAGCGCCACCACGCCCATCCGGTGCTGCTTCAGCAGCGTGTGGAAGTGGATGGCCTCGTCCATGCGCTCGGGGTGGGGGCTCGTCACCAGCACGAAGCCGGTGCTCGGGTCCTCCAGCAACTCCCTCACACCGCGGGCCCTCTCACGGAAGCCCTCGTTCATGGAGGAGATGGCGAGCATGAAGTTGGACAGCTCCTGCAGCATCTCCGTGCCGGTGAACTTCGCCAGGGCCCGCATGACGTAGCCGCTGCGGTTGAACAGCGACATGCCCAGCCTGCCCGCCTTCAGCGCGGGGGCGAGCAGCCACTTCGCCGCCTCGTTGTCCAGGAAGTCCAACACCCGGTTGGGCGCGTCCAGGAAGTCCAGCGCGTGCGCGGTGGGGGGCGTGTCCAGGACGATGAGCTCGTGGGAGTTGCGGCGGCGCAGCTCCCACAGCTTCTCCATGGAGATGTACTCCTGGCTGCCCGCCAGGGCCGTGGAGAGCGACTGGTAGAAGCGGTTGGAGAGGATGCGCTCGCGCTGGTCCGGCGGGGCGACGCGGGCAATCAGGTCGTCCCACGTCTGCTTCATGTCCAGCATCATCGCGTAGAGCGGCGCGCGGGCATGGATGCCCAGGGGCTCCAGCGCGGTGGCGGGCACCTGCGTCTCGGTGTTGCCCAGCCCGGTGAGGCCCAGCGAGTTGGCCAGCCGCTTCGCCGGGTCGATGGTGCACACCAGGCTGGTGCGCCCATCCACCGCGGCGCGCAGGGCCAGCGCGGCCGCCGCCGTCGTCTTGCCCACGCCTCCCGAACCCACGCAGATGAGGACGCGCTTGCCCGCGAGCGCGGACGCCAGGGCCGTCGTGCTCACGTCTCCCCCGTCACCATCGGTTCGAGATGCCCCATGACCTGTTCAATCGCGTCTCTGCCGAATTCGGGTGTGAAGAGCCGGGGCACCGTGAAGAGCGGAGCGTGCAGGTTGCGCTCCAGCTTCGTCCCCGCCAGCACCGCCTGCGCCGCGCGGTCATGGTGGGCCTTGGCCGCCGCGTGCAGCTCCGGGTGGCCGAGCAGCGCCTCCAGGTCCGCCTCCGTGAAGCGCTCCGGGAAGGCCTGGTTGAGCACCGCCGCGTGCGTGCGGATGTTCACCTTGTCACGCAGCGCCGCGTGCAGCTCCAGCGCCTCGTTCACCGGCATCTCCTCCGGCAGCGCCACCAGCACCATCGCCGTCACCGCCGGGTCCACGAGCAAGTCGCGCATCTTCTGCGCCTCGCGGGACATGGGCCCCGGGGGCACCGTCTGCAGCAGCACCTGCGGCACGCTGAGGAAGGAGATGGCATGCCCGGTGGCCGGCGCGTCCATGACGATGGTGTCGAAGCGCGGGCGGCCGTCCGGCCCCTTCTCCTGCAGGTGGAACATGATCTTCCCCAGCAGCACGAGCTCCTGCAGGGATGGGATGAAGCGCAGGAAGTAGCGCACCAGCCGGTTCTCGAAGACGGTTTTGTAGAGGGCCTCGAAGCGCAGCACCATGAGGCCGTACTCGCGCATGGCCTCCTGGGGGCGCACGTCCACCGCCCAGAGGTTGTCCACCAGCAGCGTGACTTCCGGGCCGGCCGCCGGGCGCTCGAGGAAGCGGCTGACGCGCTCCTGCGTGTTCACCTCGCACACCAGCGTCTTGCGCCCCGCGCGCGCGGAGGCCAGGGCGAGGGCCGCGGCAATGGTGCTCTTGCCGACTCCGCCCTTGCCGGAGACGATCCACAGACGCTTGTCGAGTAGTCCGGCCATAAAAGAGAGCGGCGAACCGTAGGAATCGTGTCTCCAGGAGTCAACGCGTTTGGCCGCGTTCTGTTGCGCTGCTTGACACGTCGCGTTGGCAACTCGCAGAGTGCGGCGTCTTTTTCCTGACTTCCTGAAGGCCGTTCAGGCCTCGCGCGCGAGGACGCGCTTTCCATGCTCAAGAACAACCCGGTGATGAAGAAGCTGGTGGAGACGGGCGAGGAGCGGATTGGCAAGCTGGCGCAGCAGCTGCTGTCGAACGAGAAGTTCGTGGCGACGGTGCAGACGCTGGTGGCCCGCTCGCTGGCGGCGAAGGGCACGCTCGACAGCACGCTGCGCACGGCGCTGTCTGCCATGAACCTGCCGTCCACGGCGGACCTGGAGCAGCTGCGCTCGAAGGTGGACGACCTGGAGCGGATGCTGGCCTCGGTCGAGGGCAAGGTGGACACGCTGGTGGCGGCGAAGTCCTCCTCGAAGAAGTAGTCCGCTCCCGCCATGCGGCGCATCGCCTTCATCAACGAGAAGGGCGGCACCTGCAAGACGACGCTGGCGGTGAACACCGCCGCGTGGCTCGCGCGGGAGCAGGGCCTGCGCGTGCTGCTGGTGGACCTGGACACGCAGGGCCACGCGGGCAAGGTGCTGGGCGTGGACGTGCGCACGCTGCCGCGCAACGTCTTCCATCTGCTGACGGACGAGGCGGTGCGGCTCGAGGACGTGGTGCGGCGCTCGGCGGTGGAAGGCCTGGACGTGCTGCCCGCGTACAAGGAGATGGCGGACTTCCCGGTGGTGGTGGCGGGTGACGCGCGTCGGGCGCACCGGCTGGCGGACCGGCTGCGCGCCGCGGAGGACGCGGGCTACGACGCCATCGTCTTCGACGCGCCGCCGTCCATGGGGCTCACCACGCGCAACATCCTCGTGGCCTCCACGGAGGTGGTGGTGCCGGTGGCGCTGACGTACCTGGCGCTGGACGGCTGCGCGGAGGTGGCGGACACGGTGCGGCAGGTGGGCGAGGCGGAAGGGCGGCCGGAGCTGCGCGTCACCAAGGTGGTGCCCACGCTGTACCGGAAGACGGCGCTGGCCACGGCGATTCTGGAGCGGCTGAAGGCCTACTTCCCGGACGCGCTGGCGGCCACGCCGCTGGGCTATGACGTCAAGGTGGACGAGGCCCAGAGCCACGGGAAGACCATCTGGGAGTACGCGCCGAAGAGCCGGGGGGCCCGCATGCTGGCGGCCATCGCAGCCGAGCTCCACGGCGGGCCCGCCCCCCGGAAGAAGGGGCGGACGCCGAAGGTGGCGTAGGGCGCGGCCGCGAAGGCGACTCGCGCCGCTCGGGCGGCTACTGCTTCTTCTGCTGCTCGACCTGCTCGAGCTTCTTCTCCAGCTCCTCCAGACGCTGGGTGAGCGACGCCATGTCGCGGCCCAGGGCGGGGAGGTTGCCGGTGAGGTTCTCCACGACGTGCTTCACGCGCTCGTCGATCTTCCGCTGCCAGTCCTCGAAGGCGCGCTGGCTGGCCTTGAGCAGGTCGGCCGGGTTGAGGCCGGCGGCGGCGCCCGCGGTGTCCGGGGTGGCGGCGCTGGCGGCGGGCTCCTCGGCGGCGGGGGCGTCCGTCTTGCCGGTGGACTCGTCGCGGCGCAGGAGCTTGTCGAGGCGGGACTCGGCCTCCTCACGGATGGAGGCCACGCGGGGGGTGACCTCCTTCTGGATGAAGCCGGAGATGGACTCGCCGGGGTGGCGGATGATCTCCCGCAGCACCGACAGCGGCATCTGGTTCTTCTTCTTCTCCTCCTCGAAGATGATCTGCGCGAGCGTGACCGAGGTCAGGTCCTCCTTGGTACGATTGTCGACAATCCGTACCTCGGTGCCCTCCTTGATCATCGCGGCGATCTCATCCAGGGTGACGTACCGGCTCTCCACGGTGTCGTAGAGCTTCCGGTTCGTGTACCGCTTGATGATCTTGGGCTCCTTGCTCGGAGCGCCTGCTTGCTCGGCCTCGCTCATGTGTCTCTCCGCCCCTTTTGGGCTCGACTCCAAGCCACGTGCCCCGCCTGAGTCTCGCAGGGGCGAACCTCGTAGCAGAGGGGTTGATAGCGAGCAAGCAACGAGAACCCGGCTCGCCGTGTCCGCCTACTGCCCCTATACTCGCGCTCCCAGCCGGGCCTGCTGAATGATCGTCAAGTGCGAGCGGTGCCAGACGCGGTTCAAGATCCCCGATGAGAAGGTGACGGACAAGGGGGTCAAGGTCCGCTGTACCAAGTGTCAGAACACCTTCCGGGTGACCCGTGAGACCGCCACGGGCGGAACGGGTGCGCCGCCCGTGCCCCCTCCGACGGGGCAGGCGGACCCATTTGCGGAGTTCGGGGTCGCTCCTGACCCCCAGCATGTGGAGATAACGAAGCCGGGGTTCTTCGCGCAGGGCGTGGAGGCCACCCGGGGCCCGCCCGCCCGCCCGCCCGCGATGCCGTGGAACAGCGTGGATGGGGACATCGACACGGAGGCCGGCGTCTTCCAGGAGCCGACCCGTATCGGCCCCATGCCGCTGCCCCCGACCGCCCGTCCTACGGCGACTCCGTTCGACTTCTCCGAGCCCGAAGGGCAGGGGATGGCCGTGCCGCTGCCCGCCCCCGCGGGAGGACCGGGCCTGTCGGGCCGGCCGGCGACGGGGCTGTATGGGAGCGCGGTACCTCCGTCGGAGGCACTGCCGTACCTGTCGGATGGGGCCGTGCCGCTGCCCGGTGCGACGTCCGGGGCCGTGCCGCTGCCGGGCGTGGCCGGGGCGAGGAGCGCGCCGCCGCCTCCTCCTGGCCCGGGGCCGGGGCGTGTGGCGCCCGCCGCTGCCGCGGGTGGCTCCCCGGGCGCGGCCGTGCCTGCTCCGGTGACCATGTTCGGCTCGCCGAAGGGGGCCGCCCAGGCGCCCATGGCCGCTCGTGGGGGGCCAGGGGGCGCTGCTCCCGGTCCGGGGAGCCGGCCGCCTCCGGCGCCTGGAGCTCCTCCGGCGGCGCTTGGGCCTCCGGCGTCTGGCGCTCCTCCGGCGAATGCACGCAGGGGCACCGCACCCGCTCCGGGCGCCGCCGTGCCGCCGCCTCCCTTCCCTCTGGGGGGCGATGACCCGTTCGCGGACCTGCTCGGGGCTCCTGGCGATTCCGCTCCGCCCGTGCCCGCCGGGGCGTTCGACCTGTTGCCGGCCCCCAAGGCTCCGGCAGCCCCCGTCTCGACGGGCGCGTTCGGCCTGTCGCCTTCGCCCAGGGCTCCCGCGACGGCGGTTCCCGCCGCGGCTCCGAACCCGCTGCCTTCGCCCACGGCACCCTCCGCCGACGCGCTTCGTCGGGCCGCGGCCCCTCCGACCTCGGAGCCCACGGGAGCGGTGGCGCTGGGGCCGGTGCGCCCGGCTGCGAAGGGGGCTCCTCCTCCCGCCGCCTCCTTCCCGGGTGAGGACCCGTTCGGTTCCATCGACATCGATGACGCCACCGTCACCGATGTGCGGCCCTCTGCTCTTGCCCCCCTGCCGGCTCCGGCTGGCGAGGACCCGTTCGGTTCCATCGACGTCGATGACGTCACCGTCACCGCCGCGTACCCGGCGTCCGTGACTGCGCCCTCGGGCGAGGACCCGTTCGCGTCCATCGGCCTCGCTGGCTCCCAGGGGGCGCCTCCCGCCGCGTCGCCCGCGAGTGCCGCCGCTCCCGCCCCCGTGGCCGCGCAGCCGGGTAGGGCTCCTGCTCCGCCCCCACGGCCCGCCTCCAGCGCCAGCGACCTGTTCGACCTTTCCTCGGACGTGGACCCGTTCGGCGAGCACGCCGGCATGCAGCCCACCGACACCGGCCGCGCCGCGCTGCTCGGGGCGCCGCCTCCGCATGCTGACGGCCTGGAGGACCTCGCCTCCCTGTCCGAGTCCGGCGGGGGCTCGCTGCTGGGGGACGTGCCCCCGATGGCGGAGGCCCAGGAGTTCACCGTCACCCTCGGCAAGGTCGGTGCCCCTGGCACGGGCGCCGTCGAGGTGCTCGACGTGGGCACCCTGCCGTCCGCGCCCGCCGTCACCGTCGCCCGGCCCACCGCCCGGCCCGAGGACGTGGGCATTCCCCAGAGCCGGCCTCCGAGCCGCGCCCGCAAGGCCACTGCGCTGGTCGCCAACCTCGTCGTGGCCGCCGTGTTGGTCGTGGCCTTCGCCGCCGTGGGCGGCGTCTACCTGCGCGAGGGCCGCGTGGACCTGTCCGTGCTCTCCCCGGACCGCCTGCGCACGCTCGTCGTCCCCGCGCCCCGGCCGCTCGTGGCGCTGGATGTGACGAACGCCCTCTACGAGACGCGGTCTGGCCGGCCGCTCTTCTTCGTCCGGGGCGAGGCGGAGAACCGCACTGGCGCCGCCACCCGCGTCCGCGTGCGCGCCGCGCTGTATGACGGCAACCAGCGCGTGCGCTCCGCGGAGGCGCTCGCCGGCGCGGTGCCCACGCCCGAGGAACTCCACGCCGTGGGCAACTCGGAGGCGGCCACGGCGCTGAGCCAGCGCATGGACGCGGCGGCCACCCCCGTGGCGCCCGGCGCGAAGGTGCCCTTCCTCGTCATGTTCCAGGAGTACCCGACGGACCTCGGCAGCTTCAGGCTGGAGGTGACGCTGGAGCCGGTGCCGCCCGCGACGGCGGAGGCCGGTGGCCGCACGGAGTAGGTCACGATGAGCACGCTGGACGAGGCCCGCACCGTCGCCCGCTTCCTCCACGCCCTGAGCGGCGGCGCCGGGGTGCGCCGCAAGGCCGCCGCGCGCGAGCTGGCCCGGCGGGATCCGCTCGACGCCAACGAGCTGGTCGGCGAGCTCATCACCCTGGCTCGGGGAGGCTGGGCGCCCGCCTCCTGCGTCCTGTCCGACTTCATGGCCGCGCTGGCGCAGGAGGCCGAGCACATCCCCCACGTGGAGGCGCTGCGCCGGCTCGCGCACGTGCAGTCGCTCGACACGGTGGCGGACCTGTTCGCCCAGGGCCCCGCGAAGAAGGAGATGGACGCGGATGCCGCCGCTCGCGCGGACGCCACCGCCTTCTCCCAGTCGCTGGGCCACCTCAAGCAGCAGGCGCGCCTCACGAGGGATCCGGACACGCTCTCCCGCCTGGCCACCGTCAGCGACCCGTCCGTCCTGCGCAACGTGCTCATCAACCCGCGCCTCACCGAGGACCTGGTGGTGCGCATCGCCGCCCGCCGCCCGGCCCGTCCCGAGCCGCTCATCGAAATCTGGAAGTCACCGCGCTGGTCCGTGCGTCATGACGTGCGCCGGGCGCTCGTCTTCAACCCGTACCTGCCGCCGGAGATTGGCGCGAAAATCGTCCCGCTCCTGAGCAGCACGGACCTGCGCGAGGTCGTCTCGAGCACCACCCTGCACCCGGCCCTGCGGGAGCAGGCCCGCCGGCTGCTCACCAGCGCAGGAGACGAGCGTCAGGTGCCCGACAGCCCGGCCCCGGTGCGGCGCACCGGGCCTCACGGACTGGACTGAGCGTCAGGCCTGGCGGCGGCGCGGGAGACGGGACGGAGCCCGGCCTAGCGGCGGCGCGGCTGGTTCGGGTCGCTGAACTCGGCGTCCGTGCTGCCCCGGCGCGACGAGGTGAGCGACTTCGAGTTCGCGTCGACCAGGTCCTCGCCCTTGGAGGCCTTCTTGAACGAGTAGACGAACTTGCCCACGGCGTTGCCGAGCTGACCCATGCGGGCGGCCGAGAAGACCACCAACAGGATGAAGCCGAGGACGATGATTTCTCCGAGGCCGAGGCCCAGCATGGTGCGGGCACAGTGCAGCAAAGGGGCGGGGGAGGCAAGCCGCGCGTCCACCTCCGGACGCGCCCGCCCGCACCGTTGCTGCGCGGCGGGCCCGGACGTCGCAGACTGGCGGCCCATGCTCCTGCTTGCCCACCGCGGTGCCAGCGCCGATGCCCCGGAGAACACCCTCGACGCCTTCGCCGAGGCCGCCCGTCAGGGCGCCGACGGCGTGGAACTGGACGCCATGGTGTGCGGCTCCGGCGAGGTGGTCGTCTGCCACGACGAGCACCTGGACCGGCTCGCACGCCTGCCCTGGGAGGTGCGCGTCACGCCATGGTGGAAGCTCCAGCGCGCCGACGTGGGCTCGCCGCTGGGCTTCGCCCCCGCCCGCATCCCCCTGCTGGAGGAGGTGCTCGACGCGCTGCCCGCCCACTTCCTCGTCAACATCGAGCTGAAGTGCGAGCGCTTCGACGACGACGGCCTCGCGAAGAAGGTGGCCGACCTGGTCCGCCGACGCGGGCTGGCCGAGCGCGTGGTCATCTCCAGCTTCAACCCGCTGTGCCTCTTCCGCCTCGCCGCCGTCGCGCCCGAGCTGCGCCGGGGCTTCCTCATCGACCCGGACAAGCCCTGGGCCGTGCAGGCGTACGGGGTGAGCCCGCTGGTGTCCTCACACTCGGTCCACCCCTTCCACGAGGCGTGCACCCACGAGCGCGTGGCCGCGTGGCGCAATGCCGGCCTGCGCGTGGCCGCATGGACGGTGGATGACCCCGCGCGCGCCGCCTCGCTGGAGCGGATGGGCGTCAGCTACCTCATCACCAACCGCCCCGGCGCCGTGCGCGAGGCCCTCAGGGCCGCCGCGTAGGAGGGCTCAGAAGTCGAAGCCGAGCGTGGTGTTGAAGGCGAACACCGCCGGCACGCCGACGGTCTCCGAGGAGTCCGGATCCGGAGTGACGCTGCCCGTGCGCGTCAGCGACAGCTCCGCGCCCAGTTGCAGCACGCCGCCGATGAACCGCACGCCGCCGTACAGGCGCTGGTTCACGTTGTCGCCAAAGGAGACCTTCTTGTACTCGGCCGTGTCCTCCAGCGCCGCGCGCGAGTCGTTCGCCGTCGAGTCGTCGAAGGAGCGGCTCGGGTTGAAGTCGAGGAGGCTGGAGGTGGCCCCCACGAAGCCCAGGTCCAGACCGCCGTAGGGCGTCAGCGTCACCATGCCGCCCAGGGGGAACTGCTTGCCCACGCCGAAGTCCAGGCCCATCACCGTCAGGCTCAAGTCCCGCGCGCCGAACAGGTGCGTCACGTGCCCGCGCACGCTGAGGTCCGGCAGCCAGGTGAAGCCCTCGTTGACGGCCCACTTCAACTCGCCCGTGCCCACCACCTGCCGGCTCTTCTCAATCCAGCCTACGCGCCCACCCAGCTCCAGCGAGAAGGGCAGGCCCTTGCGCACGTGGAACGAGGGGATGAGCACCGTGGAGGGCTGCGCGGTCTCCGTGGGGATGAGGATGCTGTCCGGCAGCGACACCACGGACAGCTCGGCGTTGATGGCCCAGGCCGAGTGGCCCGTCGTCTCCGGCGGCATCAGGTTGACGGAGGTGATGGCCGCGCCCATGACGCGCGCGAAGGCCTGGAAGTCCGCGTTGGCGGACACCTTGAAGTTCAGCTCGTCCCGGTCCGGGTTGCCGAACTGGTAGACCTGCAGGTCGTTGTCGTCCGCGTACGCCGTCGCCCCTGAAGCACAGGCCGCAAGGACCAGCCACCGACTGAACGTCCGCATTCGAGTCACCGCCTCCGGGGGCGCGCGACCGGCCGGGGGGCGCCCAACGCGTCGGACGCTAACGCCTGCCCGCGAGGAGCGTCAACAAAACGGGCGGCCCCTCCCGAAGGAAGAGCCGCCCGGAAGAGGCGGAACGCCGTGGGTGCCTACTGCTGCTGCGGCTTCACCGTGGTGGCGCTGGTGCCCGGCGCGGAGACCTTCTGGGCAACCTCGGCCGGACGGCGGCGGATGACCAGCGTGCGGCGGCTGGCGAAGTCACTGTCCTCACGGGCCACCACCAGCACGTTGTTGTTGCCCTCCTTGAGCGCGAACTCGGTGGAGAACTTCAGCGTGTTGGGCTCGCCGCCCTTGGGGTCCACGCCCTTGAAGTAGACCTTCTGGTCATTCACCAGCACGTAGACGTCCAGCAGGCCGTTGGGGTCATTCACCGCGCCGGACAGGGTGAACTTGTCCCCGCTGGCGACGAGGCCACCGGCGGCCGGGTCCACGTCCAGGCGGATGTCCGGCGGACGGTGCTGCGTGGCCAGCGCCAGCTTGGGCGTCGTGGCGCGGCCCGCGGACTTCTGCTCGCGGGCGTCCTGGGTGCGCACGAAGGCGAAGCGGCCCTTCTCCATCTCCACGCGGTAGAAGCCCTTGGTGACGGCCTCGACGGGCAGCACCGTGACGCCGCCCACCTTCGCCACCGGACGGGCCTCCGCCGTCGGGGCGCCGAACAGCTCCGCCTTGTCGTTCACCCGGACGAAGGACTTCTTCGGCTCCAGCGCGGCCACCGCGGCGTCACGCACGGGCAGCTCCAGCTTCTCCATGACGAACTCCTCGAGGGGCTCGTCGATGATGGCCAGCTTCAGCGGGAAGCTGTCGCCCTTGAAGCCCTTCTTCACCTCGAGGTTGAAGCGCGCCGACTTCGTCTCGCCGGGCTTGAGCTCGCCCAGCTTGAAGCGGCCCTTCTCGATGAAGATGTTGGCGTCCCCGCCATTCTTGATCTGCGTGAAGGAGTCGAGCGCCGGGCCGGTGCCCGCGTTCGTCACGTCCAGCACCACCGCGACCGTCTCCCCGCGCTGCACGGTGCCGTCGCCGTTGCAGGTGGCGCAGTCGTCGATGACCTGCCAGTTGAAGGCGAAGGCGGGGCGGGGCAGCTCCACGAAGTTGAGCTCGGCCACGCGCGTCTCGGGCAGCGCACCCTGGTCGTCGAAGAAGCGCACCGTCACGTCGTCGCGGCGGCTGGTGAGGTCCTTGGGCAGGCGCACCTTCACCTTCCAGGACTTCTTCTCACCCGGGTTCAGCGCGCCGAAGAGGAACTCGCGGCGGTCCAGGAAGGCGTTGTCACTCTCCGTCCAGGCGCGCACGCGCTTGAGGGGCTCGGTGCCCTTGTTCTCCGCGGTGACGACCATCTCCAGCACCTCGCCGGCCGCAATCTTCGCGTCGGCGCCGGGGCTGAGGGTGGCGGCCAGCTGCACGTTCTTCGGCGTCGGGCCCGCGCTCCAGTCCACGCCCAGCGCGGCGATGGCGGAGTTGATGCGGCCCTCTTCATCCTTGCGCTTCTGGTCCACGAAGCCCTTGCCCTGCGCCAGCTGCTGCTTGCGGTTGGTGGCCGGGGCCTTCAGCACGTAGTCGCGCGCGAACTGGACCTCGAAGTCCTCCTTGATTTCGTCCTGGGACTCGGCGTCGAGCTGGTCGTCCAGGTCCTCGCCCTGGCCGGCCACGTCCACGTCCAGCAGCGGGTTCTCCTTGTCGCCGTGCTTCTTCTCGCCCGCGGCCTTCTCGTTGGCGGCCACCTTCGGATTCTTCGTCTCCTCCTTGGCGGCGCTGGCCTGCTGCTGCTTCTCGTCGACCTTCAGGTACTTGAGGGTGTCCAGCGGCTTCTCGCGGTCCAGCACGTCCTCGCGCTTCTTGGCGACGGTGGACGAGTCCGGGTTGCCGAAGTGCTGGTCCAGGTCCGCCTCACCCATGGAGCGGCGCGGGGCGAACACGTCCAGGCGCTCGTCGGTGACGCGCGTGGGGACGAGCTGGATGTCCGGGACGATGCCGACCTCCTGGATGGAGACGTCGCCCGGGGTGAGGTACTTGGCGATGGTCAGCTTCAGCGCGCTGTCATCCGGGAAGTCGTACAGCACCTGCACGCTGCCCTTGCCGAACGTCTGGCGGCCGATGATGACCGCGCGGTCCAGGTTCTTCAGCGCGCCGGCCACGATTTCAGACGCGGAGGCGCTGCCGGCGTTCACCAGCACCGCGATGGGGTACGCGTCCTCGCCCTCGGTGGGACGCGCGCGCTTCTCCTCGCGGAGCTTGTCGGACAGGCCCACCGTCGCGACGATGGTGCCGCTGGAGAGGAAGGTGTCGGAGACCTGGATGGCCTGCTCGAGCAGACCGCCCGGGTTGCCGCGCAAGTCGAGCACCAGGCCCTTGAAGCCGCCCTTCGCCGCCGCCTGCTTGCGCATCTCGGTGAGCGCGGACTCGAGGTCGCGGGTGGTGTTGCCCTGGAAGTTCTTCAGGCGGACATAGCCGACGTTGCCGGCGAGCAGCTTGTGCTGGACGCTCTCGATGGAAATCATCGCGCGCGCCAGCGTCATGGCGCGGGGCTTGTCCCAGCCGTCGCGCTCGACGGTAATCGTGATGCGGCTGTCCACCGGGCCGCGCAGCTTGGACACGGCCTCGTTGAGGTCCATGTTGACGGTGGACTCCTCGCCAATCTTCTTGATGCGGTCGTCCTTCTGGATGCCGGCGCGGTGCGCGGGCGTCTTGGGCAGCACCTTGACGACGGTGAGGTTGCCCTCGCGCATCTGGATGACGAAGCCCAGGCCGCCGAACTCACCCTTGGTGGAGAGCTTCATCTCCCGGTAGAGCTCCGGGCGCAGCAGCACCGAGTGCGGGTCCAGCGTGGACAGCATGCCGTTGACCGCGGCGTACTCGATGTCGCGCGTCTCCTCGATGGGGCGCATGTTCTTCGACAGGAAGTCGAAGACGTCCTTGAGGGCGAAGGACATCTTCCACAGCGAGTCCACGTGGGCGATGTCGAACTCGCGCTGCTTGCCGTTGACGTTGACGTTCAGCTTGCCCGTCTCGGCGTTGCCGTCCACGAGCACGTCGGGGACGCTCTTCTCCACGTACTCCAGCGCGGCGATCATCATCTCCTTGGGCCGCACGCGCTTCGGGTCGACGTAGTTCTCCTTCACGTACAGGATGACCTTCGTCAGGACGCGGAGGCTGTTGAGGTCGTGCTGGGCCTTCTCGCCCTTGGCGGCAGGCAGGCTGCCGTCCCAGGAGCCTTGCCCGGCCTCGGCTGCGCCCATGGTGAGCGGCAAGGGCGCCCGGTTGCTGCCCACCAGGGCCCAGGCGCCGAGAAGCACGGCAACGGCTGTGATGCGGCGGAAGAAACGCGGCATGTGATTCATCCAAGCTGGAGCGCCGAAACGCCCCTGGGTATTGCGAGAAATGCCCTGAGATTCCGTACGTTTGTGAAGCGAAAAACGAGCGCTGGAAGCGGCCGGGCAAGCCTAATCACGCCTGCCGGGTGCTTCAAGGCATCGCCTTGCTGCTGAGGATGCAGAACGTCCCTGACGGTCATTGCGTTCCCGCCACCTCGGGAGGACAGCCAGCGCGGACGTTTATTTCAGGGCAACCGGGGTACCGTCCGGAGGCGGCGGCAGGAGCCGGGCCTCGCGCAGGCCCCTGTACAGGAGCGTACCGGCGATGATGGCCAGGGGCAGGAAGAAGGTGTTGAGGATGGGCACCCAGAGCAGGACGTAGACGCCCGCGCCCAGGCCGAGGCAGAGGGCGCGCCGCTCGCGGAGCATGCGGCGCACCTCGGCGAAGGGGTAGAGGTGGCGGGTCATGGGGGCGGCCAGGAACTCGCCCGCCATCCACGTCATGGTCCACAGGCTGCCGAGCACCGTCCACAGCACGCTGCCCGCCCCGGGTATCAGGTGGAGGGGCATGAGGACGGCCAGTCCCACCACGAGGAAGAAGAGGCGCGCCAGCGTGTGCGCCACACCGGTGACGATGCCGCGGATGAAGCCCGCCAGGGTGAAGGGCGGGCCCTCGTCCCCTCCCACCACGGCCTCGGTCGTCTCGGAGAGCGGGTCCTGAAGGGGGGCGAGCAGGAGCGGCGGCACCACGTTGGCGCCCACCACCCAGACGACCAGGGAGGAGAGCACCAGCACCGTGTACCAGCCGAAGCGGCCGTACCAGGACTCCGGGAGGGGCCAGTACCCGCCGAGCAGGCCGGGGGCGTGGCGCCACAGCACCCAGCCCAGTCCCACCAGCGCCACGGCGGTGACGGCGGCGCAGAGGAGGGACAGGAGGAACAGGCGCCGGGAACGGAAGAGCAGCGAGAAGGCGCGCCCGAGCAGTCCCAGGCCCTGGAAGAAATCGGACAACTGGGGCCTGGACGCGATGGCGGGGACGGCGGAATGTGGGGTCATGAAGGGGCCGTGCGCAAATCAGGGCGGGTCCAACGTCCCACGTTATATAGGGCGCGCCCATGTCTCTCGACCTCAAGCGCGCGGCCTCTGAGCCCATCACCTCCGTCGACATGCTGGTGGCCGGATTCCGGACCGCCGAGAAGCCCCGGGGCGAGCACCGGCTCGGCCTGGAGCACGAGAAGTTCATCTATCCCGCCGGGTCCTCGAAGCCCCTGCCCTATGAGGGTGCGTCGGGCGTGGGCGCGCTGCTGGGCCGGCTGGCGCCGGGGGGCTACACGCCCTTCCGGGAGACGCCCGAGTCGCCCGTCATCGCCCTGCAGCGTGGCATGGCCACCATCTCCCTGGAACCGGGGGGACAGTTCGAGCTGTCCGGCAGCCCCTTCCACACGGCGCGCGAGGCGCACGAGGAGAACCTGGTCCACCTGCGCGAAGTGAAGACGGCGGCGGACGCGCTGGGCCTGCGCATCGTCTTCCTGGGCTACCGGCCCACCGTCACCCCGGCGGACATGCCGTGGATGCCGAAGACGCGCTACCTGGTCATGCGGCGCACGCTGCCGGAGCGCGGCCGGCTGGCGCTGAACATGATGCTGATGACGGCCACCGGACAGGTGTCGCTCGACTGGGCGGACGAGGCGGACTGTGTCCGCAAGACGGTGGTGGTGGCGCGGCTGGCGCCGCTGATGAACGCCATCTACGCCAACAGCCCGCTGGTGGAGGGCAGGCCGTCCGGCTACCTGTCCTTCCGCAACCGCGTCTGGGACGAGGTGGACCCGACGCGCTGTGGCTACCTGCCGGCGTTCTTCGACGGCTCGTTCTCCTACCGCGCCTACGTGGAGTGGGCGCTGGACGCGCCGCTGCTCTTCCTGCGCCGCAACGGGGAGTACCTGCACCCGAAGCTCACCTTCCGGCAGCTCCTGAAGGAGGGCTTCGAGGGCAAGCCGCCAGACCTGGACGACTGGACGGACCACCTGTCCACGCTCTTCCCCGAGGTGCGGCTGAAGAAGGTGCTGGAGGTGCGCGGCGCGGACTGCGTGAATCCGGCGATGACGGGCGCGCTGGGGGCGCTGTGGCGCGGCATCCTCTACGACGCCACCGCGCTGGACGAGGCGGAGCGCCTCCTGCCGAAGCTGAGCTTCGCCGAGCACCAGGCCTTCCACGACACCGCGCGCCGCGAGGGGCTGGGTGGGAAGCTGGGCTCGCAGGAGCTGAAGCGGCTGGCCGCGGAGATGGTGGCCATCTCCCGGCGCGGCCTGCAGCGGCTGGACGCGGCGGACGCGCCGCTGCTGGAGCCGCTGGCCGAGGTGGCCGCCTCGGGACGCTCGCCCGCGGTGGCCGTGCTCGAGGCGTGGGAGAAGGACCCCCGCCCCGAGTCGGTACTGGCCCGCTTCTCGCTGTGACGCGCGCTAGAAGCGTCCGCCAACGGTGATGTTGGCGTTGAACAGGCTGCCCTTCTCATCACCACCGCCGCCGGGCGCCTGGACCAGCTCCTCGTTGCCGACGAGGCTGTACGTGGCGCGCGCGCCGGCGACGATGTTGCCGAAGCGGTAGTCCAGGCCGGCCGTCAGCGGCAGCTCGGTCTGGACGTCGTTGTCGTAGACGTTCTCCGCGCCGTTCGAGGGGTTGAGGTAGCTCAGGCCGAGGCCTGCCCCCACGAAGGGCCGCCACTTCTCGTCGAGCAGCGGCCCCACCTTGCCGAGGACGGCCCCGTTGTGGCGCCAGATGCCCTCGCCGCTGTCCACCCGGCTGTCGTCGATGGCCAGGCGCTGGCCCTGGTAGCCGGCCTCGATGCCGATGAGCGACCAGGGCTGCGCGGTGGCGGCGATGCCCAGCAACGGGCCCGGGTTGGTGTTGTCGGCCAGGTCGCCGGTGAAGCCGCCCACGCCCAGGCTGACATCGAGCCCCACCACGGGGTTCTCCTTCACGTGCAGCCTCGGGCCCACCTCCTGGGCCTCAATCGCGAACGCTGGCGCTGCCAGGCATGCGGCCGCTACGGCGGCTCCTCCCCAAATCGAACGTCGCATCGCATTCCTCCCCGATGAATCGGTCAGCGGAAAGGTGGGCATGCGTCGAGAAGGCTACAGAGAGAGACGCTTCGGCGGGCGGTGGCTCGCAGGGTCGCGGCGGGGCCGTGCGCTCAGCGGCGGCCGAACAGCTTCTTCAGTCCGGACAGCAGACCGCCCGGACGTGCCTCGGGCTCGCCCTCCAGGGGGGAGCGGGCGATGAGCGTGTCGCGGGCCGCGTCGTCCAGGTCGTCGCCGGCCAGGGAGACGGGCTTTCGCTTCGCGCCGGGGAGCGTGGCCTCCAGCGAGAGGGCGCCGTCGGCGGTGAGGGCGAAGTGCAGCTCCGCCTCGCCCGGCCGCTCGACGAAGAGGGAGAGCTTGCCCAGGTACTCGTTCTCCGTCGCCAGGGGGGAGGGGCCCTGGAAGAGGGCGAGCTCCAGGGCGCCTGGCGCGGCGATGGGCAGCACCAGCGTCTTGCTGGTGGGCAGGCGGGTGTTGCGCTCCAGCACGCGGCGCAACGTGCCGCCGCGCTCGGCGACGCCGATGGGGGCGGAGAGCACCTCGGACACGGTGGCGGCGGGCTTGCCGGCCTCGGCGAGCAGCAGGCCCTGACCGAGCAGCGCCGCGCCGAGCGCCACCGCGCCGCGCGGGTCCACGTCGTCGCGCACGGGGACGCCCAGGCTCTCCTCCAGCCGGCGGCGCACCAGCGGCGCGCGGCTCTGCCCGCCCACGAGCAGCACCGCGTCCAGCCCCTGCGGGGAGAGGGCGTTGGACTCCAGCACCTCGCGGACGACGGCCGTCACGCGCTGGGCGAGGTCCGCGGTGAGGGCCTCCACGCGCTCGCGGGTGAAGGGGGGCACCGTGCCCGTGGAGAGCGAGACGTCCACCTGCTCGCGCTCGGAGAGGGCCACCTTGGTGGACTCGGCGGCGGTGCGCAGCGGGGCCCAGTCGAGCAGGTGCTGGGGGCGGGGGACGCCCTGCTCCGCGAGGTCGGCGGCGAGCGCCTCGGCGATGCGGGCGTCGAAGTCCATGCCGCCCACCGTCGGGTCGCCGCCGGTGGTGATGACCTCGAGGTCGTCGCCCGTCACCTGCACGACGCAGACTTCCAGGCCGCCACCGCCCAGGTCCACGACGAGCACGCGCTTGCGGGCAAGCCCCCGGCCCTGGCCATACGCGAGCGCGGCGGCGGCGGAAGCGGTGAGGATGCGCTGCGCGTCGAGCCCCGCGAGCGTCGCGGCCTCGCGCAGGGCGGCGCGCTGGCGGTCGGTGAAGTGCGTGGGGGCACAGATGACGGCGCGCGTGGCCTTGCGGCCGACGAAGGTCGCCGCGGCGTATTTCAGCTCGCGCAGCAGCAGGGCGGTGAAGAGCGTGGGAGCGATGAGCCGGCCGCCCAGCTCGACGGCCGCGTCACCGCCCGGGTCGGCCGCGACGGGGAAGGGGAGCTGAGGGGACAGCTCGCGCAGCCGGGGCGAGCGCGCGCGCAGGCCGAGCAGTCGCTTGAGTCCCGTGGCGGCGCGGCGTGGGGCCCGGTCTGCTTCCACCTGTGCGCCCGGGCCGACGAGCAGCTCACCGCTGCCGTCCACCGCGACGAGGGCAGGCAGTTCCGTGCCGTCCGTGCCGGGGAGGGGGACGAGCTTCGCGGTGCCCTCGTGGAAGACGGCGACGCGCGCGTGCGAGGTGCCCAGGTCGATGCCGAGGATGACTTCCGGTGTCGAGGGTACCGGCGTTGTCGTCGTGACGGGCACGTCGAGCCGCGCGCGGCGGCGGTTGCGCATCGCCTCTGCGTCCTGGGCGGCGGAGGACGGGGGCTCGGGCTCGGTGGTGGCGGTGGGCTGGGGCTGAAGCTCGGTGGTGGCCGGCGCGGTGGGCTGGGGCTGAAGCTCGGTGGTGGCCGGCGCGGTGGGCTGGGGCTGAAGCTCGGTGGTGGTCGGCGCGGTGGGCTGGGGCTCGACGTGGTCGACGGTGACGGCTCCCACAGGCTCGGCCAGGGGGCCTGTCGGGGCAGGTTGCTGGCCGGTAGACAGGCCGGCCTCGGGCGCTGGCGCGGCCGGCTCGCGAGACGTGGGCGCTTCTTCCGACTCCGGCTCCGTCAGGCTCGCGGTGATGTCGAAGCCGAGGTCCTCATCCTCTGGCGGGGTTGCCGGCTCGGACGAGGCGGCGGCCTCCGGGGGCGTCTCGGGCGGAGCGGCTTCAGCCGGCCCGGCCTCTTCGGTGGGCGCTGGCTCCCCGCGCGCGAAGTCCTCGGCTGCTCCAGCCTCCTCGGACGGCGCGGGCTCCCCCTGCTCGGCGGCCCCCGCCTCTTCACTCGTCGCGGCCTCGGCCGGTGGCGCGGCTTGCTCTTCGACGGGCACCGGAGCGGGCGCCGCTTCCGTCACCCGTCGCGCGGGCTCCGCCGCACCGCTGCGCCGGGACACCACGCGGTCGATGAGCGCCTTGCTCGCGGCGTCCAGCTTCACGAAGCGCACCGTCATTCCGGCGCGCCCGCCGCCCGCGTCCACCTGCGCCTTCACCACCACGCCCTCTCCGCGCAGCAGGCGCGTGCCGTCCGCCAGCACGAACTCGAAGGCGAGCCCGGTGCCCTCGGGCTTCAGCGCGCGCGTGGCCACGAACACGCCGCCGCGCGCCACGTTCGAGCCGTACTTCTCGATGAACTCGTCCTCCGTCGTGTACGGAAGGCGGATTCGCAGAGGAAGGAGCTTGGACGCGAGCCCGCTCATCGCAGGGGAATCCGTACGTCCCCTCCGGACCCCTGCATCACCAGGTGCAGGCCGTCTTCCCGCAGGACCGCCGGGGGGAGCTCGAACAGGAGGACCACGTCGGTGCGCTCCTGCGGCGCCCAGGTGCGCCGAAGGGGCCGCGTGCCCGCCACCACCTGCGCGTCACGGGCCAGCGGGTACGGCTGGCCTCCCGCGCCCATCACCTGCGCACCGTCCAATTCCAACGTCAGTGGCGCGGCGCCCACGTTCTGCGTGACGAGCCGCACGCGGAGGAACATCTCCTCCGTCGTCAGGCCCACCTTCCCAGAGCCCTTCACCGAGTGCGAGGACTCCAGCCCGGTGAGCTTCACCGCGAGGGTGTCCACGTGCACGGTGGCGTTGGGCTCGGGCAGCGCCAGCGGGCGGTCCGCGGACTCGTCGAGCCCCGCGGCCAGTCCCGCCAGCTGCGCGTTCGGGTCGCCCCGCGTCGACTCGGGCCCCCGGGTGGGATGGCCACCCTGGTTCACCCGGTCCACCTCGGCGCGGAGCTTCTGCAGCGTCCGGTCATCTCCCTCGCCCTCGGCCCCACGCGCGGACTCCTCCTTCGTGCAGCCCCCCAACAGGAGGGCCGCCGCGGTGAGGAGCGCCGCCGGCGCCAGGGAAGGGGAGGACCTTGGACTCACGCCGCGCCCGCGCCCTTCACCAGCTCGTACAGCTTCTCGAGCGCCGCGGGCAGCTTCGCGGCATCCGGACCGCCGGCCTGCGCCATGTCCGCCTTGCCGCCGCCCTTGCCGCCCACTTCCTTCGCCATCTCCCGCACCAGCGCGCCCGCGTTGATGCCCCGGGCCACGACGTCCTTCGTCGCCGCCACCAGGATGATGGCCCGGCCGTCCTTCTCGCCGCCGATGGCCACCACACCCGAGCGGATGCGGTCTCTGAGCTGGTCCGCCATGCCGCGCAGCACGCTGTCGTCCGCCGAGTCCACCTGCGTGGCCAGCACCTTCATGCCGTTGACTTCGCGCGCCTGCTCCAGGAGGTCCTTGCTGCCCGCCGTCTGGGCCTTCACGGCGACCTCTTCCACCTTGCGCTCCAGCTCCTTCACGCGCTTCTGGGTGGCCTCGACGCGCTTGGACAGCTCCTTCGGGGACGTCTTCAAGAGCTCGGCCGCGCGGCGCAGCTCGTGCTCCTGCTCGCGCACGTACTGGAGCGCGCCGATGCCGGTGAGCGCGACGATGCGGCGCACGCCGGAGGCCACGCCGCTCTCGCTGGTCACCTTGAACAGGCCGATGTCACCGCTGCGGCGCACGTGGGTGCCGCCGCACAGCTCGGTGGACTCCGGGTGCACGGTGACGACGCGCACCGTCTCGCCGTACTTCTCGCCGAACATGGCGACGGCGCCGGACTTCTTCGCGTCCTCCAGCTTCATGACGCGCGTCTCCGCCGCCGCGTTGTCGCGAATCCAGCCGTTGACCAGGTCCTCCACCTTCTCGAGCTGCTCCGGCGTGGCCTGGGAGAAGTGCGAAAAGTCGAAGCGCAGGTAGTCCGGCGCCACCACGGAGCCCGCCTGCTTCACGTGCTCGCCCAGCACCAGCTTGAGCGCCTTGTGCAACAGGTGCGTCGCGGAGTGGTTCGCACGGATGGACTTGCGGCGCTCGACGTTGACGCCCGCCTGCACCATGTCGCCGACCTTGAAGGTGCCCTCGGCGACCTTCACGGTGTGGACGACGAGGCCCGCCACCGGGCGCTGCGCGTCCTCCACCTGCGCCACCGCCTTGCCGCCGTGGCCGACGATGCGGCCGGTGTCACCCACCTGGCCGCCGGACTCGCCGTAGAAGGGCGTGCGGTCCAGCACCAGCTCCACCGTGTCGCCCTGGGAGGCCTGCGTCACCTCGGCGCCGCCCTTGAGCATGGCGCGGATGCTGCCCTCGCCCTCGTGGCCCTCGCCGTCGTAGCCGAGGAACTGGGTGGGCCCGAGCCGCTCCAAGAGCTTCAGGTACACGTCGCCGATGGCCTTCTCACCGGAGTTGACGAACTTGTTCTTGTCCGCCTCCTCCTTGAGGAGTTCCTCGAAGCGCTTCAGGTCCACGTCGAGGCCGCGCTCGCGGGCGATGATCTGCGTCAGGTCCCACGGGAAGCCGTAGGTGCCGTGCAGCAGGTAGACGACCTCACCCGAGAGCTGCTTGCCGCCGGACTTCTGCAGCTTCGCCAGCTCCTCCTCGATGAGCTTGAGGCCGCGGCTGAGCGTCTGGCGGAAGCTGGTCTCCTCGTGACGGCAGACCTCGAGGATGAAGGTGCGGCTCTCGCGCAGCTCGGGATAGGCGTCGCCCATCAGCTCGATGACGCGGTCGACGACCTTGAAGAAGAACACGTCCTCCAGGTCCAGCTGGGTCCCGTGCCGGATGGCGCGGCGCATGATGCGGCGCAGGACGTAGCCGCGGCCCTCGTTGGAGGGCTGCACGCCGTCCGCGATGAGGAACGCCGCCGCGCGGCTGTGGTCCGCGACCACGCGCATGGAGGCGCCGCCCTCCTGCGAGTACGTCTTGCCGCACAGCTCGCTGATGGTGGCGATGATGTGCTGGAAGAGGTCGGTCTCGTAGTTGGAGCGCTTGCCCTGGACGACGGAGGCGATGCGCTCCAGGCCCGCGCCCGTGTCGATGGACGGCTTGGGCAGCGGAATCAGCGGCGCGTCCTTCTCCTTGCGCTCGAACTGCATGAACACGAGGTTCCAGATTTCGAGCCAGCGGTCGCAGTCACACGCGACGCCCTGACACGTGTTGCCCTGGGCCTCCTCCACACAGGGGATGTCGTTGCCCTGGTGGTAGTGGATTTCGGAGCACGGGCCGCACGGGCCGGTGTCGCCCATGGCCCAGAAGTTGTCCTTGTAGCCGAGCTTGAGGATGCGCTCGCGGGGCACGCCCTGCTTCGCCCACAGCTCGAACGCCTCCTCGTCCCAGGGGATGCCGCGCTCGCCGTTGAACACGGTGACGGCGAGGCGCTCCTTGTCGAGGCCGAGCGTCTTGGTGACGAACTCCCAGCCATAGGCAATCGCCTCGGCCTTGAAGTAGTCGCCGAAGGAGAAGTTGCCGAGCATCTCGAAGAACGTGTGGTGACGGGCGGTGAAGCCCACGTTGTCGAGGTCGTTGTGCTTGCCACCGGCGCGCACGCACTTCTGGGAGGTGGTGGCGCGCTTGTAGTCGCGCTTCTCGCGGCCGGTGAAGACGTCCTTGAACTGGACCATGCCCGCGTTGGTGAACATCAACGTCGGGTCGTTGGCGGGGACCAGTGAGGAAGAGGCCACGCGGGAGTGGCCACGCTCCTCGAAGAACTTGAGGAACGCCTCGCGAATCTGGGAGGCGGTGAGGGCGGAAGGCATGGTGTGGGTATATGCCACAACGCGAGGCGGCGCAGGAGTTCTTGGAGGGTGCATGGGGTAGGAGGACGGCCCACGCGCCCCGTGGCTGACCCTGGCCGGTGGCGTGCCCGGGGAGAAGCCGACTGCGGGCCGGGACGGTTGGACGGTGCCCGGGCGGCCGGTGTCGGGTGGGGGACAGCCGACTACGGCTGCCCGGGTAGCAGCATCGCCTCCCGGAGCTCCGCCGGAGTGTCCGTGCTGAGTGCCAGGTAGACCTCGAACCACGCCCGGTAGGAGCGCCAGGTCGGATTGCGCTGGTCGATGAGGGTGCGCTGCGCCTGGCCCAGCCGCGCGGGTACGTCGAAGGGCAGCTGCGTCGTCCCATCCAGGTGCAGCTGCGCCGCGAACCAGAGCACGTCCAGTTGACCGACCTCGACCGGAGCGTGGGTGCGCTCGAGCATGGTGTCCGCGTGCGCCATCGTCTGGCCCAACCAGTGGGACGCCCGCGACGTGTCGCGGCGGTCCACGGCATTCTCGGCCAGTCGCAGCTCCGCCAGCATCACCGCTCGGAGGTCCTCATCGCGGTCCGAGTCGGCGAACTGCTCCAGGAAGAGCTCGCGCCGCTGTTCCAGTGCGTGGGCGGCGGCGTCCAGGTGCCCGAGCTTGCTCTGCGCATTCGCGCGCAGTCCCGCGGCGATGATGCGATAGGAGCGCTGGACGTGCTCGCGGGTGGCGTGTGCCTGGTTCAACGTGGCCTGCACGGCCGGGGTCGCCAGGTCGCGGTCCACCGTGTCCAGGTCCTCCAAAGCCCGCTGGGGATGACCCGCGCCCAGCGCCGCGGCGCAGCGGGCCAGCCGCACCACCAGCCGGTTGCGCAGTCCCTCCGCGTCGCGGGTGCCCGTCTCCACCGTGGGCAGCTCGCGGTCGTAGAGCGCCAACGCACGGTCGAAGCGGCCCGCGGCGAGGTTGTAGAGCGCCGCGCGGTCCAGCGTCAGGGGGGCGAACCCGGCCAGGTTCGGTGTGGCGTCCACCATGGCCAGGGCGTGGTCCGCTGCCTGCGCCGCCTCCGCCTCGCGGCCGACGTGCAGGAGCGCCCGGGCGCGGGCGAGCGACACCGCCAGCCCCGCCGCGTTGTCCACGTAGGGCAGCTTGTCCCGCTGCTCGAGATAGCCCAGGGCGATGTGGAAGTTGCCCACCTGCGTGTGCAGCAGCCCCAGCGCGCCGAGGAGCATCGCCTTGTAGCGGACGTTGTTGCGCACCAGGTCCAGGGCCACCAGGTAGTGCCGGTTGGCGCGCTCGGCGGAGGCGGGGTCATTGCCGCGGAGGAAGTCCTCGTGCTGGATGGCCCCGTAGAGGGCCTGCACCGCGCGCTGGTTCTTGAGCTCCTGCCATGATGCGCGCAGCTCCTCCACGGCCGCCTTCACCGCCTGGGCGTGGGCGCGGTCGTCCAGCTCGGGCAGCTTGCGCGCGGTGAGATAGGCCTTCACGAAGTGCCTGAGTGGCTCCTTCATCTTCGCGGAGGTGGTGGTGACTTCCTTCTCCACCACCTCCGGGCTGACGCCGGCCCGCAGGCGCAGGCTCATGGACTCGACCGCGCTCTCCAGCGAGCCGGTCCGTTGCGTCACCAGGTCGAAGTCCGCGCGGGCGTCGTCCAGGCGCTCCCTCCCCAACCGGCGGTAGGCGCGGCCCGTCATCGCACGGCGGAACAGCCGCTCGGCCCGGCGGCGCTCCTCGGTGCCGGGCGCGACGTCGTCGACGTAGGCCGTGGCGAAGGCCTCCAACACGCCGTCGGCGCCGAGGGCCGTCGCGCGCTCGACGGCGTCCTGCACCAGTGCGCGCCGGCGAATGGGGTCCTTCTGCTGATGGTAGAACGCAATCAGTGCATCCCGGACCGGGCGGGGTGGGCGCTCGTCGTGCAACGCATTGACGTGCCGGCCCGACTCCAGGGCGAACGCGTAGGCCGAGCCGGCGGGCTCCGAGGCGAGTGCCCGGGCCATGGCGGCATCCGCCTCTTCATAGGGGCGTCCCCGGTAGAGGGCGCGGACCGCGGCGCGAGCGAAGTCGAGCTGGTCGTCTTCCTTGAAGACCTTGTTCGTGGAGAGCCGGCGGGCGGCTTCGACCAGCGCCTCCCTGTCGTCGAGCGCGCGGTACAGCGCGTCCGCTCTGTCGTACCAGGCCTCCAGCACCCCGCGCGGCGTGGTGTCCGTCACTTCGGCCGACTCCAGCTCCTGACGCGCCAGCGTGAAGTCTCCGGCGGACTCCGCCAGCTCGCTGCGCACCACGTGTCGAAAGACGGCGGAGGGTGGGCTGGGCGCGGCGGCGGGGTCCAGCGCGGCCATGCGCTGCCGCTCGACTTCGCTCAGTTCCTCCATCATGCGGCCGCGCTCGCGCTCCTTCATGTCGCGGCGGTGGTCGATGAGGAGCTGCAGCGGCTCCGCCAGGCCCGCGGTGGCGGGGTCTTCCACCGAGCGCATGTGGCGGGCGTAGAACTCCGCCGCATCGAAGTCCTCGAAGGCCAGGTGGAGCCGGCTCAGGCGCATCATCAGCAGGCGGCGGGGCTTGGGCCGGGCTTCGAGCAGCAGGCGCTGGCGATACAGCAGGAGCAGGTCCGCGCGCCGGCCGGCCATGTTCAGCTCCTCGTTGAGTCGAGGCACATCCCAGTTGCTGGGAACCTGGCCATCCAGCGGCAGTTGATACACGTCCAGCGAGCCATCTCGCGAGCAGGTCGCGATGAGCGTCGCGGCCGCGGGCGCCGGGTACTCGCAGCTCCAGGTCTCGCTGGTGAGCTGGTCCGGACTGGAGGCGGCGGCCAGCGCGGGCGCGTCGTCTCGCTCGGTGGCGAAAGGCACCCGGAACAGCATCCCGCGGTCGCCAGCGTCAATCACCCCGTCCGCATTGGAGTCGGTGAAGAACTGCACCACGTACAGCGAGCGTCCATCGAGCGAGAACACCGGCTGCCCCGTCTGTCCCGGAAGCTCGAGCGCCAGCGGTACGGGGACCGCGCCGGGTTGATTCAGACGGATTGCCTCCAGGTGGCGCGAGGCGCGCGCGGCGAAGCCGGGTCCCACCTGCTTCACGGAGCGCTCCACCGGGACGTACACCAACCAGCGCCCATCGGGTGAGAGGGTGGGACTGGTCAGGTTGCGCTCGAGCAGGGGGCTCGCGCTCAGCTTCGGCCCCACCGTGACTCGCGACAGGTGCAGGTCGCCCTGGATGCTGGCCCGGCTCACCAGCGCGACATGCGAGGCGTCGATCCACTCCGCCTGCAGCGCACTGGTCTCCTCTTCGAGGCAGCGGCGGTCTTCCGCATCGGGCAGCGTCCGCACACAGAGCTGGCCGCTGGCCTGGTTCCGGAACGAGATGTAGAGCAGGTGTTTGCCGTCGGGACTGATGCGCGGCCAGGTCACGTCCGCACCTTCGTCGAAGAGGCGGCGCTCGCGGCCCGTGTCCACGTCCTGGCCGTAGATTTCGGTCGCGATGCTTCGGTTGGAGACGAAGATCAGCGTGTTCCCATCGGGCGCGAGCTGTCCCAGGAACTGATCTCCCATGCCCACGGTGAGCCGGAGGAGCGTGCGCAGGCCTCCGTCGTTCTCGTCGTCCTGGGCCCAGACGCCGCTGGCGAGGAGGACGGCCAGGACCGGGAGCCACCGGCCGCGGGGCGTCAGCACTTCTTTTCTCCCCAGAGGCCGTCCGCGGCTTCGACCCAGCCGCCGCAGATGACCCCCTGCGCGTGCGCCTGGTGCCAGCTCCGGCGCAGCGACTCCTCGGACACGGCGGGGCGGACCGTCCGCATCCACTTCCATAGCTGCTGCCGGGCCCGGTTCACCCGCTCCACCAGGGCGACGTCATCGGCCGTCAGTCGTCCGGCCAGGCAGCTGCGACGGGTGTCCACCAACAGCCCGTCCCGCCCTTCGCCCACGCAGTGGCGGAACAGCAGCTCGTCGACGCGGTCCGCCTGCGTCTTGCCGAGGTTCTCGACCAGCGGCGTGGGCCGGATGCCCAGGTCCTCCAGTTGGTTGGGCGTGAGCGGCACCGGCGTCGGGCTCATGCCCGCGCGAGCCAGCCGCTGCTCCACTTCCTTGAACGAGCCCGCGGCCTGTTCCTCGAGCGCCGTCGCACGGTCGACCATGACGATCTGCGGGGCGCGGATGCACCCGGAAGCGGCGAGGACGGCGAGGAGCAGCAACCCGCGGAGTTTCATGGCGCGGCCTCCGGAGGAGACATGGAGTTGATGGCACGGTCGACGATGGGGCCCATGGAGATGCCCCGGATTTCGTCGATGCTGACCAGCCTGGCCAGCCCGCCCATGGTGATGCGCAGGCTGCCGAAGCCGTTGTTGAAGCTCACCCGCACGTGCTCCGGATAGCCCAGGCTCAACGCGTAGCGGACGCGGTTGGTGGCGGCATCCGTGTGGTGCGGGTCCTCGAGGTCGAGCAGGTCGAGCAGGTGGCGGTTGCCGATGCGCACGATTTCCGCGCGGCCGTTGACGCTGCGGTCCCTGGCGGAGATGACCACGGCCGCATTGCCGTCGAAGGGCTCGCCCCGGGACGACTGCACGCCGGTGGCCCGCACGTGGGCCTCCAGGGTGGAGTTCTTCCCCTGGTAGTCCAGCACGCACTGTCCGGTGATGCGCCCCCCGCGCACGCCCATCTCCAGCTGACTGATGGAGACCACGCTCTGGTTGATGGACAGGTTGCCGGCCAGGGGCGCGATGGAGATTCGCGGGGTGACGATGCGGCCCACCGACATGAAGCCGCCGCGCGAGATCAGGGGGTGCTGGTCGGCGAAGCGAAGCATCGAGTACGGATTCACGTCGATGTCGCTCAGCAGCCGGACCTGGCCCTGGGTGAACTCCACGTTCTCGGTCAGCGGCACGTTGCCGTCGAGCGTGTCGATCTCGACTCCTGCTTCGGGCACCTGCAGGTTCACGTTCTGGAAGAGGAGGTTGGAGAGGGTGCGGAAGACCACGAGGTCGGGCGAAGCCACCCGGAAGTCGACCGTGACCTTGCCGCTGCTCTCGATGCGACCGGGCTGCGCGAGCTTGGACAGGTCCTGCGCCAGCTCACCCCGGACCGCGAGGAGGCGCCGGTCGTCGCTGAGGTCGAGCCGGCCCTGGGCCGTCAGCGAGGTGCTGGTGCTGGCAATGGACAGCTGCAGGTCGGGGACGTGGATGACGCCATTGGGCTTGCGCCGAACGGAGAACGACCCTTCCAGGTCCTGGACCGGATAGGGCAGCACTGGCTTCTGTTCGAGGGTGCGGACCTTCAGGCGTTGTTTCAGCTCGATTTCGTCCGCTTCCAGCTTCTCGGTGAAGGTGGCGGTGGTGGCGCTCGACACGTCGGTGAGTGACACCCGGCGGTCGCTCATGCCCACGCTGAGCCTCTCCAACGTCAGGTCGCTGTGGACGGTTCGCCGTGGCCCGTCGACGAGCGACTCGACCTGCCAACGCATCGCGGGGACGTTGACCGACAGGGCATCCTGCCGCCAGCGAAGGCCGTGCGCGCCCACCACCGCCTTTCCCTCGAAGCTGGCGGTCCTCAGTGGGGTGGGGACGAGGCTCGCGGTTCCGTCGGCGGCGATGTCCGTGAGCACGCCGCGCAGCGTGCCGTGCAGCTCCAGGTTCAGCGCGAGCTTCGAGGCCTCCAGCTCCTTGGGCACCCGCGCCCTGGCCAGGAGCGGTGACAGTGCTCCGATGGGCGGAAGGTCGCCCGTCACATCCAGGCGCAGCGCGCGGGTCTTCCGGTCGAACGCCAGTGCGGCATCGAGTGCCAGCTTCAGCCCCGCCTGGCTGGTGAGCCCCAGCCGGAGCGACGGCTTCCGGCGATCCAGTTCCAGCGTCAGCGTCTGGTGTTGGGGACCCGCGTCGAGCTCACCGGCGCGGAGCCCTTCGACTTGAAGGTCCAGGTCGCCCTTGTGCCGCCACGCATCTCCTTGCGAACGCACCACGACGGCGACACTGCTGGCCGACACGTCGTCCCAGGCCGGTCGCTGCAGGCGCAGCTCCGTCCGGTGCTCCAGCCGTGGCGAGGGAGAGAAGAGCGCCGCGAGGCTTCCCTTGGAGGCCACGCTCACGCCCAGCTGCTTCCAGGGAATGCGGGCGGCGACGGACTCGGGGATGAAGGGCCGGGCGGCCACGAGGTCCGGCGTCTGGGCGGCCAGGGTGTATGCCACCTCGTCGGTTCCCTTGGTGGCATCCAGCGACGCGTGCAGCGTGCCCGCGTCGAGCTCCAGCCGGACGCGGGCACGGCTGCGCCGAGGATCGTCCATCTGGGGGAACACCTCCGACGCGTTGAGCTTCACGTGCACGGGGCCCTTCAGCACCTCGCGTCCATCCGCCGTGACGACCTGGAGCGCCCGCACGGGCACGTCTGCCTTCAGCGCGAAGGGCGGCTCACTCGCGAGTTGGAGCTGGAGCTGCAGTCCCAGACGTTCCGCCGTCGCACGGAGCCCGGAGGCACGGACGTCCAGGGCATCCACCATTCCGGACAGCGCGACGTCTCCCGAGACCCTGATGGGCGAGGAGAGGTCTGGCCGCAGTTGGTGGGCCTTCAGCTCGAAGGAGGCCTTCGGGATACGAAGCGCGGTGGGCCCACCGACAGCGAGCCCCGTGAGCGCGACTGTGAGCTGAGCGGCGAACCCCTTCGGGGAGTCTGGGGTCGCCACCAGCGAGACGCTGCCACCGCCGAGTGCCACCCGGAGCTCGTCTTGAGCGAGCTGAAGCTCCGCGACGTCGACGTCCAGGCCGAGTCTGCCCTGGTCTCCCAGCTGCGGCATGTCGCTGAGCGTGACCTCCCGGGCGTCCAGGTGCACCTTGCCGCGCTCGACCGAGAACGGACGCCAATCGGCGGGGACCCATTGCAGCAGCTTCCCGAGGTCCACATCCGCCAGGGCCCGTGTCAGAACGGGCGGCACTTCCTCCGCATCCGGAAGCACCAGCTGCGCTTGCACCTCGGTGCTGTCGGCAAGCCGGGTGCGCTCCAGCTCGAGCGCGATGTGTTGCTTCTCACCGTCGAACTTCGCCGACGCCGCGCCGTGAAGCAGCTCGCGGAGCGTGAACCGCGAATCGAAGGTCTGTCGCGCGACATCGAGGTCCACCTGCGCGCGCGCGGCCGACGCCCCCACCTCCGCGGAGAGGACCAGCTCCAGCGCGGCCAGGGCCGGCGGAATGGCAGGGCCCTCGCGGCTCAGCTCCAGCGGAAGCGGCACGCCCGTCCTGCCCAGCTGCGCGAGGAGCTTCCAGCCATCGTCCTGATGCTTCGCTTCGACGTTGGCTGCGAGCCCACGCAGGGACCCGCGCTCGAGCACTTCACCGTTGCGAACGCGGACGTAGCTCAACGACACGCCCGACACTTCGATCTTGCCGACGGGAGGCGCGGAGGCCAGGAGCGCAGCGGCTTGCCGGGAGGCTCCGAGTGGCTCTTCCATGGACGGCGGCTCGGGGGGCTTTGCGCCCGTCAAACCCGTGAGTGACGTGGTTCCCTGTTCGTCGGTCACCAGGGTCATGGCCACGTCCTGGATGGCCACCCGCTCGAGAAGGGTGGGCCCGCTCAGCAGGGAGCCAGGCGACCACTGCGCCTCCAGCTTGCCGACGCGGAGCAGCTCGGGCGCGACGCTCTGGAACGGCGGCGGTGTCCGCACGACCAGCCCTTCCAGTCGCAGGCCCGAGAGCACGTCGACCCGGGCTGTCTGGTAGTCCAGCTGCAGCCCCGTGTCCGTTTCCACCCGGGAGACGATGCGCTGTTTCAGCCAGGGGCGGTCGAGGTTGTGGAGGACAGCCACCGTCGCGACCAGCACCAGCACGGGGGCCGCGACGAGCACCAGGAGCACGCCTGCGATGATTCGAGTCAACCGCCGGCGAGGTCGTCCGGATCCGGGGGATTCCATGGTGTGCGGCCGGGAGCGCGCGGCCCCACCGTCCTACCATGTGGCAGAAGCGGGTTTCAATCGACGGAGCAGCCGGGCGCCAGGTCCGTTCGCGCTCACCGTGACTTGCGCTTCAGCTCCCGCGCGGGAATCCCCGCAATCACTGCTCCGGGCTCCACGTCGGCCGTCACCACCGCGTTTGCCCCAATCACCGCCCCGTCACCCACCGTCACGGGACCGAGAATCTGTGCGCCCACGCCGACGTAGACGTTGCGTCCAATCCGCGGCGCACCCACCACGCCGGGCTTCGGCTCCACGCTGACGTTCTGCGACAGGAAGCTGCCCTCGCCAATCTCCACTCCGGGCGCCACCACCACGCCCATGCCGCCGTAGCCCAGTTCCACGCTCGCATGGAGCTCTGCCGCCAGGTCCACGTGACACTGGTGCATGCGCGTGCCCACCGCGGCCACCACGTCCGGCAGCACCGGCACATGCCATGTCTTCAGCCGCTTCGCGGCCCGGTAGAAGGTCAGCGCCGTCGGACCCATTTCCCCACCATTCTCCGGGCCACGGGGGCCCAGCGGAACTTCGCCCGGTACATCGCACGGCCCCTCAGCGAGTTCCGGTAGATGAACAGCCAGTGGTGCGGACGCACCGTGTCCGTCCACTCCCGCTTGAAGGGCGCGTCGTCCCCCAGCAAATCCAGCTCCGTCACCCCACGGCCGATGCAGTCCTGGATGAGCCCTTCCGTCAGCAATTGCCCCGGGCTCACCTCCGCGAAGCGCTCGTCGTAGCCCGGCTTCATCGCCAGGTACCGGCCGCCGTACTCCAGGCCGTACTGGAACGCGACGGCCTGCGTGCCCAGCCGCAGGTAGTACAGCCCCAGCCAGCCGGCCTTCGCCGCCACCTCCGCCAGGTCCGAGTAGAACGCCAGCCGCTTCCGGCTCTGCGCAATCGCCGTCCCGCGCTGCGCCTTCCAGCCGCTGCGCTCCAGCGCGAAGCCCTCCTCCAGTCGCTCCGCCAGGCGCTCTCCGCCCGTCACCCGCTCCAGCGTCACCCGACCGCGCTCCTCCAGTCGGCGGCGTCGACGGCGCAGCGGCTTGGACTGCCGTCCCCGCTCGCGCTGCCATGTGTCCACCGAGTCCGGCAGCAGCGCATACGGCGAGCGTGCGCTCTCCCACGTCCCGCAGGGCATTCCCACCCGGCGCGCCGCCGCGAGCACCGCGAAGGCCGCGCCGCCGTCGGGCACGTCCGCCAGCCGCAGCACGTCCCAGCTCGGGTCCTTCATCAGGTGCGCCAGGAACGCAGTCCCCGCGCGGCGCGGGTCCTCCGCCAGCAAGTCGAAGCGGCACGAGTGCTTGTTCGTCAGCGACAGCAACTGTCGCACGGGCATCCCGTACTGCTGCCCCCGCTGCGCGCGCAGCGGCAGCACCGCCACCAGCCGGCCCTCCGCGTCACGCCCCGTCAGGATGCGCAGCCATCCCTCCGGCGCGAAGTGCCGCAGCCAGCAGCGAAGGAACTCGTGCCGGTAGAAGACCTGGTCGTCCGTGCGCGACACCAGGTCATTCCACTCCGACTCCAGCGCGTCGAATCCGGAGAGGTCGCGCACCTCGCTCACGCGCATCGCCTGGCGCGCGTAGAACAGCGCGCGCCGCCGGGCACCCGGTGTGGTCTCGTTGTGCCCCGGTCCTCCGACTCCGACGCGTGTGCCCGGTGGCACACTCGCGACGCCGGGAGCATCCGGGGTGGGAAGCTCCTCCATGAAATTCCCTCCTCAGGTTGTCGCGACGCCGCCGGCTCAGTTCGCCGGATCCCCCGCGTCGTCCACCGGTGCACGTGGCACCGGTGCCTCCTGGCCCGCTGGCTCCCGCTCCTCGCGAGGCTTCGCGTGCCCCCCCTCCAACGACGGCCTCGGTGCCGTCACCACCTGGGTGTTCGCGCCGTGCGTGGGCCCTGGTACTGGCACCGCCACGTCGCCGCGATTCGCACCCAAGGCCTTGTCGAACACGTCCCGCAGCGGCTGCGGAGCCACCGGCTCCCGCACCTCGGGCAGTGTGGGCGCCGGCAGCGCGGGCGACTCTTCCGGCTTGCCCGAGCCGAAGCCCGAGAACAGCCAGCCGCCCTTCTGCCGCTCGTACAGCTTGCGAGTCTCCAGCGCCGCCCGCGCGTGCGACACGCGGCCGCTCACCAGGTCCTCCAGCAACATCTCGCTCAGCCGGCGCCGCTGCACGCTGTCCAGGTAGTCGAACACCTTCTCCACCTTGCGTGTGACGGACTGCATGAAGGTCGCCGTCCCCGTGTGCTTCAGCGCCGCGAGCTTCGCCTCGTGCGTGGCTCGCGCCTTCTCGGCCAGGCGCCGCAGCCGCTCCGCTTCCTCCGGAGTCTGGGCACTCAGCGCCAGCCGCGGTAGCGCCACCCGCGCCAGCCCCGCGTCCACCAGCCCGGAGTCCGCGAACGTCTCCAGTGATTCCAGGGCACGCCGCCGCGGCTCGGACGAGCCCTTCTGAAGGGCCTCCAGCGCCGAGCCCACCCTGTCCAGCGCCAGCCACCGGTACACCCAGTCCAGGCCCGTGCCCTTGATGTTCTGCGCGCCCATGATGCTCACGCCCAGGCCCGGCGGGACGGCCCGCGCGCACGCGTCGATGACCTGGTCGCCCGTCGCTCCCTCGTCGTTCACCGGGACGAGCTGCTCCAGGTACATGTCCCGGTACGCGTCGCGGAACTTCCGGTGGAAGGCCGCCACCTCGTCAGCGTCCGCGCCCGCGCGGGGCAGCGCCGCCTTGAGCCGCGCGTGCACCACCAGCCGTGCCAGCGTGTACAGCGCGTGCTCGCACACCTCGTCCTTCGTCGCCGGGGCCAGCACCTCCGGCATCGACGCGTCCTCGCGCACCGGCTCCACGCGCAGCGCCGCGTCCAGCAGCGGCCCCACCTCTCGCTCCAGCGCGGAGCGCACCTTCGCCACCGCGACGTGCTCGTCCGGCGTGCTCAGCGCCGACTCCACCGCGGCCACCAACTCCGGCGTGCGCACGGCGGTGAGCCCCGCGCCCTTCGCGTACAGCTTCAGGCGCTCGAAGAAGGCCTGGGGCGTGGGACGCGGAATCTTCAGTCGCGCCAGCTCGCGCGTGAGGCGCACCTCGGCACGGCTCGCGTCCCCGCCGTCGACGAGGTCCTCCGCGGCGACGACCTCCATGCGCTGGAGGTGTCGGTCCAGCGCGTCACGCACGTACTTCTGGAGGCCCTCCAGGTTGGTACCGATGAGGACGTGCCGGTCCGCCGCCGCGTCCTCCACCATGATGCGGGCGAACACTTCCGAGCGCGACACGCGGTCCCACCGGTTGTTGATGACGGTGATGACGGCACGGTCCGGCTGCGTCTCCGGCTCCACCGTGTCCAGCCCGGTGCGTCGCCAGTTGTTGAGGAAGCCCGTGCGCTCGTTGGCCGAGTGCCCGTTGATGAAGGTCAGCTTCCGCCCGCGCACATTCGCGCTCGGAAACACCTTGAGCACGCCAATCTCCGGCTGGACGTGCTCGGCCATCAGCGCCAGCGCGTACGAGCGCGGCACGCCGAGCTGCTCGCCCAGTGTGGCCACCAGCGCCATGTTGCGCGGGTGCTCGCGGTAGGGGAACAGCGCGAGCAGTTCCTCCGGAATCAGCTCCGCCTCCCACCACGCGCTGTGGTGCAGCGCCGTGCCGCCGTCCTTCGCGGCTCGCTGGAAGAGGGGCAGGAAGTGGTCCTCCGTCGTCACCACCTTGCCGTCCTTCGGCATGAACTTCGTGATGACGGTGGCCACGTCCATGCCGGCCGGGCCCTGGATGTCCTCGTGGTCCGGGTACGCGTTGGTCAGCGTGGCCACGTCGTCCTTCATCCAGTCGTTCTGGAGCAGTTCCACGAAGTTGGGCTGCAGCGCCATGCACTCCCAGAGGAAGACCTCGGTGCCCAGGCGCGCGCCCAGCTCCACCATGTCCTTCTGCTCCCAGATGGTGGCCTTGTCGTAGGGACGGAAGATGAAGAACTCCGTCGGAGTGCCGCCCGGCGCGGAGTGCACGAACATCGCCTCCGAGCCCGTCGTCTTCGCGAACACGTCGAAGCCCATGCCGGTGAAGAGCGCGGCCTTCAGGCGCTCGGTGCCGGACTTGCCGCGCGTGCCCCAGCCGCCGATGCACAGCGGTACCTGCGCGCGCGCCTTCCGCACCTGCTGCCGCTTGACGTACGTCTCCCCCAGGAAGACGGTGAACAGCGCCGCCGTGAAGATGCCGAGCGCGGCGATGCCGTTGCCGCCGCCGCCGAGGAAGTAGCCCTCGCTCTCCATGATGCGCTCGGTGAGCAGCGCAAGGATGCCGCCTTCCAGCCCCATCAGCGCGGGCGTGTGCAGCCGCGAGCCCTTGCCGTCGTCCGGGTCCCCGAAGAGGGTGGACAGCGGGCCGGGCACCTGCGCCTGTGATTCGTACGGAGAGAAGTGCACGAGGACGCCGAGGTCCTTCTCCACGTGCTCCACGAAGCGGCGGCGCTCGCGCGGCTCCTCGCCCTGGAGCGAGGTGAGCCGCAGCGCCGACAGCCGGCGGTAGTCCTTCGTCACGCGCAGGCGGTTGCGCAGCCGCCGCGCCAGTGAGGGCGGAGGCACCAGCACCGTGGTGCCGTGGCTGCTGAACAGGTGCACCTTGCCGTTGGCTCGCAGCGGCAAATCCAACAGGTCATCCACGGTGGGCAGGTGCCGGCCCCAGCCGCCCTGACTGGCCACGTGCACGCGCTCGCCGGGGACCACCGTCTCCGTGATTTCGTCCAGGTGTCCCGGGTGCGCGCGCAGCGTGCCCGGCATCACCCGGCCCAGGGTGTGCTGGAAGGCCTGGCGCTTGTTGGGCGCGGGCGTGCGCAGTTCGTGGAGGATGCGCCACAGCCTGCGCTTCTGCCGGTCTCCCTGCCACAGCGTCAGCGTGCGCTCCGAACGCTCCGCGTAGAGGCCATACCCGTCCCGCGACAGGTCCGCGAGGATGGCGCCCAGCCACGCCGGCTCCTCGGGTATCGGCGGCAGCCCGTCGGGCAATGGCTCCAGCGTCACCTTCGTGCGTCCACCGGGGCGCAGCTTCTCCACGCGTTGGGACAGGTACCGGGTCCACGCCAGCCGCGCCGGGTCCGCCGTGCGGCGGAGCACCTGCTCGGCATTGGCCGCCGTCTCCAGCACCAGGCCCGCCGTGTCCGGGCGCGTGCGCAGCGCGGCGACGGCGTCGGTGAGTCGGGTGTGGGCCTCACCGAGGCTCGGGCCGAGCGCCTCCGCCAGCGCGGCGGCCTGCTCGCACGCCACACGCAGCACGAGCGCGTCGGTGTCCTCGCGCAGGACGTCTACCAACAGGACGAGCGCGCGGTCCCGCACCGGCGCCTCGTGGTGCGTGGCCTCCACGGCGGCGAGCACCGCGGCCGTGCGCACGCGAGGCGTCTGCGTGGCTCCATCCAGTCCCGCGAGCTGGCGCAGGAGGGACTGGCCCTCCACGCGCGCCGCCAGCAGGCCGCACAGGCCCATGCGCACGAACTCGCTCGGGTCGTGTGAGGCCACCTCGGTCAGCAGCGGCAGCAGGTGCTCGGCGGGGAGCAGCGGCGCGGACAGCTCCAGCGCCTGTCTGCGGAAGAGGAAGTCCTTCGCGGAAGGGTAGGGACCGCGCAGGCGCTGGCGCAGCAGTGCGAGGCCCGCGAGCGTGTCCGTCACCAGCAGCGCCCGGAGCGCCTCCGCCTGGAAGAAGGGGCTCGCGTCCTCCTGGCCCACGAAGCCCGACAGCGTGGGGCCCGCCTCCAGCAGCATCGCCACCGACGCGGGCTCCTGACGGACCAGGGCGTGGAAACACTCCAGCGCGGCCAGGCGGTTCTGCGCGCGTGGGGCTCCCGCCACACGCTCCAGCAGCTCGCCCGCCAGGGACGTCAGGGCCTGCGCGTGCGTGACGCGGGTGTCGTCATCCAGCCGGCCCAGCGCTCCGGTGAGGCAGCGCAGCGCCGTCTCCTCCTCCTGGAGCAACTGGTGCCGCTGGCGCTCCAACCGCTCGCGCAGCGCATCCAGGCCCATCCACCGGTCCAGCGCGCGCAGGTCCTCGCGGCGGTCCTTCCGATTCTTCACCGTCTGGGTGAGGTGCTCGACGAGGACCTGGCGGCGTGCCTCCTCGCCCTGGGCCTCGTTGTAGCGGCGGGTGAGGGCGGCGGACTCGGCGTCCACCACGGCCACCTCGGCGACGAGGGACTGCACGGCCTCGCGCAGCCAGAGCGCGTGGCCGTCACCGCCCCCGTGCGGGCGCGGGCACGACTCCCGCAGCCGGTGCGCCAGCCGGGCCACGACGGCGCGGCGGATGCGCCGGTGCAGCGGGGGAAGCGCCTCGAGGAGCAGGTCTTCCAGCGGATCAGACGGCGGTTGCATGTCGCGGGGAGAGCTATGCACTCCCCCCGGTTGATGCTCCCGGGGGCCACGGTCGCGTTGGGACGAGGACACTTCAGTCGAGCGAACGTCCTGCATCGAGCAGCTCCTCGAACTCCTCCTCGGGAGGAGTGATGTCCCGCAGACCCCGGCCGCCCATCCAGTCCCAGCGGGCCCCCACGGAGAACACGTTCTGCAACCCGAAGGGGTCCGACAGCAGCGCCCGGTCTTCCGCGAAGAGCATCAGCCGGTTGCCGTTCCCCGCCCACACGTTCCAATCCAACCGGCCCGCCACCCGGTGCCGCAGATACGCCTGTGCGCGGTGCTCGTCCCGCATGCGGTACGTCAGCTCGTAGCCCAGCTCCGCCCGGGTGCCGCGCAGCGGCCCGCCCAGCAGGGCCGCCCACCTCGCGCCGCCGCCCGCGTGGTCCAGCGTGCCCAGGTCCGCGTTGGTGGTGGCGAACGCCCCCACCGAGCCCACGTGGTCCTGGAAGGGCTGCCAGCGCAGCGACAGCTTCGGTATCAGCCGGCGCGGGTGGTCCTCGCCGTAGCGCCAGAAGACGCTCTGGTCATACCGGTCCGGGTCCACCGCCGAGCCGCCGTGCGAAGTCTCCACCGCCAGCCCCAGCGAGGGCACCAACCCCAGGTCCGGGCTCAGTTGCACCCACCGGTCCACCGTGGCCCGGCCACGCGCGCTCCAGCGCAGCGTGTCCTCCACCGACTGGGTGAAGAACGCGCCGTGCAGGTTCAGCCGCAGGCGCAGCGGCAGCCGCGTCAGGTAGAGGTTCGTGTTGGCGCCGAACACCGTGGGCTGGCCCACCGGGTAGCGCGCCTCGGGCTCGAAGCGCAGCCACGCGCGGTCCTCCACCAACTCGCGGCGCAGGCCCAGGCGCACGTCCATGCCCGAGCGCAGCGGGCGCTCGAGGACTTCGCCCTCTTCGACCTCCTCGCGGCGGAAGGCCAGCTCCGCGGAAATCATCCCCAGGCCGTGCGGCGCCTCCGCGGGCGGCACCCCTTCGGGCAACAGCGACAGGCGCGGCGGCAGCGCGGGCCACGGCAGCGGCTCCAGCCCGGAGGACGCCTGCTCCCACCAGCGCCCCGGCGCCGCGTCCGGCGGCTCCGTCACGCCCAGTTCCACGCGCACCAGCGCCTCGCCCTCGGGCGACTCCAGGCGCACCTGGTGCGGGCCCTTGCCGGGCAGCAACAGCCACGTTTCGCCCGCGCGGCCCACCGGACCGGCGAGGCCCTTCACCGTGGCGTCCACGTCCTCCGGCAGACCCAGGCGCATCGGCGGGCCGTCCTCCGCGCCCGCGCCTCCCGTGCCGTCGCCAGCGGGCACCACCACGCTGGACAGCAGCACGTGCCGTCCGGCCTGGGGCGACAGGGCGCGCGCCTGGATGCGCAGCGCGCCCGGCCCGAGCACCGTCATCACCACCGGCGTGCCCGGCTTGCTGCGCAGCAGCGTCAGCGGCTGCTGCGAGGACAGCGGCGCGGCCTGACCGCCCGCCACGGACGGGTCCACGAAGCGCACCAGGCCGAGGGCCGGCGTCGCGTTTCGCCCGTGCAGCACCTCCACCTGGTGCCGGCCGCGCACGTCCAGCACGAAGGTCAGCAGCGCCGTCTTCCCGTCCTCCACCTGCTGCTCCATGACGGTGCGGCCGTCCACGCGCAGCGCGAAGGTGCACGGAGGCCGGGGGCCGTCCACGCCCACGCGCGGCGTGGAGCCGCACAGCACCTGGGCACCCACGGGGCGCGGCTCGCGCACGTCCATGCTCAGCACGCGCGAGCGGCCCGAGGGCAGGAGCCGGCCCTGCTCCAGCGGCCACGGCGGCGCCAGCAGCGCCTTGCGCACCGTGTCTCCCGTCTCCGGCTCCTCCGGGTCGCCGTCGGCGAGCGCGTCCAGCAGGCCCGCCGCCTGCTCCGCGTCGCGCAGCCGCTCCCAGTGCGTCCAGCGGCCGGCCAGCGCGCGCATGTGCCGCACGCGCGGGTGGTCCGCCCAGCCCTCGAGCTGCGCGGCCAGCGCGGCGCCCAGCGGTGCCCCGCCTTCACTCCACGCCTTGGAGGAGGACTCCAGGCGCTCCAGCAACCCCAGCGCCTCCAGGCCCACCTGCGGCAGGCCCGTCTCGCGGTACAGCGCCACCAGCGCGAGCGCCGCAGCCTCGTCCTGGCCCGACGCCGCCAGCCAGCGAGCGCGCAGGTAGCGCTTCGCCACCGTGCCCGTGCCGTCGGAGGTCAGCAGCTCCAGCGCGCGCTTCGTGCCCAGCTCGCGCGCCTTCGCCACCCGCGCCGTGAGGTCCTCCTGCTCCGCGCCCGGGAGCACGGAGTACGCGGGAGACATCAGCGTGGGCGCGGTGATGGCCTGGCTGAAGCGCACGCCCTCTCGCGAGTCGTCCTGCAGCCGGCCCAGTATCGCGAGCAGTCGCCGGGACTGCTCCGGCGACAGTCGCCGCTGGTCCTTCAGCAGGGGCACCAGGTCCGCGCGGGCGAAGCCGTCTTCCTGGAGCGACAGCAGCAGCTCCGCGCGGGCCAACCGAGGCTCCGCGTCGTCCGGCGTCTCGCGCAGCCGGCGCGACAGCGTCAGCAGCGTGTCCATGGCCGAGGCCCCCGCGAGCGCCACGGCGGGCGCCACCGCGTCCAGCGAGCCCGCCGCACCCCGGCGCACCGACAGCGAGGCGACGAGCGGCGTGGCCTGCTTGCCCTCCACCTCGAACCACACCTCGCGCGCCAGCGGCGGCAGCATCACCACCGCGGACACCGGCGCGGCGGACGTGCCCTCCGCGCCCTCCAACGCGTGGTGGCTGGAACCCGCGCGGCCCGGCATCAGCACCAGCTTCTGCGGCCGGCCCACGTCCGTGTGCAGGCGCAGCGTCACCGGCTTCGAGACGTCGCCGAGCCCGCGCAACTGGAGCCGCACCGGCGTGGGCAGCTTCGCGTCCGGCACGAAGAAGCGCACCGCCTTCGTTCCCACGCGCACCGGCCACTGCGTGCGGATGTAGCCGACCTCCGCCACCGCGCCCGGCGTCCCCGTCGGCGGCAGCGAGAGGAAGGCGCGCGCGTCGGCGCCGCCCTCCAGGCTCACGGTGTGGTCACCGGGCGGCAGGGCAATCTCCACGGGCTCCACTGCGGCCAGCGGCAGCAGCGGGAAGGCCTGCTCGCCCACGCGCAGCACCAGCGGTGTGCCCGCGCGCGACGGAGCGACCACGTACGCGCGCAGCAGCGTCGGCGCCTCGGCGGGGCCGGTGGCGTGCACGTGGGTGGTGGCTCCCGGTGTCAGTGGCCAGAGCGCGCCATTCGCGGGCGTGCCCTCTTCGTCATCCATGGCCTGCACGTCCAGCCAGCGCGTGGGCAGCAGGGTGGGGGCGTCCTCTTCCGGCGTGGGCGTCACGCGCGACCAGCGGCTCGCGCGCCACCATGCGGAGCGGTAGCGGCGGCGAATCTCGTCGGAGAGCGGCTCGGCGCGCCATGCCAGCTCCAGCGCGGCCAGCTCACGGCTGCGCAGCGGGTCTCCCAGCGGGAGCCGCGACACCAGCCCGGCGGCCTCGGCGGCGAGCCAGCCCGGCTCCGGGAAGGACGGCGCCGTGCCCAGCAGGGCGTGCGCCGCGTCCGTCTGCCGCATGTCCAGCAGCATCCGCGCCGCGCGCAGCCGAAGGTGCCAGGCCAGCGGCGTGGGAGCCGCCTTGCCTTCCAGTGCTCGAAGGGCTTCCACCGCCTCCGGCACGCGGTCTCCACTCGCCTCGTCCAGCGCCACCAGCGCGCGGAGCAGGGGAGACAGGTCCTTCACGTCGGTGACGACGGTGAGGCTGGCATCCCCCGAGGCCAGCTCCGGCGCGAGCACGACGAGCTGACGGCGCAGCAGCGCTGCGCGAGGCGAGCCGTCTGCCTTCACCGCGTCCCACGCCTTGCGCGCGTGGTCCACCCAGTTCGCCTCATGCGCCAGCGCCTCGCCCAGCTTCGGCCGGCGCGACACCACGCGGGCGCGGAGCAGCACGCCGCTGCCGTCCCAGTGCACGCGGTAGGCGTGCTTCCCCGGGCGCAACGCCACGCGCACTTCGTTCTCGATGCCCACGTGCTCCCCCGAGGGGAGCAGGCGCGGCCGACGGTCCTCGGGCAGCGCCACGTCGGACGCGCCCTCCACCCAGGCGGGTTCCGGCGCCACGTCGGCGAAGGCCAGCGTCGCGCCCTCACTGCGCACCTCCACCGCGACGGGCGGCGTCTCCGTGCCATGCAGCACCGGACGCACTTCCAGCGCGAGCACGCCGGGGCCTTCCAGCTCCACGGCCCAGCTTCCGGTGCCCTCCCCGGGACGCACCCAGGGCGCGTCCATGCCTTCCAGCGACACCTCCGCGCCGGGCGGGCGGGGACGGGCGACGCGCAGGCTCGCGCCGCGCAGCGGGGACACCTGGGTCCACTCGCGCAGCGCGGCGGCCTTGCGCCAGTCACGCAGGGCGGTGCGCAGCGGCGCGTTCTCCGGTACGCCTTCCGCGAGCGTGGCCTCCAGCTCCGCGTCCAGGTCGAGCCGCGTGCGCAGCGACGCCTGGAAGGGCAGGGGCGGGCGCGAGCCCTGGCCGTCCACCCAGCGCAGCAGCGCCTCGCGCATGGCCTCGTCGGTGTGCGTCGTCTCGAAGGGCGTGGGACGCTCCACCCAGACGCGGCCGGGCTTCGTGGCCGTCACCACCCAGATGCTGCCCGGGCCCATGGGCTCGGCGAGGTACCAGCGGCCGGGCTTCTCCGGCACGCCTTCCTCCTCCAGCCTCAGGTGCGAGCCCTGCGCGTCCGTCGCCACCGGCACGCGCACGAAGCGCAGCGTGCCGGGCGCGCCGGTGACGCGGGCCACGTCCAGCGGCCCCAGCCACAACGCGGCGCCACGCTCGGGCCCCACCTGCACGGCGCCCGTGACTTGCGGCACACCGTCCGGCACGTACGGCGCGGCGGCGCGCACGTCGGCGGTGGGCACGGGGGCGCGCACCGGGCGCGGCTCCCAGCTCAGTCCTTCCACCGAGCGGAGCGCCTCCGACGGCGAGGCGGCGAGCACTGCCACCGGTAGCATGGCGATGAGCCCTGCCAGCGAGACGAGACGGGTGCGGCGTCGAAGCGGAGACATCGGCGCTCAATCCTCCAAGGGTGCGAACAGCACGTGGCCCAGCCGCGCCAGCCGCTCTCCGGAGGAGAGGGACCCACGGGCCTGGGCCGACAACTCGAGATGGAGGAAGCGCGCGTGCTCGTACGCCTGCAGCAGCCGACCCTGGGCGTTCTGCGTCCCGCCCAGCACCTGTGTCCCTTCCGGGTACAGGCGCACTCCCTCACCCCACAGCTTCACCAGCTGCTTCGACACCCGCCGCGCCCAGGTCGTGGGCTCGCGCGTGCCGGAGCTGACCACTGCAATCAAAGACTTGTCCCGCAGCCCGCTCTCCGCCTTCGCGGTGCCGAAGCCGTGGAGCTGCACCACGCGCGGCGCGGACAGCGTGCGCGCCACCTGGTTCGTCACCTCCTGGAAGAGGTGGTCCGGGTTGTGCGCGACGTCCGCCGGGTGCTCCGGGTCCTCGGGTGTCTCGCCCGGGCTGCCGTGGTAGCGGTGCGCGGTGGCCGTCATGAAGACGCGGGGGCGCTCGCCCTTGAGCCCACAGGCGAAGAGGCCGACGCCGATGCCCTCGGTGCCCTTGTCGAACCAGGGATGCGGCACCTGCACCACGTCGTCCGTGGCGGGCCCGGTGCGGATGACGTAGGCGCCCGCGCCCCGCAGCCGCTCGGGCTTCTCGCGCAGCACCCAGAAGGTATCCTGCATCCCCTCCCAGACCTCCAGGCGGAAGCCCACGGAGGAGGCCAGCTTCTCCGCGCCTGCTGGAGGTGTCGTCGTCTCCGGCGCGGCCTCGAGCAGCGCGGGGAGCAGCTTCGCGAAGGCGGCCCGCTCCTCCAGCGTGGTGGGGTGGAACTTCACGTCGGCCAGCTTCGGCCACAGTCCGGCGAAGCGTGCGTCGGGAGCACAGCCCTTGATGGGGCGGACCCGCGCGGTGTCGTCGTCAGCCATGGTGAAGGAGGTGGCCTCCTCGTCCTGCTCCGAGGTGCCTCGCGGCGCGGTGCGCGTGGGCTCCTCGCGATTGGGGACGGGCCGGTCGACGGGCTCGGACGCCATGGCGAGCGGTGCCAGGCCGGGCGCCGCCAGGACGCCCGCCGCCAGCCAGCGCGCGGCCCCGCGGAACAGGCAGCGGCTCACAGCGAGTCCTCCAGCTCCCAGCCCGTGCGGTTCCACTCCTGCGTGGGCTGCTCGCTGCTCTCATGGCCGAACATGAAGAAGCGCGTCCACAGCGGCGAGTCCCCCAGTCCCTGCGGCACCACGCGCACGTGGTGCAGGCCCGGCGCCAGGTCCTCGCCCAGCGTCACCGACACGGTGCGCGCGTACCAGCGCGCCTGCGGGCGACCCGCGGGCGTGGCGGGTGCACGAGACGACGCCGGCAGTGGCAGCACCCGCGCCGCGCGGGTGACACGGGGCAGGAGCACGCCACTGCGGCGGTGGGGCTGGCCATTGTCCAGCGTCACCGCCAGGCGCTGCTGCGGCCCGCTTTCCGGCTGCTGCGTATAGACGACGATGTTGACGGTGACGGCGCCCGGGCCCGGCTTGCGCACCGGCACGCTGAGGCCCTCGCCGTTCATCCGGTACACGGTGCGGGCGCCCAGCCCGCTGCCCGCCACCGGCGGCCGGTTGAGCGTGGCCGTCAGCCCTTCGACGGTGGTGCGCAGCATCACCTCGTGCTCACCCGGCGGCATCGGCGGCAGCAGCTCGCTAGCGCGGGTCGCGCGCAGCGTCCAGCGGTGCACCGGCTCTCCGTCCAGCACCACCTCCACCTCGCTGCCCAATCCCTCGGCGCCTTCCAGTGACAGGCGCAGCTCCGGTCGCGACGGTGAGCGTGCATCGAAGTGCGTGCGCACCGCGCGCCCCGGCGTCAGCAGCGTGGACAGCGCGCGCGTCGCGTCCGCGGCACCCTGCACGGGCTCGAGCACCTCCTGCGTGTCGGGGCTGCCCAGCGGTTCGAGCACCACCGTGGTGCCCGAGGGCGCGGACACCGTCTCCAGCCCCTCCGGCTCCAGGCGCACCTGGCTGAGCAGCTCCATCCGCGCCCCGCGCCGGGTCAGCTCCGTCACGTTGGCCGGGCGCAGGGGGTACCAGGTCCGCCGGTCCAGCGGCGCGTTGCGCCAGCGCACCCCTTGAAGGCCTTCATCGAGGTACGGCGCCAGTCCCGCCAGCCCGCCCTGTGGCTCCAGGAAGGTGGAGAGGAACACCGCCGTCGGCTTCGAAGTATGTACGCGCACCTTGCGGGCTCCGGCCGGCAGGAACACGCGCGCGCTGGTGGGCACGGACACCGGCATCGGTCGGTCCGTCACCTCGCCCGTGCCCGCGTTGGCCGCGGCCGCGCGCGCCTCCGCGCAGGGCAGCAACTGGCCAGGAGTCCGCGGCAGGTCCGCGCTCTCGAAGGTGGCCGGCTGGGCCGCCACTTCCATGCGCGTCTGGTCCATCACCTTGCCGCGTGCGTCCAGCACGGTGAGCAGCATGTTCGAGGCCTTCTCGTCCGCGGCCCCGGTGACGCCGAGCCGCCGCGCGTCCAGCCGCAGCAGACGTCCGGCGGAGTCCATGTCGGCGTCCAGCTCCAGGTCCAGCGTGGCGCAGCCCGGGCCGGTGACGAACGCCTCGGTGCGGCGCGTGTCGGGCAGCCAGGCGATGCGCGCGTCGGGCTGCGCGGTGGGGCGCAGTTCCTCCGGCGCGAGCCAGGCACCGGCCGGCCCTTCCACCGTGTAGCGCAGGTCTTCCTTTCCCGCGTTGTGGATGGAGAGCGTGTGCAGGCCCTCCGGCACGTCGAGCACGTGCGACACCGGGGCACCGCTGCTCAGCGCGGGAAGGTCCCAGGTGCGCTCCGCGCCGGTGGAGCCCAGGGCGCGGACCGTCACGGGGCCGGCGGGCGTGGGCGTGCCGCCCTCGGTGTCCGGCGTGGTGCTCCACAGCCACAGCACCGCCTGCGCGGGGCCGGTGACGTTGAGGGCCACCGCGCTGCCGGCGCCCAGCCGCTCCTGCGCGGACTCGGCCACCTCCACCAGCGGCAGGCGGAACGGGGTGCGGTAGACGGGCTCGATGAAGTAGTCGGTGCCGGCCTCGCCTTCCGCGCTCAGCCGCTCCCATTTCTCCTCCGTCAGCTTGTGCCGCGTCTGCGCGGACAGCTTCTCGAAGGGGAGGAAGGTGGTGCGCTCCACGCGCTCCTCGGCGCGCAGGTCGGCCGCGCGCTGCGAGGACAGCAGTGGCAGCCTCCGCTGGGTTCGCACGTACACGCGCACCAGCAGCGTGCCGTGGATGCCAGCGGGCTTCAGGTAGATGACCGCCGGCTCCGGGCGGGGCGGCGGCGGCAGGCGCACGAGGAACTCGCGCTCGTCCGTCACCTGGACGTTGGGGTCCGTGGCGAAGGCGCTCTCCTGCAGCCAGGTGCCGTCCTCCTGGGGCTGGGCCTTGCTCTGCCGCGTGCGAGTGAAGAGGGGTTTGTCCAACAGCACCTGGTCCGGGCCGCGCAGGAGCACCTTGAGGCCGTACTGGTACTGGCGCTCGGGGCCGTAGGTGGTGCCCTCGGGCAGCATCAGGTGCGTGACGACGCGGAGCTCCTCGGCATCCGAGGGCACCTTCACACGCATCTCCTCGCCCGGCTTCAGCCGGTAGAAGACGAGCCGCTCGGCGCGGGCGAACTTGTCGTCGCGCAGCGCGGCGGTGGAGCCGGCGCTCTTCACCACGCTGGCGCTCGCGGCGTAGATGAGGCCCAGGGTGACGACCAGTCCCACCAGGGCCAGCAGGGCGCGAGACTTCGTGTTCATCGGCGTCCCTCCGAGGACGTCAGCTCGCCGGTGAGCACCACGGGCCTGCGGTGGCGCAGGGCCTCGTCCACGGCCTCCTCCAGTCCGTCGACTCCGGCCACCAGGTCCAACCGCTTCTGCGGCGCCGGGTGCTGCTGGAGGAAGTACACGCCGCGCAGCACGTGCCGCCCCTGGCGCGCCTCCACCACCAGCCAGGGCAGCCCGTGCGCCGCGCTGTAGCCCGAGCGCACCGACTGCGTCACCGCGCCGGCGCGGCCCGCCCGGGCCAGCATCCGCAGCTCATGCACGTTCTGCTGCAGGACGTAGCGCTCGGCGCTCGCGGTGAGCGCGGCGAAGCGCTCCTGCAGCGCCGCGGGCACGGGCCGTGTCGAGGTCTGGAGGCCGGGCTTCAGCAGCGCGTGCAGAGGGGGGGCCTC